>NZ_JAAPBF010000041.1 GCF_022695985.1 Streptomyces sp. NP-1717 | reverse complement strand
TGTCTTCAAAGTAGCGCCGTCCGCCCGTAGGGCGAGGCCCGCGGCGGCTGGTGCGGTGCATCGCAAGGCGGAGGACCGGCCTCGTACCGGGCGTACTCGGCCGGGTCCGACAACGCGGCGAGGTGCCGTACCAGCCGCCGCGGGCCAGGCGGGACTTTGAAGACAGGCCCTAGGCCGGGTCCAACACACCTGTACCGCCCGGCAGTCGGGAGGAACCACCCCTCACGCCGCCCCGGTGGCAGGCCGATACGCAGCCGATACAACTCCGCGCGCAGGTCGACACCTTCCTTCGCCCTGACGAAGATCTTCGGCGCCGAGGATCACGCCATGCGTATGCGTATCCGTCGCCTCCTCACCTGGCGCAAGGCCCTGGCCGCCTGCGTCACCGTGTGCCTCCTGCTCATCGCGGCGTTCACCGTGATGTACCTGGTCATCGACATCCCGGGAGCCAATGAGCAGGCGAAGGCACAGAGCAATGTCTATCTGTTCGCGGACGGCACCAGACTCGCCCGGACCGGGGAGGTCAACCGCGAGTCCGTACCGCTCGACGCGGTCCCCGAGGATGTGCGGCGGGCCTTCGTCGCCGCCGAGAACAAGGACTTCTACAGCGACTCCGGTGTCTCGCTCTCCGGCACGGCGCGCGGCATCTTCAGCACGGTGACCGGCGGCGGCAAGCAGGGCGGCTCGACCATCACCCAGCAGTACGTGAAGAACTACTACCTCAGCCAGGAGCAGACGGTCACCCGCAAGGTGAAGGAGCTGTTCATCTCCCTCAAGGTCGACCGGCACAACTCGAAGGACGACATCCTGGCCGGATATCTCAACAGCAGCTACTACGGCCGGCTCGCGTACGGCGTCCAGGCGGCGGCCCGTTCGTACTACGACAAGGAGGTCGACGACCTCACGGTCGAGGAGGGCGCGTATCTCGCCGCGCTGCTCCAGGCGCCCAGCCGCTACGACTGGGCCGTCGCCTCCCCCGCCGACAAGAGGAACGCCAAGGCGCGCTGGGGCTATGTGCTGGACAACATGGTCGGCGAGGGGTGGCTCGACGAGGACGACCGGCGGGAGATGCGCTTCCCGGTGCCCCTGGACCCGAAGGCCTCGGCGGAGCTGGCCGGACAGGCCGGGTACCTGGTGGACACCGCCCGGCGTGAGCTGATCGCCGCGGGCGTCGGTGAGCAGGAACTGGCGGGCGGTGGCTGGCGGATCACGCTGAACATCGAGCCCAAGAGGCAGGAGGCGCTGCGCGAGGCGGTGTCCGCGGGGCTCGGCGCGTCGGTGCCCGTCCCGCGGTCGAAGGCACCGAAGGGACCGGACACGCCGAAGCCGGATCCGGACCGGCAGGTGGGCGCCGCGTCCGTCGATCCGAGGTCCGGGCGCATCGTGGCCCTGTACGGCGGCGACGACTACCTGCGGCACTACCTGAACAACGCGACACGCGCCGACTACCAGGCGGGGCCGACCTTCGCACCCGTGGTTCTCGCCGCGCGGATGGAGGCCGAGAAGGACCGTGGAGCGGTGGACACGCGTGCGATCAGGCGGACCGCGAAGCGGCTGGGGATGACCGCGGAACCGGCCGGCTTCGCCGCGCCGCAGGCGACGTCCCTCGGGCTGATGGGCGCGAGTCCGCTGGAGATGGCCGGGGTCCACGCCACCCTGGCGAACGACGGCAGGAAGGTCACCCCGTCGATCGTGAAGTCCGCGCGGCGCGGCGACCGGACCGTGGAGTTGCCCGACGCGACCGGCGACCGGGTGATCGGCAGCGTGGCGGCGCGGTTCGCTCACGCCTCTCTGTCGGGGAAGGGCCCGGCGGGCGCGACGCGTTGGCCTGACGGGTCCGTGCCGCCTCTGTCGGACGCGGCGGACGTCGGTGTCGGTACGGGGGCTTCGGGCCACACCGACGACAGGAAAGCGGAGTGGTTCGTCGGTTCCGCTCCGGACCTGGTGACGTCGATCGGGCTGTTCGGCGAGAGCGCGAAGACGGGGAAGCAGGTGGTGCTGGAGAACGGCGGGGACGACCCGGCGGCGCTGATCTGGAGCGCCTATCTGGTGACCTCGGCGGCCGAACCGGTTGCCCGGGGCGGTTCCTGACGATACGTCAGACAGACCGTGCGCCGTCCCGCCCCACCCCCGTCGGGGCGGGGCGGCGCACTCGATCCCCGGTGTCCCGGACGTCAGTCACCGGCTCCGGGCCGCTCGTCCAGTTCGTCGGGAAACTCCCGGTCGCCCGCCCGGGGGGTCTGCGGCCCGTGACTCGTCATGATGACCGTCTGCTCGACCCGTACCATCCGGAAGACGTCCTCCGCGATGATCACCTGGTCCTCACCACGTTCCACCGCGTCGGCCGCCCGGCCGAAGCGGCCGGCGAACTCCCCCGCGTGCGCGCCCCGTGCGCGCAGCACGGCGCCGAGATCGAGCCGCGCCTCCTCCTCGAAGGGCACGGCGGGGAACAACTGCCGCCAGCCGCCCTCCTCGTGGATCATCGCGGCGTAGGCCGTGTAGTGGGAGACGGACATCCGCTCCCACTCGGGGCCGTCCACCCGGAACTCCTCGCGGAGTTCCTCCTCACGCTTCCCGACCTCCAGCAGCCGCCGGGCCGCCGCGTCGTCGAATGCATCGTCTGAGCTCGCTTCCATACCCCCAGCGTGCCGCACCCCGCGCCACCCGGCGCGCGGAATCATCGATATGACGGGGTCAGGGCCGCCAGACGCCGGTGCGCGCGACGTCCGCGGCGAAGTCGGTGAAGTCCCTGGGCCTGCGGCCGAGGACCTCCTCGACGCCGTTCACGACATGGGCGTTGCGCCCGTCGTTGATCAGCTCGAACAGGTCGGCGAAGTCGGCGGGGGCGCCCACCGAGAGGAGAAAGTCGCGGTACTCCTCAAGCGTGACCGGTGCGTAGGTGATCTCCCGGCCGGTGGCCCTGGACAGTTCGCCGGCGATCTCCGCGAAGCCGATCAGCCGGGGTCCGGACAGTTCGTAGGTCCTGCCGATGTGCCGGTCGTCGGTGAGCGCCGCGACGGCGACGTCCGCGACGTCGTCGACGTCGACGAAGGGCTCGACCGCGTCTCCGGTCGGCAGGGCCAGCTCCCCCGCGAGAACGGGCTCGAGGAAGAAGCCCTCGTCGAAGTTCTGGTTGAACCAGCTCGCCCGGACGACGGTCACGTCGGCGCCGCTGCTTCGCACCTTCCCCTCGGAGATCAGGGCGCCCTCCTCACCTCGCCCGGAAAGCAGCACCAGGCGGTGTACGCCCTTGGCGACGGCGCGCTCGGCGAACGCTCCGACGGTCTCGGCCGCGCCGGGGAAGGCGAGGTCCGGGTAGTAGCTGAGGTAGACGGCTCCGACACCGTCCAGTGCGCCGTCCCAGGTGTCGGGCTCCTCCCACACGAAGGGGGTCCCGCCGCCGCGTGAGGCGATGCGAACCGGCAGTCCGCGCTCCGTGAGCCGGGCGGCCACGCGCCGTCCGGTCTTGCCCGTACCACCGGTGACCAGGGTCGTCCGCGCCTCGGCGGCCGGTGTGTTCGCTGTGCTGTGCGTGTGGTGCGTGCTCGGTGTCATGCGTTCAGTCAAGTACGGGGCGGCCCCGCCGGACATGGCCGTGACGCTCACTGGCATAAGCGTGCGTCTACGCCGGTGGTAGCACTCTCGTCCCCGCACTCCCCCGCTACTCCCCGCGCAGTAGTCGCGGGCCATCCGGCGAGCCGATGCGCCGTCAGCCGTACCGGTGGAGTCTGGGGCGACGACGGAGCACTCGTGGCGTGGCGGACGGGGAGAGAGCGGATGGACAGGGATCTGGCCGAGTTCGGCCGGCGGTGGGCGAAGGCCGAACTCAACGGCGACATCGACATGTTGGACCGGCTGCTCGCGGACGACTTCCGCGGGGTCGGTCCGCGCGGACTGATCCTCGACAAGGCCCGGTGGCTGGAGCGGTACGCCACGGGCGACCTCATCCATGACTCGTTCGACTGGACGGAGGTCGAGGTACGCCGGCACGGCGACGCGGCGGTGGCCATCGGTGTGCAGTGTCAGCAGAGCATCGTCGACGGCAGGGACGCCGACGGGCGCTTCCGCGCGACCCAGTTCCTGGCGAAGGGCGGGGACGGGAGCGGGAACGGAGACGGGGAAGAGGGAGACGGATACGGGTGGCGGCTCGTCGGCATCCATCTGAGCGCCATGGCCGAACCGCTGCCCTGATCCCCCGCCCGGCGGCCGGTTCGCCGTCGATCGCCGGACGGGCCGCGTTCACGGTCCGTCCGGCGATCGAGGAGAAGCCTCCGCGGCGGTCCGGTCTCAGACCTTCTCGCCCGCGCCCGCGCCACCCCCCGCCGCGACCTTGATGCCGCCGGTGATCTCGTCCATCACGGGCAGCTTGGGCGCCTTGTCGTTGATGTCGAATCCGGAGCGCACGATGATCAGCATGCCCTGTGCGCCGGGGGCGGGAGACGGGAAGGCGAGCGACTGCACGTACCCGTCGTCGCCCTTGCCGGTGACGACCTTCCACCGCACGAGGTAGCCCTTCTTGCCGGCGACGGTCACCGCCTCGGACTTCAGCTCCTCGTGGGAGGAGATCTCTCCGTAGCTCTCGCCGCCGTAGGACTCCTCGGCGTTCTTCTTGATGTCGGCCTCGGCCGCCGCCTTGGCGGTGGTGGCCTTGATCTCCAGGGCGATCGCCGGGACGGAGTTCACCCCGCCGCGTACGCAGGACTCGCCCGGGTCGCCCGGGCACGGGTGCTCCCCGGTGCTCACTCCGGCGCCGACCGGGCCCGACTGGCCGCTCCAGCCCTCCGGCACCGGAATGCTGATGCCGCTGGCCAGGTCGGTGGCGTAACCCTCCTCGGTCGGGACCTCCTGCTGGGGTCCGCCGTCCTCGCCGCCCCCGTCGGGCGCGTCGGGGCCGCCGGGCGGCTGCGAGTCGTCGGGTGCCGGTCGCTCCTGGCCCGGCTTGCTGGGCGCTGTCGACGGCGTCGAACTCGCGCTGTCCGCCGAGCTGTCGCCGTCGTCCCCGAGGAGGAGGAAGCCTCCCACGACGGCCAGCACCACCACGGCCGCGGTGACGGCGAGGGCGATCCGGCGGCCGCGCCCGCCGGCGCCCGGTGGCGGCGCCGCCGGGTAGGGCGGCATGCCTGGCGCGCCGGGGCCGGAGGGCGCGCCAGGACCGGAAGGCGCGCTCCAGGCCGTCGCCGAGTCGGAACGGACCATGTCGGTCCAGGCCGACCCGTCCCACCACCGTTCCTGAGGCGGGCCTTCACCGTCATGTCCTGGGTCCGGATACCAGCCGGGCGGAGTCGTCTGCGTCACCCACTCACCATAGGCATATGGTCCGACAAACCTGGTGAGAGGCCCATGAGAAATCGGCGGACTTCACTTCCCCGCGGCTGGGACGATCCCCCGGATCACCCCCAGCGACAGCAGGTCCTGGGGACGCAGCTTCAGTTCGCCGGCCGTCGCGCGGGCCTCCTCGGGAGGCCGCTTGAGGATGGCCGTCGCCAGTTCGGGCGCGATGACGGAGAAGTAACTGTCCGGTGTGGCCCAGGTGTTGCCCGGCGCCGCCAGTGCCAGGGCTCCGCCGGAACCGCCTTCGCCGATCAGCAGGGTGGTGACGGGTACGCGGGCGGTGGACACGGCGGCGAAGAGATCAGCGATCGCGCCTCCCGCTCCGGAGCGCTCGGCCTCGGCGTCGTTGGCGGCGCCGGGGGTGTCGACGAGCGTGAGGACGGGCAGTCCCAGCCGGTCCGCGAGCCTGATCAGCCTGGCCGCGGTGCGATAGCCGGCGGGGAGGGTCGCGGTGCCGCACTGGGCGGCGTACGCGACCGTACGGCCGTCGCGCACGCCGAACCCGCACAGCATTCCGGGGTCGGTGCCACCGCTCCGGTCCCCGTTGATGGACGCGCGGCCGGTGAAGTACGCGGCCAGGTACGCCTCGGCGCGGGGACGCCGGGGGTCGCGCGCCAGACTCACCGCCTCCCAGCCGGTGGCGGGCGGCGCCGCGTGGCCGAGTCCGGCGGGGGGCTCGGCGGCCGTCACGGGAGGGGCCCCCGGTCCGGTGGCACCGCCCGTCAGCAGCGCCAGCCAGCGGCCGACGGTGCCCCGCAGGTCCTCCTGCCGTACCACCGCGTCGATATGACCGGCCGTCAGCTGTGCTTCGGCGGTGTACGCGTACGGGTCCGCGTCCGGCGGCCGTACCCGCGAACCCGCGAACCCGATCTGGGCGCCCGGCAGGGCCAGGATCACATCGGCGCCGGCGCCGAGGGTGGCCCAGCCACCGCCCGCCGTCGGGTCGCGCACCACCGCGATCTGGGGCAGCCCCGCCGCCCGGGTCAGGGCCGACTGCCGTGCCACGCGCTGGAGTTGGAGCAGTGCGAGCATGCCCTCCTGCATACGGCTGCCGCCGGTGGCGATCAACGAGACGACGGGCAGCCGCCGTTCACGGGCGTGGGTGTACGCGGCCTCCAGCCGGTCTCCGGTGCGCTCCCCCAGCGATCCGCCGAGGAAGCCGAACTCGAAGGAGATCAGGACCGTTTCGGTGTCACCGACGCGCGCGGTGCCGCAGACGACCGACTCGTCCTCGCCGGTGCGTGCCGCCGCGCGGGCGCGGGACTCGTCGTAACCCCGCCAGGCGAGGGGACCGTCAGGGGCGGAGGTGTCCTTCGGCGTGGGCAGTTCGGTGAAGCCTGCGGGAGCGCCCCGCGAGGTCGCTCCGGTGAGGGAGGCGATCGCCTGCCGGGCGCTCATCCGCTCAGCCATGGAGGGCCCGCTTCATGATCTTGCCCATGTCGTTGCGGGGCAGCGCCTCCAGATACCGCACGGTGCGCGGCCTCTTGTGCGAGGCGAGCTGAGCCCCGACGTGCGCCGCCAGCTCCTCCGCCGACGGCGGGGCGTCGGCCTGCGCGGGGACGATCCAGGCGACGATCCGCTCCCCGAGGTCCTCGTCGGGCTCCCCGGTGACGGCCGCTTCCCTCACCCCCGGGTGCTCCAGGAGCACGTTCTCGATCTCACCGGCGCCGATCTTGTAGCCGCCGCTCTTGATCAGGTCGGTGGCCTTGCGCCCGACGATCCGTACATAGCCGTCGGGGTCCCGGATCGCCATGTCGCCCGTGCGGAACCAGCCGTCGTCGAAGGCGGCCTCGGTGGCGTCGGGGCGGTTCAGATACTCGGTGAAGAGGTTCGGGCCGCGTACCTGGATCTCGCCGACGGTGTCACCGTCGTACGCGGCGATCGCGGCGCCGCTCTCGTCGACCAGCCGCAACGCCACCCCGGCCAGCGGGACGCCGACGGTGCCGGCGCGCGGTTCGCCGTCCGCGCGCACGCTCGTGTTCATCAGGGTCTCGGTCATGCCGTACCGCTCGATGACGCGACGTCCGGTGGCCGCCGCGATGCGCTCGTGGTCATGGACGGGCAGCGCGGCCGATCCCGACACCAGCAGACGAGCGCCGGTGAGCGCCTTCGCGAGCGCGGGATCGTCGGCGAGCGCCTCGGCGATGCGGTGGTACATCGTCGGTACGCCGAAGAGCATCGTGGCTCCCGAGGACAGCTCGCGTGCGACACCGTCCGTACCGAATCTGCCGAGATGGCGCACCGAGCCGCCGCGCCCGGGTCACCGGTGGGGTGGGTGACCTCGGCAACCTCGGTGACGTCGGTGTCCAGGCGCGCCAACCCGGCCAGGATCGGGGGCAGTTCGACTCCTCGTTCGGCGAGCACGAGGGTGGGTGAACTGTCCGTCACGATGTGCGTCAGCTCCCGTTCGCCGGTCTTGGGGTTCACCGGCACGACGGGCACTCCCGCCAGCAGCGCGGCCACCACGCCCACGGCCGTACCGAGGGTGGGTGTGGCCCAGACGGCGACCCGTGGCGCACCGGCGATGCGGTCGGCCAGGGCGCCCGCCACCGTGGCCAGTTCGGCGTGGCTCAGGGCCTGGTCGCCGAATTGGAGTGCGGGCCGGGTGGAACCCGCCGCGAGGGCCGGGAAGAGAGGGGACACGCGTCGTTCTCCTTGCTGTCGACGAGTCTGACCGGTCGTCCGGGTGACCTGATCATCCGAAGCCTGGCACCACCAGTGCCAGCCATACGGCGGCGGGTACCACTGCCACCACGATGCCTCCGTACACCATCAACTGCCGGAAGAAACGCTCCCGGTCGACGTCGGGGGCGGCGGCCAGTACGAGAGCGCCGTTGGTGGAGAAGGGGCTGACGTCCACGACGGTCGCCGAGACGGCGAGGGCGGCGATCATGCCGACGGCGCCGATCTCGCCCTGGGCGAGGAAGGGCACGGCGAGCGGGATGAGCGCGCCCATGATGCCGACGGAGGAGGCGAACGCGGAGATGATGGCGGCGATGTAGCAGAGCAGGACGGCGGCGAGCAGGGGGACGCCGATGTCGCCGACCGCGTTGCCCGCGTAGTCGATGGTGCCCATCTCCTCCAGGACGCCGACGTAGGTGAGGACACCGCAGATGAGCAGCACGGTCGGCCAGGCGACCTCGCTGACGGCCCTGCGGCTCGCGTCCGGCCAGAAGGTGCTGAGGACGACGGCGAGGGTGATGGAGGAGAGTCCGGCGTCGAGGTCGAACACGAGGACGGCGACGACGAGTGCCGCGAGGGCGGTCAGGGTGGCGATACGGGCGGGGCTGAGCTGCGCCGAGTCGGCCGCCAGGGCTCCGTCTCCGTCCTTGGCCGCACCGTCCTTGCCTTCCGCCCTGGCCTCGGTCGCGAGGTCACGGCCTTTCAGTTTCAGACCGCCGAACAGGACGAACACGACACTCGCGATGATCAGGTTGACGACGAGCGAGGCGAAGAAGAGGACGAGTTCGTTGCCGGGCAGGTTCTCGCGCTCCACCACCCCGTTGACGATCGAGCCGTAGATGCTGATCGGTGAGAAGCCGCCGGCCTGGGCGCCGTGCACGACGAGCGCGCCCATCAGCAGGGGGCTGATCCCGTACCGCGCGGCGAAGCTCAGCGCGATGGGCGCGACGATCGCGACGGCCGCCGGGCTGACGGCGCCTATCGCGGTCAGTGCTCCGGTGATCGCGAACATCACCCAGGGGATCAGCACTATTCGGCCGCGTACGAGCCGGATCGCGGCGTGCACCAGCCAGTCCGTGGTGCCGTTGGCCCGTGCGATGGCGAAGAGGTACGTGACACCGACGAGCACGACGAACAGGTCACCGGGGAAACCGGCGAAGATGCCGTCCGCGTCCAGGTCGGCGACGAGTTCGCCGACCCCGAAGGCGGCGGCGAAGGCGAGCGCGCCCATGTTGATCGAGCGGGTCGTGGCGATCACGAAGACGACCACAAGTACAAGGATCGAGATCAGTTCGGCGGACATCGGGGCTCCCGTCCCTGGGGCCGTTGATTACTGGCCAAGCGGTATTGGCCAAGTGGCTGGACCACTTTGAACACCGGCCCACCGAGGCGTCAAGGGATTCGACAGGAATTGGCTCAGCCACTTGGCCGCCCGGTGTTAGGCTGCGAACGACCAGTTATGGGGGGTTCGTGTGTCCGACGCACTGCGGCCGATGACCCGGCCACGACTGTACGAACAGGTCCTCGACAGGCTCCGCCACCATGTGGCGGAAGGCGGTCTGGGGGCCGGGGACCGGCTGCCGCCCGAGCGCGAACTAGCGGGGCGCCTCGGCGTCAGCCGCGCGTCGGTGAAGCAGGCGATCGTCGTCCTCGAAGTGCAGGGACTCGTCGAGGTACGGCACGGCGGCGGCACGTATCTCGTCCGCGACAGCCTCGACGCCGAACCGGTCGAACGGCTCGTGGAACGCAAGCGCCGGCTGCCCGACGTCCTTGAGGCGCGCGAGGCGCTGGAGACCAAACTCGCCGAACTGGCCGCCGAGCGCCGCACCGAGGACGATCTGACCGCGATGCGGGACGCGCTCGATCACATGGCCGGCGAGATCGGGGCGGGCGGCCCCGGCGTGGAGGGTGACCGGCTCTTCCACGCCGCGGTGACGGCGGCGGCCCACAGCGGCCTGCTGGCCGAGTTCATGCGCTCCATCGCCGAGCAGATCACCGAGAGCCGCAACGAGTCGCTGCGCCAGCCGGGCCGCCCCCACCGCTCACTCACCCAGCACCGGGCGATCCTCGAAGCGATCGAGGCGCGGCACGGGAAGGCGGCGGCGACGGCGATGCGCCGTCATGTGCGCACGGTGGCGAAGGTGCGGCTGCTGGACTGGGATCCGGGCGACGACGTCTGAGCCCTTAAGGGCTGTCCCGTCGTGCGCCCGCCAGGGGTTACGGGACAGCCCTTAGGGTCCGTCCGGTCCCCGGCCGGGACAGGGAGAGCCCCGGCTGGTTCGGGGGATGGACCAGCCGGGGCTCGTTCGGGGTGGTCGCGGAGCCGTCACTTCTCCCCCGCGACCACGTATGGATGAACGCTCACCCACGGTGCGGTGTTCCCCTCCGCCCGGCGGGGGCGCCTGTGAGTCGCACCACGGGCACGCGCTCCCGCGCCGGGCGCGCCCCCGGGCGTACGGACCCCGGCGTGATGGGATCGTGGAGCCGGACCGGCCGGAGGGCGGCGTCGCCCCGCGCGGGCCCCGCACACCAGAGCTCCCAGTACGCCCCAGTACGAACGAACGGACAGCACCCATGGGCGAGTTGATCCTCATCAGACACGGCGAGACCGAGTGGTCGCTCTCCGGGCAGCACACCAGCCACACGGATCTGCCACTGACCGACCACGGCGAGAACCAGGCCCGCGCCCTGGTCCCCCTGCTGGCCGACCGGCGGATCGGCGTGACGCTGGTCAGCCCCCTCGCGCGGGCCCGTCGCACCGCCGAACTCGCCGGGCTGCGATCCACCCGCATCAATCCCGATCTGCACGAGTGGAACTACGGCGGGTACGAGGGCGTGACCACCGAGGAGATCCGCCGCACGCTCCCCGACTGGAACCTGTGGACGGACGGGACCACACCGGGCCCCGGCGACCAGCCGGGCGAGAGCCCGTCGGACGTCAGCGACCGGGCCGACCGGGTACTCGCCGACGTCCGCGCCGCCGCCGAGCGCGCGGGCGACGAGGACGTCGCGCTCGTGGCCCACTCCCACTTCCTGCGAGTGCTCACCGCCCGCTATCTGGGGCTCACCGCGACCGAGGGCGCGCTGTTCCAGCTGGAGACCGGAACGGTGTCCAGGCTCGGTACGGAACACGGCAACCCGGTCATCACCGCATGGAACCTGGCACTCCCCGAGACTCTGCTGCGCACCGTCCAGGACCTGCCCCACAGCGTCTGACAACGGGCCCCACCCCGGAACACTCGTTCACATACATAGCCCCGCCGGTCGCACATGACCGGCGGGGCACTGCCATATACCCCTTTCACGCCCATTGCCCTTTCATGGTCGTGAACCTCGTGAAGTTCCGCTGAATCTCTTGTTGCTTGACGTGGACACTTCTACTCTGATGCGACTCCAGCGCGATGCCCCCACCGAAACGGAGAGATGAGACGTGCCCAGACTCAGGCGCACCGTCACTGTTCTCATCGCCGCCGCGGCGATGCCGCTGACGGCGCCGAACGCGTACGCGGAAGTCGAACCCGGAGGGTGGACCTCGACGTCACCCTCCTTCACCGTCCAGGAGAGGGGCTGCGGCCAGGTCGACAACCTGACCTTCACGCTCACCTGCTCGACCGGCAGCGGCGACCAGCGCGCCGAGCGGCGGTACGCCACCTACACGGGAGGGACCCGGCAGTTCGAGGGCTACTTCCGGATCGCGAGCATGGGCGGCACCCGTATCAGCCTCAAGCAGACCTTCAACGAATCGGCCGCCGGTCCGTTCTTCATGCTGGCCGGCGAGCGCGGCGGACGGCTGTACGCGGTCCACGGCGGCGCCACACTGTCCAACGCGGGCACGGTCGGCGCCACCGTACGGGTGAACACCGTGCACCAGGTCGGCAGCGAGCACCGCACGTACATCAACGGCTCCCTGAAGCACAGTTACGCGAGCCCCGGCGGGAGCTTCTACGACAAGTTCGGCGCCTACCGCACCAACAGCGGCAGCGGGCCCGCCACCGTGGTGTGGAGCGGCGTCAAGTTCTGGCGCAAGTAGGGCGGTCGAGGCGCCTCCCGGTCCGGTGACCGCGCGACGCGCCGCGCCGCGAGCGCATGCCACGCGCGGTCACCGCGCACTCCCCCCCACGCCCCACAGCCCGGAAGGACGAACACCGTGCCGCTTCGACCGCGCGCCACCATCGCCGCGGCCCTCGCCGTTCTGACGCTGGCGGGCTGTTCCTCGTCACCGGAGGTGAGGAAGGCGCCGGCGGAGACCTCGGCGCGGCTCGCGGCGACGCTCGACTCCCCCATCGACATCACGCTGCGCTGGACGGGAGACGAGCCCGGCGTGGCGGGGCGGACGGTGGAGTTCGCGACGGAGAAGGCGGGCCCGTACACGGTGCTGGAGTTCATGCCGCCGGGCCGCACCACGTACCGGCATCCGGATCTGATGCCCGAGACGCCCTTCTACTACCGGCTGCGCCCCTACTTCGGCCCGGCGTCCCCGGCGGTCGAGGTCGCCCTGCCGCCCGGCGAGCCCTCGGAGCGGGAACTGACCGGCAACGAGAAGTGGCTGACGCCTCGTACCGTCAGAGGTCCGAAGGTGCGGACGGTGCCGCTGACGGCGCGGGGCGCGGGCGGCGCCGACACGGACGCGGCGGCCGCCCCGGCGGACTTCGAAGCGACCGTCAAGCACGCGACCGGCATCCATTTCACCTGGACGGACCGCGCCGCCGGCGAGGACGGTCACCTGCTGGAAGTACGACAGGCCGGCAGCGAGGGCTACCGGCCTGTGGCACTGCTGAATCCGGACATCAACTCGTTCGGACTGATCACCCTGCCCGAGGAGAAGCGGGCGTCGTACCGCGTACGCGCCTTCGTCTACGGCGAGCGGTCCAACGTCGTTCATCTCACGACGGGTTCGGACCCGGCGTCCTAGGCATCGACCTTGGCGTCGGTCTTCGTCCCCGGCTTGGTCCCGGATTCGGTGCCGGCCTCGGTGTCCGCCTTGGCCGCCACCGACTCCCTGATCGGGGCACCAGCGTGGTGCAGGCTCCGCAGGGCCTGGCTGTACGAGGTGATCAGGCTGGTCTCCAGATAGCTGATGCCCAGCTCCTCGCAGTGCTGCCGGACGATCGGCTGCGCCTCGCGCAGCTGCGGCGACGGCATGTTCGGGAACAGGTGGTGCTCGATCTGGTAGTTGAGCCCGCCGAGCGCGATGTCGGTGAACCAGCCGCCGCGCACGTTGCGGGAGGTGAGCACCTGTCGCCGCAGGAAGTCCGGCCGGTCGTTGCCGGACAGGGTGGGCATGCCCTTGTGGTTGGGCGCGAAGATCGAGCCCAGGTAGAGACCGAACAGGCACTGGTGGACGGCGAGGAAGGCGACGGCCTTGCCGGGCGGCAGCACCACGAACAGCGCGCCGAGGTAGAGCGCGAAGTGCGTGAAGAGCAGAACACCCTCCGAAGTCCGCTGCTTCAGCGAGCGGTTGGCCAGCGCGCGCACACCGGCGACATGCAGATTGAAGCCCTCGAGCGTGAGGAGCGGGAAGAACAGGAACGCCTGCGAGCGGCCGATCAGACGGGGAAGCCCCTTGGCGGCCCTGGCCTGACCCTGCGTCCAGACGAGGATGTCGGGGATGACGTCGGGGTCCAACTCCTCGTGGTTCGGGTTGGCGTGGTGCCTGGAGTGCTTGTCCTGCCACCATCCGTAGCCCATGCCGATGCCGAGGTTTCCGGCGATCTTCCCGGCGCGCACACTGGCCTTGCGCAGCCGGAACACCTGACGGTGACCCACATCGTGGGCGACGAGCGCGACTTGGCCGAAGACCACGGCGAGGAACGCGGCGACGGCGAGCGTCCACCAGCTGTCGCCGACGAGCGCGAAGGCGGTCCAACCGGCGGCGAAGAGAGCGGTGATGACGCCGATGCGCAGGGTGTAGTACCAGGGCCGGCGCCGCATCAGACCGGCGGCGACGATCTTCTTGGAGAGTCGCGCGAAATCGCTGCCCGTCTCCTTGCACGCCTGTTCCGCGGCCTCACCCGCGAGATCGGCGCCTGGTACCGGCGCCGCGGAATCCTCCACGGTACCGGCGGTGTTGACTGACATACGGCCACGCCTTTCGAAATGGGTC
Organism: Streptomyces sp. NP-1717; assembly: GCF_022695985.1. GTDB lineage: Bacteria > Actinomycetota > Actinomycetes > Streptomycetales > Streptomycetaceae > Streptomyces. Next base: position 28,441 of record NZ_JAAPBF010000041.1, on the reverse strand, counting down.
ACGACCGTGTGCCGGTGTATGACGGCGCGGCAGGCAGGTTGGCAGGTGGGGACACAAGCCAGGGGGGACGGCGCTGCCGGTCGTGGACGGGTGGGCGACTGCATCACACAGCTCGGTTCGCTGCGTGCGGTTGGACGTGGACCACTCCGCCGACGCGACAACTGGGTATGGCCGCTGCGAATGCCGCTGACATCCTCACCGAGGACCAGTACTGCTGCCCACACTCATGGGGCAGCGGGAAGTCAGGGCCTGGGGGCCTCCTGATCTCCAGTGTAGCCTGCGCGGGAATTGTGATTCTTACACCGTGCGGACAATGCGCCGCAAACGGTTTCTGAGCAGCGTGAATACCATTCCGAGGGCCCTTCGGTACTACCGCGCCCCCAATTAATTTTGCAGAGACTGCACATTTGCATACCATGCAAAGTGTGACGACAAAGGGTGCCGGAGCGGGTCTCCGGGAGCGCAAGAAACAGGCCACGCGCGCGGCGCTGAGCGAGGCGGCCGTACGGCTCGCCGCCGAGCACGGCGCGGAGAACGTCACCGTCGAGGCCATCAGCAACGCCGCCGGTGTCTCCCCGCGGACGTTCTTCAACTACTTCGACAGCCACGACGACGCGTTCGTCATGATGGACACGCAGATCGGCGAACGGATCCGGCGCGCCGTACGGGACGCCCCCGCCGAGCTGTCCCCGCTCGAAGCGGTACGCGAGGCCATGGCCGCCGAACTGGCCGACGTCGAGCAGCGGCACGAGGTGTGGAGCCTGCGCGCCAAGGTCCTCCAGAAGTCCCCGCATCTGCTGGCCCGCGGTCTCGGCCTGCACATGGCCGAGGAACGCGACCTGGCACGGACCATCGCGCACCGGCTCGACCCCGGCGGCGGTTCGCGGAGCGGCCCCGGCGCCGTCGGCGACACCGCGGAGTCCGGCGACTCCTGCCCCGACGCCGACATCGGGCTGTACCCGCGGCTGCTCGCCGCCGTCGCCGGCACGGCCGTACGAGTCTCCGTCGAGCACTGGTACGCGCAGTCTCCGACGGCCGCGTTCCCCGACATCTTCCGGGACGTCTTCACGCACCTGTCCGCAGGGCTGCGTCGACCGTCCGCACAGACCGACGACGGTCCGTCCGACCGTCGTTCCACGGAATCATAAGAAGGCCACCTTGACCGCAATCGAGGCGCCCGACCAGGCGCCCACCTCCATGACCAACCGGCAGATACTCCAGGCCATGTCCGGGCTCATGGCCGGCATGTTCGTCGCCATCCTGGCGGGCACCGTGGTGGCGAACGCGCTGCCGCGGATCATCGCCGACCTGGGCGCCAGCCAGTCCGCGTACACCTGGGTCGTCACGTCCGAACTGCTCGCGATGACCGCGACGGTGCCCCTGTGGGGCAAGCTCTCCGACCTCTACAACAAGAAGCTGCTGCTCCAGCTCTCGCTCGGCATGTTCGTCGTCGGCTCCCTGCTGGCCGGGTTCTCCCAGGGCGTCGAACTGCTCATCTTCAGCCGCGTGATGCAGGGCATCGGTGCCGGCGGTCTGACCGCGCTCGCGCAGGTGGTGATGGCGGCCGTGATCCCGCCGCGCAGGCTGGGCAAGTACGCGGGCATGTTCGGCGCGGTGTTCGCCGTCGGCACCGTCGCGGGACCGCTGGTCGGTGGTGTCATGGTCGACACCTCGTGGCTGGGCTGGCGCTGGTGCTTCTTCATCGGTGTGCCCTTCGCGCTGATCGCGATCGCGCTGCTCCAGCGCACACTGCACCTGCCCACCGTCCGCAGGGACGTGAAGATCGACTACCTGGGCGCGTTCCTGATCGTCGCGGGTGTCTCCGCGATCCTCATCTGGACCTCCCTGGCGGGCAACCAGTTCGACTGGGCGTCCTGGCAGACCGCCGTGCTGACCGGCGGTGGTGTGCTGCTGCTCGTCGCCGCGGTCTACGTGGAAGCGCGGGTCCCGGAACCCGTCATCCCGCTCACCATCTTCCGCAACCGCACCGTCACGCTCACCACGATCGCGAGCCTGCTCGTCGGTGTCGCCATGTTCGGCGGCACGGTCTTCCTCTCGCAGTACTTCCAGATCGCGCTCGGCAAGTCTCCGACCGTGGCGGGGCTGATGGGCCTGCCGATGATCCTGGGTCTGCTCGTCTCGTCCACCGCCGCGGGCCACATCATCAGCGCCACCGGCAGGTGGAAGGTCTATCTGATCGCGGGTGGCGTCATCATGACCGCCGGTCTGGCCATGCTGTCGACGATCGACGCCGACACCGGCTTCGGACTGCTCAGCCTCTACATGGCCGTTCTCGGCGCCGGCGTCGGCCTGCTGATGCAGAACCTGGTCCTCGCCGCCCAGAACGACGTCCCCGCCTCCGAGTTGGGCGCCGCCACCTCCGTACTGTCGTTCTTCCGCAGCATGGGCGGCACGATCGGCACCAGCGTCCTCGGCGCGATCCTCGCCAACCGGGTCGCCTCGGAGCTGGCCAAGAGCCTGGGAACGGGCGACGGAGCGGCGGCCGGCGGATCGGGCGACGCCGTACCGGACATGACGAAACTCCCCGCGCCCATGCGGGAGATCGTGGAGAACGCGTACGGTCTGGCGACCGCGGACCTGTTCCTGGTGGCCGCCCCGTTCGCCGCGCTCGCGCTGGTGGCCGTGGTGTTCATCAAGGAGAAGCCGCTCAAGACGACCAGCGGCATGGAACGGCTCGCCGAGGAGGCCAAGCAGGCGGCGGCCGACGGCGACAAGCCGGTCTCGCGGACGCCGGTGGGCTGAGCCGGGGCCGGGCCGACCGGAGCCGAAGTACCGTTCCCCCCATCGCCGTTCGGCGGTGGGGGGACTTCCGTGTCCCGTCCTGATGCCCGCCCGGTCCGCCCGCCGAATTCGGACCGCGCTGGTGCGATCACGGGCCGAATGTCGTCTGGCGCACGGCGTGCGCGGCGGCTTTGCTGATGCCGTACGCAACCGTACGGAACACCGGTACGCCGCCTCCAGCGCCAAGGACCTCAGATGACCACGGGTACGTCCTCCCCCACCGGCCATGACACGCCCGGACCGGACCTCTCCGCCACGCCGGTGCCCGGCCCCCGGCAACTGCCGCTGATCGGCAACCTCCCGGCCTTCTCCCGTGACCCGCTCGGTTTCTTCGCCCGGCTGCGCGCACACGGCGATGTCGTCTCCTGGCGGCTCGGCCCGCAGCGGGCGCTGTTCCTCTCCCAGCCGGAGCACATCGGGGAACTGCTCAAGAAGGTCGAGACCGACTACCGCCACCCCGAACTCGGCTGGGCCTTCAAGCTGGTGCTCGGCGACGGCGTCGTCACTTCGGAGGGCGCCGCGTGGCGGCGCAAACGCGCGCTGGTGCAGCCGGTGGTCCGCCCCCGCCAGGTCCGCGGTTACGCCGACACCATGACCGACTGCGCGTCGGCGCTGGCCGACACCTGGCAGCCGGGTCAGCACATCGACGTACGACGGGAGATGCTGGGCCTCACGCAGCGCATCGCCGTACGGACCCTCTTCGGAACCGACACGGCGGGCCGCGAGGACACCATCGGCCCGGCCATGGACATCGCGCAGCAGGCCATCGGCGACGAGTTCCGGGGCCTCACGCTCTTCCTCCCGCCCTGGATCCCGACGCCGGGACGGCGACGGCTCAAGAAGGCCGTCGCCGTCATCGACAGCGAGGTGAACCGGGTGACCGAGGAGCGGCACCGCGGCGGCGCGGACCGCGACGACCTCCTCAGCAGGCTGCTCGCCGCCCGCGACGAGCAGGGCGACCGGCTGTCCGACAAGGAGATCAGGGACGAGGCCGTCACCCTCTACATCGGCGGCCACGAGACGACCGGAACGACGCTGACCTGGGCCTGGTATCTGCTCTCGCGCAATCCGGGGGCGCGCGAGCGGCTCGCCGAGGAGCTGGCCGGTGTGCTGGACGGCCGTACGCCGGGCTTCGACGACTTCAAGGACCTGCGCTGGACCGAGCAGATCATCAAGGAGACGCTGCGTCTCTACCCTCCGGTGTGGCTGATGACGGCGATCGCGAAGGACGGTTCCACGCTGGGCGGGCGACCTGTTCCGGAGGGGACGGTGCTGTGGGCGAGTCAGTGGAGCGCGCAGCGCGACGAGCGGTGGTTCCCCGAGCCCGACGAGTTCCGCCCCGAGCGGTGGGACGAGGAGGCGCGGCCCGTGCCCGACCACGCCTGGTTCCCGTTCGGTGGTGGCGCCAGGGCCTGTCTCGGCGCGCGCTTCGCGACGGTCGAGGCGGTTCTGGTCCTGGCCACGCTCGCGCAGCGGTTCCGTCTCGACCTGGGCCCCGGTGAGATCACACCGAAGACGGGCCTCACGCTCCAGCCGGCGCTCCCGGTCCGCGCGACGCTGCGCGGCGCCTGACCGGGAGGCCTGACCGTCGCCGGCCGGCGACGGTCATCGCACTATCGCGCGCAGGAGCTCCACCCCTATCCGCATCACTGTGTCGGCGTCGACCCGGTGGTAGACGTATCTGCCGCTTCTCCGAGAGGTGAGTACGCCCGCCGCACGGAGCTTGGCGAGATGTCGCGAGACCTGCGGCCGGGTCATGCTCATTCTGCGGGCGAGATCGGAGGTGGTGATCGCCTCGTTCACGAGATGACGGCACAGGGCCAGGCGCGCCGGATCCGACAGGATGGTCAGCCGTCGCTGCATCTCGTCGATGGACTCGGGCCGGCTGTGCCGGGCCACCGGGTAATGCACCACCACGGGGAAACCCTCCTCACCGCGGATGACGAGGTGAGGGCGCCCGTGAACGGTCGGGACGAGAAGGGTGCGGTTTCCCCGAAGGGAAACCGTCAAATTCTGCAGCTTGTCGAAACGCACCGCCCTGCCGCCCTGCACCGGCTGGGCGGCCGTGCTCACCGACGAGATGAGTTCCGCGAGCGGTAGTCCGCGCAGCCGCGAACGAATCTGTTCGGCTTCGTCGCGCAGCCGGTCGTGGAGTCGTTCCCACTCCGCCGCGAAGAACTCCTCGACGCAGTCCGCGAGCGTGCGGACCAGTGCGGTCCGGAATTCAAGGCGGTCGGGCGCTCCCCCATGCTGGGCATGATCGTCGGCTTCCTGTCGATCAACGCGGCCGGTGACGCCAACCCGTTCATCGCTCCGAGTGATGTCGTCTTCGCCAAGATCGCCACCGAGGCCGCGCACATCGTCGATCCCGACGCGATCGTCCGGGCGACCGACAACACCTACTTCACCACCGTCTCCGCGGTCGTGCTCGCGATCGTGCTGACGGTGGTCACGGAGAAGGTCCTGTCCAAGCGTGAGCACGAACTCGTGCCGGACGACGACGCCACCGGCCCGACCGCGGGCACCGGGTCCGGGTCCGTCCCCGAGGAGGTCGAACTGCGCGCGCTGCGCCGTACCGGCGTCGTCGCCGCGGTCTTCGTGGGGCTGCTGGTCGTCGGGATGATCCCGGCGGGCTCCCGCTGCGCGGAGAGAACGGGGCCATCCTCGACTCCACGCTGTTCACCGGAATCGCGCTGGTGCTGAGTCTGTTCTTCCTGCTCGTCGGTGCCACCTACGCCCGTCTGACCGGAAAACTCACCAGCTCGTCCGACCTGCCCGAATTCATGGCGGACGGGATCAGGTCGATCTCACCGCTTCTCGTGCTCTTCTTCGCCGTCTCGCAGTTCCTCGCGCTGTTCCAGTGGACCGGTATCAGCACCGTCGTCGCCGCTGGAGGTGCGGACGGCCTGGAGAGACTCGACGCGCCGGTCTTCGCCGTACTCATGCTGCTCATCGCCGGAATCGCCCTGCTGAACCTGCTGATCACCAGCGGGACCGCCCTGTGGGCACTCATCGCTCCGGTGATCATTCCCATGACCATGCTCATCGGGGCCAACCCGGCCACCGTCATGGCCGTCTACCGGATCGTGGACTCCTGTACCAACTCCATCACCCCGATGAGTGCGACGTTCGTCCTCACCGTCGGCTATCTGCAGACGTACCAGAAGAAGGCGGGCATCGGCACTCTGGTGTCGTTCACGCTTCCGGCCGCGATGGCGATGATGGTCGTCTGGATCGCCTTGTTCGCCCTCTGGTACGCGCTGGGTCTGCCACTGGGCCCGGGCTCGCCGATCACCTGACCGCACGGCCGGGTCCGGTGACCGCCGCGAAGGACCCGCACCCGTCACCGGGTGCGGGCCCTCGTCATCGCGTACGGCCGGGCGCGGGCCGGCTCATCCGGCGGCCGTGATCCGGATCTCCGCGCGTTCCGTGACGCCGTTCACCGTCACCGCGAGGGTGAGGGACCCGCGCCGCAGCGCCGTGAGCGTCCCCGTGGCCGGGTCGAAGGCCGCCAGATCGCGGCGGCTCGCCCGGTCCGGGTCACCGACGTACAGGTTCGGCGACCCCGTCCAGTCCGCGCTCATCGGGAAGCCGACCGGTACCTCCCTGGTCCCCTGGACGACGGTCGCGTCGACCGCCGCCCGGTCTCCGGGCGTCAGGGTCCCGGGCGCGTCGAGCTTCAGCGCGTCGGTGTGCGCACGCGTCTGTACGGAGACCCAGTCGGGCCCGCCTTCCCACGGCTCGCGCCGGGCCTCGGCCTGTTCGCTCCCGGAGACCTTGTCGACGCCGACGAGCGACCAGCCGGTGAACCCGCCCTCGCCGGCCGGGGCCGCCGGGTTCTTCCCGGAGTTGCCGTTGATCAGATACGGGACGCCGTCGACCCGCGAGGCGTCGAAGACCCCGACGTGGCTGCCGATGAAGCCGGCGCCCTTGCCGGTCGTACGGCGGAACCCGGCGAGCCAGTCCTCCAGCAGCGCCGCCTCCTTGCGGTCCCCGAGCTGGCTCCCCTTCTGCACGGTCGGGTCGCGCGGCGGCACATGCTCGATGACCATCACCGAGCTGATACTTGAGTCGCCGGCCGCCGCGTCCAACTGGGCGCGCAGGGCCTTGATCTGGGCGAAGCCGCCGCCGCGCAGGGAGAGGCTGGAGGTGTCGAGTGTGACGAATCGCGTCCCGCCGTGGTCGAACACCCGCTGTGCGGGGCCGAATTCGGCGACGAAGTTGTCGATCTTCCCGCCCATCACCTCGTGGTTGCCCGGCACGTAGTACCAGGGCACCTCGTCCCCCAGCTCCTCGGTCAGGACACTTCGCGCGAACGCGAGGTCCGCGGGCGAGCCCTCGTCCACCAGGTCTCCGTTGACGACGAGGAAGTCGGGCTTCGCCGCCTTGATCTCGCGCAGTGTGCGGCGGGCCTGCCGCACGATCGCGCTGTCCGGCTCGCGGGCCACGAACTGCGCGTCGGACATCACGGCGAACTGCCAGTCCCGGCCCTCGGTCTCGGCGGCCGGGTCGATCAACGGGTCGGCGGCGGAGCGCTGTCGGGGCAGGTCGACGGTGGGCGGCACCTGCGCCGTCAGTCCGTCGATCACGATCTCCCCGGTGTACTGCTTGTCGGCGGCGGTCTCCGCGAGATAGAAGCGGAACACGGACAGCGGAGTCGCGGCCCCCGGCGGCACCGCGAACGTCACCTGCCGCCAGCCGGTCCAGGTGACGTAGGGCCCCCGGAGCAACTGGTCCGATCCGGCTGCGTCCTTGAGATGCAGGGTCGGCCAGGCCCCCTTCCCGTCTCCCTTGATCCACATCGTGAAGGACTGCGGCTGTCCAGGGACGGTGATCTGCTGCGGCGGGCTCGCGTACGCGGCGCGCGTAGCCGTGGAGAGTGAGAAGTCGTAGCTGAGTCTCAGGCCGGTGCCGGTCTGTCCCTCCGGTGTCGCCGCCACCGAGCCGGCGGCGCGGGCGTGGCTGAACTTCCAGGCCCCGGCGTCGTCGAAGGCCGAGACCGGCTGTTCCTCGAGTCCGACGCTCACCGCGAGGGCGGTGGTGACGCCGTCGACGGTGGCCGTGATCCGTCCCGCGCCGCCGCCGGTCCTCGAGGTGACGGTGAAAGCGCCCTTCCCGTCGTCGGCGACGGCGAACAGGTCGCGGTCGTAGGCCAGTTCCACATCGCGCGGCTCCACGGGCGCGGAGGCGCCGTGCGCGTCGAGACCGACGATGCCGAACGTGCCGGTGGCCTCGCCGTCGGCGAGACCGACCCGGGTCGTGGTCGGCCGGATGCGCGCGAGGTCGTCGAGGACCGTCAACTCGATGGATCCGCCGGCGCGTCCGCGCTCCGCGCGGACCTCGGTGGTGCCGCTGCGGCGGGCGGTGAACAGGCCGTCGTCGCTCACCCGGCCGACCGACGACCGTTCGGTCCGCCAGCGCGGGGCGCCCTGCGCGGGGCCGTACGTCTCGTCGTATCCGGCCGCGGTGAGGGCGCGCGTGAGTCCGGGGAAGACGCGTTCGGGGCGGCCGCCCCTGACGGGGTCGTCGCCGGGCGCGGCCGCGGCGGGCGTACGGGTCTCGACCCAGAAGCCGTCGAGCCGTCCGCTGCCGTCGGGCACGGTGAGGGCGAGGCCGTTGGGCACGGTGCGCTCGCTGCCGTCGGACGGGGCGTTCTCCACCAGGAGGGTGTCGCTGCCGGGTTCGCGGGCGACGAGTGTCGAGGAGCCTCCGCCGTCGAGGTTGAGCGCGCTGTACGCGCCGGCCCGCTTCATCATCACGCCCAGCTCGGTGAGGGTGACACCGCCGCTGTCGGCCTGCCGGCCGTCGACGGTGATCACCCGCATCTCGCTGCCGTCCTTGGTGAATCCGACGGCGGTGCGGGGCGCGGTGGTGTTGTTGCCCTGGCCCTCGTGGTTCTGCGCCACCCCGTCGACGACGAGGAGTTCGCGTCCGCCCACCGCGGTGCGCGGCAGGGGCCCGTCGCCGGTGCGCGGGCTGTACTCCATGGCCACCGGGTCGCCGGGGCGCAGCGCCTTGAGCCGTACGGCGCCGGCCTCCCGGCCGACCAGCACGGTGGTGCCGGGCTCGATCGGACCTGTGCCGGGTCTGTCGGTGACGGAGACGACCTCGCCGTCCCGTACGGCCACCTCTGCGACGGGCGCCGCCGTGTCCACGGTGAGCGCGCGGTTGGCCTGGCCCCAGGCGGCGGTGTACGCGCCGATACCGCCGGCCGGCACGTTCGCGGCGTTGTACGCGGCGAGGGGGTGGGGCCCGGCGGGCAGTGTCAGGGTGCCCTCGAAGTACAGCTCCAGGACGCGCCCGGCGTTCTCGGGGCCGATACCGACGGCCCGGTGGGCACCGGCGGCGGGCGACTGGGTGAGGGCGCCGTCCTTGATGCCGGCTCCCTGCGGGGCGCCGGTCTCGTTGATGTCGAAGAAGTCGGCGTTGATGGCGGCGACGGTGCGGCGGCCCTTGCCGGGGTCGTGCCCGGCGGCGAGTTCGGAGACGCTGCGACGGTCGGCGACCTTGCCCGACGAGAGGTAGTCCGCCCGTACACCGCCGTCGAGGTCGACCGACAGCGCGTCGACGCGCAGCCATTTGTCGGATTCGAGGCGGTCGTACGAGGTGAGGCTGACGCCCGGCGCGACGGGGCGGGTGGCGCGCGCGGTCTCGATGCCGTCGCCGTCCACGACGGATCTGGGGGCTCCGGCCGGTCTGCCTGCCGGGGGTGGCGCGACGGGGCGCAGCACCTCGGCGGCGTCGCGCGGACGGGGGTCGGGGGTGGAGTCGGCGACGGACGGGGTGATGGCTCCCGTTGTCAGTGCGGTGACCGCCGCGAGCAGCACGACGGACCGGCGGGCGATGCCTGGGCCCACAAGTTCTCCTGTAGTACGGGGGGTTGGCGCGGATAGTAAGCGCTGTCAGCCGCCCAGCATCGCCGTATGTGCCCCGGTTCGCCAGAGGTTCACGGACACGTCGGGGAGAACAGGGGGCACCGCGGAAGTGACGTGGGGTGCCTGCATAGATGCCCGCGCACCCGCGCCGCGCCCCTCTGATGACACGTCAGAGGTAAGTGAGGGGTGGTCAGATGCCCGGCGGGTGCTCGCGCGGCGCGGGGTTCCTGCGCATGAGCAGCAGGGCCATGTCGTCGCCGCCCCCTCCGTGCTCCCCCACCATCTCGGCGAGACGGTCCGCGAGTTCCTGGATGTCACCGGGACCGTTCCGTACGGCACGCTCCAGCCGTTCGAGTCCTTCGTCGAGTGTGGCTCCCGGCCGCTCCACCAGTCCGTCGGTGTAGATGAGCAGCGTCTCGCCGGGAGCGAGGGTCGTCAGGGTGACCGGGTAGTCGGCGCCGCCCCGTCTGCGGGAGGTGTTCGTGATCCCGAGCGGCAGTCCGCCCTCGGTGTCGATGGTGACGCATCCGCCGTCGCGGTCGCGCACCATCGGTTCGAGGTGTCCGGCCCGGACGATCTGGAGCGCGCCTGTCGACAGATCGGCTTCCACGTAGGTGCAGGTGGCGAAGCGGTCGGTGTCCAGCTCGTGGAGGAAGGTGGAGGCGCGGGCCATCGCCGTCGCGGGCGAGTGCCCCTCGGAGACGTACGCCCACAGGACGATCCGCAGCTGCCCCATCACGGCGGCGGCGTCGGTGTCGTGGCCCTGGACGTCGCCGATCATCAGTCCGACCCGGCCGCCGGTCAGGGGAATCACGTCGTACCAGTCGCCGCCGATGTCACGTCCGGCCCTGGCGGCGCGGTAGCGGACGGCGATACGGGCTCCGGGGACCTCGGGGATGTGGTGCGGCAGCATGGCCCGCTGCAGGCTGTCGGCGAGATCGTGCTCCTGCTCGAAGAGCATCGCGCGCTGGAGGCTCTGGGCGATGCTGCTGCTGAGTGTGATCAGCAGGTTGCGTTCCTCTCCGGAGAAGCCGCCGTGCCGGGAGTACAGCATCCCGAGCGCGCCGATCGTCCTGCCCTGCACGATCAGCGGCAGATAGGCGCCCGAGGCCACCGGGAGATGCTGGATGTGGTGCCAGAGCGGGGGGAAGGAGCGGCGGAATTCCTCGCGTGAGGTGATGTAGCGGGGCCGCAGCGTGCGGACGACCTCGCTCATCGGGAATCGCGCGTCGATCCGTGTGTACTGGAGTTCCGGGACGTACAGGCCCAGCCGCCCCTCGGTGACCGTGTGCACGTGTCCGTTCTCGACGATGCCGAGCATCACGCTCACCGCGCCGAGGTTGCTGAGCGCCTCGGCGTCCTTGAGCGCGTCGGTGACGTCCCGCACGGTGGTCGCGCGGGCCAGCAGGGCGGTGACGCGGCGGACCATGCCGGTGAGCCGGCGGCGGGTCTCGACGAGCTCGGTGCGCATCGCCGCGTCGTCCAGTTCCCGGGTGGCGTCCCGCACGATGCCGATGGCCCGGCAGGTGTTGCCCTTGGTGTCCCGCAGGACATGGCCCTGGGTGTGGAGCCATCGGCGTGATCCGTCGCGGCAGCGGATCCAGAAGTAAGCGCCGTAGACGCTGCTGCCCTTGTCCAGCGTCCGCCGGATCAGGGTGTCCAGGCGCTCCAGTTCCTCGGGCGGCAACCGGTTGGGGACCTCCATGCTGCCGTCGTACTCGTCGGGGCGGAGGTCGAACACCTCCAGGGCCGCGGGGTCGAGGTGCATGTACTCGCGGACGAAATCGATGTCGAAGCTGCCCATGCGGTTGTACGCGAGGGTGAGGTCGGGACCGGCGGGCCAGTCCGGCTCGGCCCCGTCGGGGAGCGGAAGGCCGGGTGGCGGTTCGACACTCACGGGCCCCTCTTCCCAGTCGCGGGCACGGCGGGTCGGTTCGTTCTGTGCCTTCTGATGTCAATTGTGTGCGCGGCACCGGCACGGACCGCAAGCGGACGTGTGCCGGCGCCGCGGCGACGCTCAGTGACCGGCTCGGCCGGGCTCCTGGTCGGGGAGGCCGGCCGGCCCGGTGATCAGCCGCTGGAGCGCGGGGGCGTAGAGGTCCGCGATCAGCTCGGGGGTGGCCTCCTCGCCCGCGCCGGGGCGGTGGAGGCTGAGGGTGGCGCCCAGCCCGAGGAGCTGGCCGGTGATCAGCTCCGCCCGCAGCTCGCTGCGCTCACCGCCGATGAGACCGGCCAGCCGGGCGGTGACCTGCTCGCGGAAGCGCTCGCGCAGCAGGGTTCGCTCGTCCATGTTGCCGAGGGAGAAGACGACGCGCAGCAGGGGGTCGGAGTGGTTCTCGCGCCGGAGCCGGACCATGGTCAGCACCAGATGCCTGCCGAGTACGGCGGGCGGCGCGGCGAACAGCTTGTCGGCGGCGGGGCCGAAGTCGGCGACGGTGTTGAACAGGCGTTCCTTCGTACCGAAGCGTTTGACGATGAGCGAGGCGCTGACGCCTGCGTCGGCGGCGATGCCGCGCATGGTCACCTCGGCATAGGGCCGCTGGGTGAACGCGCGGCGAGCGGCGCGCAGGATCGCGAGACGGCCGGTGCCGGGGTCCGGGCCGGTGCCGGAATCCGCGTCGGTGCCGGGGCCCGTGCGGGGAGCGGTCGCGGGTTCGGCGTCCGCGTCCGTGCCGGGGTCCACCGTCCCGTCGGCCGCCTGTCCGGTCGTCACGCGCCCTCCTCGGCGAACGTACGGCTCGCTGTCTGCTCCTTGCCGACGGTACCCGCCCCGGCCGCCGCCGCGCGGCCCGGCAGACACAGGGTGACCGCCAGGGCGAGCAGCGCCGCTCCGGCCGCGATGAGGAAGACCAGCAGATAGGCGTGGAGTGTCGGTGCGGTACGGCCACCGGCCTGGAAGGTGATGTTGGCCAGTACGGCGGCGACCACCGCGCTGCAGAACGCCTGTCCCACGGAGCGCATCAGGGTGTTGAGGCCGTTGGCCGCGCCGGTCTCGCCCGCCGGTACCGCGCGCATGACGAGCGCGGGCAGGGCCGAATAGGCGATCGCGGTGCCCGCCGCGACGACGGTCGCGCCGCCGATGATCGGCCACAGACTGTGACTGGTGAAGAAGCGCACCACGTACCCGACGGCCATCACCGCGGCGGCGAGCGCCAGCGCCGTCCGGGGGCCGTACTTCGCGGAGATCCGCGCCGACACCGGTGACAGCGCCACCATCGCGAGACCACCGGGCAGCAGACAGAGTCCGCCCACGACGATCGATGCCCCGATCCCGTAACCGGTGCTTGTGGGTTCCTGCACCATCTGCGCCGTGACCAGGGAGTTCGCGTAGAAGGCGAAGCCGATGAGGAGAGCGGCGATGTTCGTGAGCAGCACGGCGGGGCGCGCGGAGACCCGCAGGTCGACCATGGGGGACGTGGTGCGCAGCTCGTACGCGCCCCAGAGGAGACCGATGGTCAGTGCGGCCACGAGCAGACCGATGGTACGCACGGAGGTCCAGCCCCAGTCCGCGCCCTGGGTGACGGCGAGGAGCAGGCTGACGAGGGTGGCGGACAGGCCGAGGGTGCCGATGACGTCGAACCGGCCCCGGGAGCGCAGGGGTGACTCGGGGACGCAGCACAGGACGAGCACGATGTCGACGATCCCCAGCACGGCGGAGGCCCAGAACATGGTGTGCCAGTCGAAGTTCTGGACGACGAGGGCGGCGACGGGCAGGCCGACGGCGGCGCCGATCCCGAGGGTCGAGCTCATGAGGGCGACGGAGGACAGCAGCCGCGCGGGCGGCAGCTCGTCGCGCATGATGCTGATGCCGAGCGGTACGACGGCGAGCGCGGCACCCTGGAGTGCCCGGCCGGCGATCAGCACACCGATATGGGAACTGACGGCGCACAGGACCGAACCGGCGACGAGCACGCCCAGTGAGGCGACGAGGACCCTGCGCTTGCCGTACATGTCGCCGACGCGGCCCAGTACGGGAGTGAAGACCGCGCCCGTCAGGAGCGTGATCGTGACGAGCCAGCTCGCGGCGGCGGGTGTGCTGCCCGTGAGGGCGGGGACGTGCGGCAGCAGCGGGACGACCAGGGTCTGCATCACGGCGACCACGACGCCGCAGAAGGCGAGCACCGCGACGAGGAAGCGGCGCCGCCGCCCCTGAACGGGTTCGGGCCCCGGCGCTGGTGCCGGCGCCGAGGACGAGGCCGAGCCCGGCTCCGGTATCGCTGCTGCGGACATCTTCTCTCCGGATCCTTCCGCGGTGGCGGCGTCCCGGACCGCGTGGCGGGGAGGGACGGCGAGGGGTGCACAAGCGTTCACCCCGAGGGTAAACGCGCGTGCACCCCTTTGTCACATGGCGTTTCCTCACCGATTGGCTCAATTTCGTGACCGAGGGTGCGTTTGCGCGTTGAACGTGCGTGAAGGCCGCACATCGTGCGGCTGTGCTCGAAACGTTCAAGGAGAAACTTGATGTCGCGTATTGCGAAGGCAGCTGCTGTTCTCGCCGGCACGGGCGCCGTGCTGGCCGGCGGTGCCGGTATGGCCGCTGCCGACGCCGGCGCCGAGGCCGCGGCCGTCGGTTCGCCCGGAGTCCTTTCCGGCAACGTGGTCCAGGTGCCCGTGCACGTCCCGGTGAACCTCTGCGGCAACACCGTCGACGTGATCGGCCTGCTGAACCCGGCGTTCGGCAACCAGTGCGTCAACGTCGACGGCAAGCACCACAAGGGCGGCTACGGCCGCTGAGCCTCCGGCGCCCGGGGACATACGTCCCCGTCGGTGACTGAGGCATGAGGTATGAGGCAACGGCCTCCCGCATTCCGATGCGGGAGGCCGTTGCGCGTGCGGGGGCGGAGGTGCGCGAGGCGCCGGGAGGCGCGCCCGCGCGAGCCCGCTCAGGCGTCGTAGCGGTACAGACTCCGATGGCTGAGCATCTCCGACGGCTTCGTCCGCCACGGCGGCATCGGTTCGTCCAGGCTGATCGCCTGTCCTCGCTGCGGATCGTCCCGGCCCAGCTTCCGCCGCGGAAGATAGGTCGCCTTCGGGTGCCTCTTCTGCCAGCGGTCCCAGAGGAGGTCGACGAAGGCGTGATGGAGCCAGAAAACGGGATCGTGCGGCGCTGTCGCGCCCAGCATCTGGCCGCCCACCCACCGGTGGACACGGTTGTGATTACGCCATCGCGTCTTGTCGCTGCCCACCGTCCAGCCTTCGAGGCGATTGCGGAAGCCGCGTGGGGCCGTCGAGTCCCAGGGCGCAGCGTCGTAGACCGACTCGTCCATCGCCCAGGCCAGTTCGTCCTTGGTGGGCAGCGCGATCGGAGAGGTGGGCCGGCCGAAGGCACGGACGAGGAACTTGCGCTCCAGCACACCGTCATCGATGGTCCAGTTGCCCGCCGCGTAAGCGAACGCACCGGTCGTGACCTGCCCGTCGGAGGAACGGCCGTCCCCGCCGAGGAAGTCCTCGGCCCACAGGGACGCGGCCGGTGTGTTGTCCGTCGTCCAGTCCCAGTACGGCACGGTCACCTTGGGGTCGATGCGCTGAAGCGCCCGCTCGAACTCCAGCAGGTACTTGCGGTGCCACGGCAGGAACGACGGTGCCATGTGGGCCGCCCGCAGCCCGTCGTCGCCGTCGGCGCGGTAGTACTGGACATGCTGGCGGACGAACTCGTCATAGCCGCCCCGGCGTTTGAGTTCCAGGACCGTGGCGACGAAGCGCTTCTTCTCCGCACCGGTGAGATTGCGCTGATTCTTTCTGATATGCACCGTGGAAGACCCTCCCTGCGGTCAGTGGGATGCCGGTCCGGCGAGCGAGAGCTGGGCACCGCCGAGGTCGTCGACCGCCGCGCGGGCGGTGGCGAGGGCGGTCGGGAACGACTCGTAGTGGTTGACGACACTGAGGTAGCCGCCGTCGGCGCGCCGCATGAGGTGCAGCGGCCGGCCGTCGATAAGGACACCGGCGTCCGTCCCCTGGATGTGCCGGCCGCCGTACATCTCGTCGAACTGCCCGGCCGGCCGGGGGGGTTCCGCCGGGGGGCCCGCGGCCTCGACGGGTGAGGGGCCGGCCTTGCGGCCATCGGCCCGGAGGACGGGCAGCAGGGCAGTGGCCGTACCGCCGATCACTCCGAGGGCGAACGCCGCGCGCAGAAACAGGCGCCGGGAGCGGCTGGGCGGGGGCGCCGGGGCGGGCGCGCGCGATACGGGCGGCTCATGGCTCCGACGCGGCCGGGGTGGCGCGAGGGCAACAGGCTCCGCAGGGCGCCGGGCCTCCACGGGCCGCGTTCGCAACTGGGTACCGCCTGGCATGGCGAACCTCCACTCGTCCGCCGTGTCCCACCGCTCGTAAGAGGTGGGACACGGACACTGATCCGGTTCGGGGCAGACGGGTCTCTGCCCCGAACCGGTCAACGAGGAGGTCGCAGAACAGTTCTCTGAACTACGTCCGACTGTCGTAGTGACGCTCCGGGCTCAGCAGCCGAGGTTGCCACCGGGGGTGGTGCCGAGGATCTGGGTGAAGCTCTGGTACTTGGCGATCCGGCTCTGGACCTGAGCGGGGTTGCCTCCGTTGCACTCGATACTGCCGTTGATGCTGCGGATGGTCTCGCCGAATCCGCGGCTGTTGACCATCGCGTTGTGCGGGGTCATGGTGCCGGGACCGTTCTGGGTGTTCCAGTACCAGAGACCGGTCTTCCAGGCGATGGCCGAGTCGTTCTGGACGAGCCAGGGGTTGCCCAGCAGGTCGATGCCGAGGGCGTCGCCCGCGGCCTTGTAGTTGAAGTTCCAGCTGAGCTGGATGGGACCGCGCCCGTAGTAGGCCGCTTGACCCGCCGGGCAGCCGTACCACTGCGAACTGTCACAGTAGTGCGGGTAGTTGGCCGTGTTCTGCTCCACGATGTGGACCAGCCCGCCGGTCTCGTGGCTGACGTTGGCGAGGAAGGCGGCGGCCTCCTGGCGCTTGATGGTGTCGCTGCCGGTGTTCGCGAAGGCCGGGTAGGCGCTCAGCGCGGCTTTGAGACCGTTGTAGGTGTAGAACGAATTGCGGCTCGGGAACATCTGGTTGAACTGCGCCTCGCTGACCACGAAGCCACCGGTGGGCGGCGGGTCGGTCGGGCCACCGCCACAGGCGCCGTTGTCGGCCCAGACGTCGACCGTGCCGGGTCTCTCGTTCTGGGTCCACCACTTCGCCGTCCAATTGCGGCCGTTGTACGAGGCGGTGTCGCCGCCCCAGTAGACGGTGGAGGCGTTCCAACCGGTCGTGCACGCGGCGGCCGACGTGGCCGCCGCCGAGGTCGAGGCGGGCAGGAATACCGCGAGGGCCATGGCCGAGACCAGCGCGGTGAACAGTGCAAGAACTCGCTGTCGCAAGCGACTCACTCCTTCGCGCGGCCGTCGTTGAGGGACGGCCGCCATGGGGGTGAGGGAACCAAACCGGAACTCACCGTACCTGTCAAGGTCTAGACCAACTGTCGAGTTTCGGCCGGTGACTCGGCGGACCCACCGTCACCTTCCGCCCCTGACGGTGGGGATGAGCAGGACTTGTGGGACGCGCGGTTCGCGGCGGAGCCGTCCCACCCCGCACAACTCACCGCGGTTGTCGGCGGCGTCGACCCCGCCGGAGCGCGGATGCGACGCGATTTCGCCCCTGGCCGACGGAAACAGGGCGACGACCCCTTCGGTTCGATGCCGCGACCGCCGAACCGCCGCTCGGCATCCCCCGCATCTTGCGCGTCGTCCCGCAGCGGCCGGTCGCCGTCGCGGCGCGGTCGTCGCACGCACGCAGGCGGTCAGAGGGCCGCCGGATCAGGCTCCTTGGCGGGACCGGGGATGCCACCGGTGCCCGGCTCGGGGTACCAGCTGTAGCGCACGTCCGGTTCGTTCTCCTCGTTGCCCCGGCCGTCGGTCTTCTCCACCGGGACGAAGCCGTGGCGCTCGTAGAAACGCCGCGCGGGCCCGTTCACCTGGAACGTCCACAGCGAGAGTCCGCCCGGCCGGCGCCGCTTCGCCAGGTCGAGCAGGTGGTCGCCGATCCCGCAGCCCCGATGGTCCGGATCGAGGTACAGCTGGTCGATGTCGCCGCCCTCGATCACCATCATGCCGACCACCGCCTCGTCGACGGTGGCCACCCAGGTCTCCTGGGTGGGCAGGACGATGTCACGTATCCAGGCGTGCACCCGCTCCTCGCTGTGGGGGCGGGTGACACTCGGGAGGGCGGCCGCGAACGATCTCAGCCACAGTCCGGAGATGTCGGACGCGTCGGCGGGCGCCGCGCGGCGGACGACAAGCGTGTTGGTCTGCACAGCGACCCATCCTGTCATCAATGAGCGATCACGGAACGATCGAGTCGATGTATCCACCGTCCACCCGCACCGCGGCCCCGGTGGTCGCCGACGCGAGGGGCGAGCTGAGGTAGACGACCATGTTCGCGATCTCCTCGGGTTCGATGAGCCGCTGGAGGAGCGACTGCGGCCGGTGCTCGCGCATGAACTCGCGCTGGGCCTCCTCCCAGGGAAGGGACTTGTCGACAAGTTCATAGACGAAGTCCTCGACTCCGCCCGTGTGCGTGGGTCCCGCGAGGACGGAGTTCACGGTGACGCCGCTGCCCGCCGCCGCCTTCGCGAAGCCGCGGGAGACCCCCAGCAGCGCGGTCTTGGAGACGCCGTAGTGGATCATCTCGGCGGGGACGACGATCGCCGAGTCGCTGGCGATGTACTGGACCCGGCCCCAGCCACGTTCGGTCATCCCGCCGAGACAGGCGCGTGTGAGCCGGACCGCGGCCAGGACATTGACCTCGAAGTAGCGCCGCCACTCCTCGTCGCCGATCTCCAGCGCGGGCCGGGGCCCGAAGATGCCCAGGTTGTTGACGAGGATGTCCACCCGTGGCACCGCTCCGAGTACCCGCTCGGTGCCGCTCTCGGTCGACACGTCACCCGGCGCGGCCAGGAACTCGGCGTCGGGGCACTCGGCGCGCCGGCTGTCGAGGGCGGCGGCCACGGACTCCTCGGAGCGACCGTTCACCGCGACGCGGGCTCCCGCGCGGGCGAGTCCGGCCGCGATGGCCGCCCCGATGCCCTGCGTGGAGCCGGTGACCAGGGCGGTCTTGCCTGCGAGGTCGATCTGCACGTTCAGTTCCTTCCAGCTGTCCGGTGGACCGAGGTCATTGTGCGTGGGGGCCCGCGCGCGGAACGGTCCTGCCCGCCTGGCGGAGTGTCGGCTTCCCTCGATTTCGCATTCCACCTGGCACCAGCTCTTGAAGTGAACCCGACACTGTGTCATATATGTCTAGACCATTGCCCCTCGCCTTGGACGGAGGAGACGATCGTGCGACGGACCCCCACCCAGGTCGCGCTCGTTACCGCTACCGCTCTCACGCTCGTCGCCTGCGGTGGCGGCGGTGACGACAAGGACTCACAGCCGCCATCCGCGCCCAAGGGCCTCACCGTTCAGGCCGGCAGCGCGGTGTCCGCGCACGTCATGTGGGAAGCGGCCAAGGACGATGTCGCGATCAGCGGCTATGTGGTCTACCAAGGGGACACCAAGGTCAAGGATGTCGCCCCCGAGAAGCTGATGATCGACATCACCGGTCTGAAGCCGTCCACCGCCTACTCGTTCTCCGTGCGGGCCAAGGACGCGGCCGGGAACCTCTCGCCGCACAGCGAGAAGAAGCCGGTCACCACACCCGAAGTGGTCGCCGAGGACAAGGAAGCGCCGGCGAAGCCCGCGAAACTGCGTGGCAAGCACGATGGTTCACGCGGCGCCGAACTTACCTGGAGCGCACCGGGCAAGGGCCAGGGCATCACCTCCTACGACATCCTCCAGGGCGGCTCGAAGATCCACAGCGTGAGCGGCGACGTGACCACGGCCAAGGTCACGGGGCTGCGCCCCGGCACCGACTACTCGTTCACCCTCCAGGCCAGGGACGCCGCCGACAACACCTCACCGGCCAGCGCCCCGGTGAAGATCAGCACCCCGAAGGGCCCCGGCGAGGACCCCGACACGGCACCCCTCGGCTTCAAGGTCGACCGGCACAAGAGCGCCGAAGACGGTGCCTACTACCTCGATCTGTCCTGGCTGCCTCCGAAGGTCGACGGCGAGGTGCCCTCGTACGAGATCCATCTCAACGGGAAACTGACCACCACGCTGGTCTGGGGCAACAAGGCGCCGGTGGGCAAGACCACCGAGAGCGTCTTCGCGGGCAAGAAGCCCGGCGTCAGCTACAAGGTGAAGATCCGCGCGAAGCTGCCGGACGGGGAGTGGGGCAGCTTCTCCCCCGAGATCACCATGGTCACCGGCGAAGCCAAGTCCTGACCGGCCGGCCGGTCACGCCGGTACAGCCCGCGAGACCGGTCGGGCAGGGCCCGAACTCACCGGTCGGCGCTGCCGCCGAGAGGCACGGCGGCCTCCCGGCCCCGCACTCTCCTGCCCCTCAGCCGGGTCAGCAGCGGACGCCCGTGCCGGCCGCCGTACGGGACCGGTTCGCACGTCCCGGCCGGACCGGTCGCCCGTACCGGTCCGGCCGGCGGCGCCGGCTCCGTCGCGGAAGCCGATTCCGGTGTGTGCGCCAACGCGGGAGCCGTACCGCTCGGGCGCGGCGCCTGCCGGTCCCGGCGCGCGTCGGCAAGCAGCGCGGTGAGGCTGGAGCGGTGCCAGCTGATCTCGTCCGGATCGTCGGCGGTCAGCAACCGCCCCATGACCTCGCGCCCCGCCTCCGACGCGGGACGACCCGGTGCGAGATCCGGCCGGAACCGGTTCAGACACGCGCGCTCGTACGGATCCGGTACGAGCTCGGCCAGTTGGACGGGATCGAGCACGGAACCGACGATCGCCGCGCGCTCCCACCGGTCGTCGCTCTCGTGCAGCAGAAGCCCGATACGGCGGCCACGCCAGTTGCGCGGACGGCAGTCCTCCTCCCCCGCCGTCCTTTCCCCGGCCGCCTCCGCCGCCTCGGCGTCGAGCGCCGCTTCCGCGCGTGCGCCTGCGCAGGATCCGGCGCCGACGCGGGCGGTGCGGTTCCGTGGCTCCGTACGCGTCCGCGTTCGCGGCAACCGGCCCGTGAGCAAGCCCGGTTCACTGCTCGCGAACGCCCGTAGCTCCTCGGCGAGATAGAGCCAGACGACCGCTCGATAGCGATTCAGATAGAAGCGCACCGGCACCAGATACCCCGCACGCGCGAGCCGGGTGAAGCGGCCGGGGCTGATGTCCATCAGCTCCGCCCCCTCGGCCGTGCCCACCGTGCGCACCCGCTCGCGCAGCGCGCCGGGAAAGCCCGCCGCCCTCCGCAGCCGCTCGACCTCGCCGCGCGCGACCCGGCGACGGCCACTCAGGGCACCGCCGACGGTGCGGACATGGCCCATCTGCGTCGCCAGCTCGAACTCGCCCCGCTTCAGCCGCAGTTCCTGAGCAGCTCGGCCGGCCGCGAGTGTCTCCGGGATTTCCATGACAGACATCTGCGTTCTCCCCCGTGAGTTGATTACTACTCTCGGTGACGAACCTAGCCGAGTGTCAAAATCCTCGCTCTGCCCTGTGGATAACTTTCGGAGGCCCTCAGACGTCGGTGACCGCCGTGTGGCCCGACTGCCGCACCGCGATGCCGAGATGCTCGCCGACCCGGTTGACCATGAGCGTCATCTCGTAGGCGATCTGCCCCACGTCGGCCTCCGCCTCGCTCAGCACGCAGAGACAACTGCCGTCCCCCGCCGCCGTGACGAACAGCAGCGCGTCATCGAACTCGATCATGGTCTGGCGCGCCTTGCCCGCGTTGAAGTGCCGACCGGACCCCCGGGCGAGACTGTGCAGACCGGACGAGACCGCCGCCAGATGCTCCGCGTCCTCGCGCGCCAGACCGGAACTCGCACCGGTCACCAGCCCGTCGTTGGACAGCACGAGCGCGTGCCGTATGGGCTCGACCCGACCGGTCAGATCCTCCAGAAGCCAGTCAAGTCCGTCTTCCAGCGCCATTGGTGACCACTCTCCCCGTTCAGACAGGTACCGCGCCCTGTGCCCCGTATCTCCCCCGTCCCTCGCAAGCCTCGCGCACCGACCTGCCCACGGGCAAGCGATCCAGCGCCCCGGGAAGTTCACACGGAACCAACCGTTCCCATCAGTGAAACGATCAAAATCGGACCCCGCCGTATGCCTTCGCAACGCCTCACGGCATCGCAGGCGGCAGACCGCTCCCCCCGCGCAGCCTCCGGCACCGAGCTGCCACTTCCGTCAATTCACCACCGCAACGCGATCCCTCGATCGTGTCACCTGTCACGCCGGAGTGAAACGAACACAGGGTTACGGTCACTTTCCGGACGTCTGCCCACGTCTGCCGTCAACTCCGGTCATCCATCGAGAATTCGCGTCATGCTCCCCGTTACGGCCACTTGATCAGCGGAGTTCATCAAAGACCGTGCACATCGACGTCGCTCACGGGAGGAACCATGAAGCCCCTCGCCCCGCCCTTGGACGTTCACCGCGCGTTCGAGAGACCGCCGGTCACCGACCGGTCCCCGATCGGGCCCCCGATGCACCGAGTTGACGCAGGGGGTGGCGCCGCATGAGGTTACTCAGGCGTCCCAGGCCCGCCGAGAACGCGGTGTCGGACAGCGAGCGCGAGTTGTTCGGCGGGCCACTGCGGTACGACACCGGCTGGTCCGACCACGAGTGGGCACCGCTCGAACTCGGTCTGCTCTCCTCGGTGCGCACGATGCCGAGAATGGTCGCGGGCACCCTGCGGCTCGCCTGGCGGACCGACCGGCCGGCGCTGGTGACCGTCGGTATCGCCGAGGCGGGCCAGGGACTGACGGCGGCGCTGAGCCTGCTGGTGGTCAACTCCGTGCTCGGCTCGCTCCTCGGTGGCGGGAGCGCCGCCGACCGGGTCTCCGACGCGCTGCCCGCCCTCGTCGTGGGCGCGGTCGTCGCGGTGGCGGGCGCGCTCCTGGCCTCATGGTCCACCTCGGCGGCCGGACGGCTGGAGCCGAAGGTCGAACGGGCCGCGAACGAGGAGTACTTGCGTGCCGCGGTCCGGGTGGAGCTGGAGGCGATCGAGGACGGCGAGTTCCGTCGGCTGATCGACACCGCCCAGTACGGCCCGCCGTCGGCACGGAACATGATCGGCGCCTGCGTCGCCACCATGAACGGGGTCATCTCGCTGCTCGCCGTCGGCGGCGTACTGACCGTGCTGCACCCGCTGCTGCTGCCGATGCTCCTGCTGATCGCGGCGCCGCGCGGCTGGGGCGCGATGCGCGTCTCCCAGCGGCGGTACCTGTCGGTGATGGCGTGGGTGGAACATCTGCGCGCCAGCCGTCTGATCGCCGGGCTCCTCACCTCCCGCTCCGCCGCGCACGAGGTACGTGTGCACGGCGTGGGCCGCTTCCTCCTGCGTCACTACCGCAACATGGCCGAGAGCGCGGAGTCGGAGGCGACGCGGCTGGCCAAGGACAAGGCGGGCACCGAACTGCTCGCCGCCGCGCTGTCCGGGGTGGCCGCGCTGATCACCTACGGAACGATGGCCGCGCTCATCATGTCCGGGCGGATGGACCTGGCGGTGGCGGGCACGGCCGTGGTCGCGGTCAGGTCGGGCTCGGCCAGCCTGGGCGCGCTCGTGGTGACCACGAACTCGCTGCACGAGGAGTCCCTCTACGTACGTGACATGGAGAGGTTCCTCGCGGAGGCGGGAGACAGGTCGATTCCGTACGGAGGCCGCCCGATCCCCGAGCCCACGAAGGTGATCACCCTGGAGGACGTCTCCTTCAGCTATCCGGACCGTGAGACGCCCGCGCTCACCGGGTTGTCCCTGACTGTTCCCATGGGCTCGGTGGTCGCCCTGGTCGGCGAGAACGGCTCCGGCAAGAGCACCCTCGTGAAGCTGCTCGCCGGACTCCATCTGCCGGACAGCGGGCGGCTGGCCTGGGACGGCGTCGACATCGCGGAGGCGGACCGCGACCAGATCTTCGACCGGGTGTCCCTGCTCACCCAGGATTTCGAGCGCTGGCCGGTCACCGCCCGGACGAACATCGAGATCGGCCGGCCCGACAGCGCCGAGGGCGATCTGGACGCGGCGGCCGGCTACTCGGGCGCGGACCGGGTCGCCGAGGCGCTGCCGAAGGGGTTCCAGACCCTGCTGGCCCGCGTGTTCCGCGGGGCCTCCGAGCTGTCCGGCGGCCAGTGGCAGAAGTTCGGCCTGGCACGCGCCCACTACCGGGACGCGCAGGTGATCGTCGTGGACGAGCCCACGTCGGCCCTGGACCCCGAGTCGGAGATCGAGGCCTTCGACCGGACCCGGGGGCTGGCCGGCGAACGGAGAGCGGTCGTCCTGGTCACGCACCGCATGTCAGGGGTGCGGCACGCGGACCTCATCTACGTGCTGCACGAGGGCAGACTGGTCGAACAGGGCGACCACGAGAGCCTGTTGGCCGCCGAGGGCAGATACGCCTCGATGTTCCACATGCAGGCACGGCAGTACGGGCACGGGACGGGGGCGGGGAACGGTGCCGTGCCGCGTCAGGCGGGCGCGGCGGGGCCGGCCCGGCCCTCCGGCACGACCGCCGAGGAGGCCGTGTGACACCGCCCTGACCGACAGACTTCCTCCCAGGTGCCGTACGTGCTCGGAGCCCGTACGGCATCCGGGGCACGGCCTACGCGGCGTCGCGCATCACATCCCTGCGGATGCGCGCGCAGGAGTCGTTGATCAGCCGCGAGACGTGCATCTGTGAGATGCCGAGGTCCTCGGCGATGCTGCTCTGCGTCATCCCGCGGAAGAACCTCATGTAGAGGATCCGCTTCTCCCGGTCGGGCAGCCGGCGCAGCCGCGGCTTGACCGACTCACGGTCGATCACGGCGTCGAGCGCCTCGTCCCAGGCACCCAGGGAGTCGCCGAGTGTGAGGCCCTCGTCCGGGGAGGCCGGGCTCGCGTCGAGCGACAGCACGTTGAAGCAGTCCATGGCCTCGACTCCCAGGACCGCTTCGTTCGGCGTCATTCCCGCGTGGAAGGCGATCTGCTCCACCGTCGGCGCCAGGATGCCGTGCCGCTGTGCCAGTTCGTCGCGGGCGTCGCGCACGCGGGCCCGGAGTTCCTGCACCCGCCGTGGCACATGGACGGACCACAGCCGGTCGCGGAAGTGCCGCTTGAGCTCCCCGGTGATCGTGGGCACGGCGAAGCTCTCGAACGCGGTGCCCCGGTGCGGGTCGTAACGCTCGACCGCCTTCACCAGTCCGATCGCCGCGACCTGCCGCAGATCCTCCAGCGCCTCGCCCCGGTGCCGGAACCGCCCGGCCAGCCTGTCGGCCATCGGGAGCCAGGCGCAGACGATCTCCCCGCGAGTCCGTCCCTTCTCGGGGCCGTCCGGCAGCCCTGCGGCCCGCTCGAAGGCCGCGGAGGTGTCCGGGACGTCCTCGTGCCTCACCCGGTAGGCCATCACCCGAGGGGTCATGATGTTCTTCAGCTCCTCGCTCGACGCGGCCGTCGTCACCGGAGGAGCACACAGCGGCCGCCGGGCGACGCCCGGAGCGGTACGCCGCTCCACGGACGTGCCTCCTGTCCGAAGCACGACCCTCTTGTGCCCCTGAACACCCGTGGCAAACGGGGGTGTTCAGGGGCGGAGATCTGTCCTGGGGGGGGCGGAGATCCGGGCTTCGAGGAGCGCGGGCGCTCGCTTCTCAGGCGTCGCCGTCCGGTTCGGCGCCGTGCCAGACGGTCGTGATGTTGCAGAATGCGCGGATCCCGTGGTCCGACAGCTCGCGTCCGTACCCGGAGCGCTTGACGCCGCCGAAGGGGAGCGCGGGATGGGACGCGGTCATGCCGTTGAAGAAGACGCCGCCGGCCCGGAGGTCGCGTACGCAGCGCCGCACGTCCTCGTCGTCGCGCGTCCACACGTTGGAACTCAGGCCGAACGGGGTGTCGTTGGCGACGCTCACCGCCTCGTCGAGATCGGTCACCCGGTACAGGGTGGCGACCGGGCCGAAGGCCTCTTCGTGGTGGATGCGCATGTCGGAGGAGACATCCGTGAGGACGGTGGGTTCGTAGTACCAGCCGCGGTCCAGCCCGTCCGGGCGGCGCCCGCCGCAGCGGGCGGTGGCACCGCGGTTGACCGCGTCGTCGACCAGCTCTTCCAGGTCGGCGCGGCCCTGTTCGCTCGCGAGCGGGCCGATGTCGGTCGACTCGTCCATCGGATCGCCGACGGACAGCTTCCGCATCCCGGCGACGAAACGTTCACCGAAGGCGTCGTAGACGTCGGCGTGCACGATGAAGCGTTTGGCCGCGATACACGACTGGCCGTTGTTCTGCACCCGGGCGGTCACCGCGGTCCGCGCGGCGCGGTCGATGTCGGCCGACGGCATCACGATGTACGGGTCGCTGCCGCCGAGTTCGAGCACGGTCGGCTTCACCTCGTCACCGGCGATCGCGGCGACGGAGCGACCGGCCGGCTCGCTGCCCGTCAGTGTCGCCGCGGCCACGCGGCGGTCGCGCAGGATCCCCTCGATCGCCCCGGACCCGACGAGCAGTGTCTGGAAGCAGCCCTCGGGAAAACCCGCCCTCCTGAAGAGGTCGCCCAGATACAGGGCCGTCTGGGGGACGTTCGACGCGTGCTTGAGCAGACCGACGTTGCCCGCCATGAGGGCGGGGGCGGCGAATCGTACGACCTGCCAGAGCGGGAAGTTCCACGGCATGACGGCCAGCACCACGCCCAGCGGGCGGTAGCGGACGTACGCGCGTGCGGCTCCCGAGTCCTGGACGTCGGCCGCCGAGGGGTGCTCGTCGGCCAGCAGCTCCGGGGCGTGCCGCGCGTACCAGCGCATCGACTTGGCGCACTTCGCCGCCTCGGCGCGTGCCGCGCCGATCGGCTTGCCCATCTCGGTGGTCATGGTGCGGGCGATCTCGTCCCGGTCCTCTTCGAGGAGGTCGGCGGCGCGGTTCAGCAGCCTCGCGCGGTGGCCGAAGTCCGTGGTGCGGTGCTGTTCGAACGCGGCGGCGGCCACGGCCAGCCGTCGCTCGATCTCGTCGGACCCCAGGGCGTCGAACGTCTTCAGGGTCTCGCCGGTGGCGGGATCGACCGTGGCGATGGGCATGGGACAGTCCTCCTCCGATTCGGTTCCTCGACATTCGCCCGGCGGGCGCGGGCCCGCAACGCGGGCGGGACACGGGGACACCCGGCGGGGGATCATGTCCCCATGGCCCATGACCACACGCACGTGCGGGAATTCTTCGGTGTCCGGGCGGCGGACTGGGACGCGCGCTTCCCCGACGACGGCCCGGCCTATGCCGCCGCGGTGGCCGAGATGGGGCTGCGTCCGGGCGACCGTGTCCTGGACGCGGGGTGCGGCACCGGCCGCGCCCTGAGCGCCCTGCGGGCCGCTGTGGGGACGCGGGGCACGGTACTCGGCGTCGATCTAACTCCCGAGATGCTCGCGGCGGCCGTACGGAGCGGTCGCGACGCGGCCGGCGTCCTGCTGCTCGCCGATGTGGCACGTCTGCCGCTGCGCCGGCACTCCCTGGACGCGGTCTTCGCCGCCGGGCTGATCGCCCATCTGCCGGACCCCGCCACGAATCTGCGGCAGCTGGCCGGGGTCGTACGGCCCGGTGGGCGGCTGGCACTCTTCCACCCCGTCGGGCGGGCCGCGCTGGCCGCCCGGCAGGGCCGGCGGATCTCACCGGACGACCTCCGTGCCGAGGGCATGCTCCGTCCGCTGCTGGCGGGGGCGGGCTGGCGGCTGCTGTCGTACGTGGACGAGGACGACCGTTTTCTCGCGCTTGCCGTGCGCGAGGGCTGAGCCACCGGTGCGGCCCGTGCCGAGTGCGGCGCCGCGTCAACGGGTATCGAACTTCTGTAGGAGGCGGGGGCCCGAGGGATGTGCGGAAGGTGGACGGACGATGTTCGACAAGCTGCGCGGACTCTTCGTATCGAACCGGACCGCTCCGCCGGTCGCCGAGCCGGCCGCGTCGTCCCAGAGCCGGACACGACAGCACAACCTGTTCGATGCCGCTGCCACGTATGTCGCGGCGACCGCCGAGGACGACCAGGACCGGATGGACGAGGCGTCCGGCTGGGTCTCGCCCGAGGCGCTGTCCTTCGGGGTCAGCGAGCTGGCCTGCCGGGCGGTGATAGCGCTGGCGCGCGAGCGGGACGAGTCGCCCCAGACGGTGGCGCGCAGCCTTCTCGGGCTGCCCGCGGCCTGACTGGCGCGCCCCGAGCGGTACGGGCGGCCGTCGACCTCTCGACGGCCGGGTGGCCGACTGGCTAAGGTGCGCCGACGACCGATCGGACACGACCGATCGGATGGGGAGGTGCCGTGTCAGGTACGGACGAATCCGCCGATGACGACGCGCTTTTCGTGCTGTCGGCCGTACTGCTGACACCCGCGCAGTTTCCCAGCGTGCTCGGGGACGATTTTCCCGAGGCGTGCGCGGCTCTGGGGCTGGAGCCGTACGAGCGCGGGTACGGACTGGTGCTCGGCCAGGACGGCACCGGCGCACGCTGGACGGTGGCCGTCGACGACGTGTCGCTGGTCGCGGTCGCCATCGCCGCGTGGGACTGCGGCATGGAGTACGACCTGTCTCCCGGCGAACGTACGGTGGTCGCCGCGATCCCCGGCTGGCCGCTGGCCCTGGCGGTGGCGGCGCCGGGGATTCCCGCGCCGCACGATCCAGATCCGGAGCCGGGAGAGGAGGCCGACGGGGCGAGACCGTCGCTCGCGCCGCCCGACACGACGAGCTGGGGGCCCGCGCAGCGGCGTCTCGGCGCGGACGAGATCGCGCTTCAGTGGGAGGCGTGGCGGGATCAGTTCGACCACGAGGAC
>NZ_JAAPBF010000409.1 GCF_022695985.1 Streptomyces sp. NP-1717 | reverse complement strand
CCGGTGGAACCGGTGAGGAAGTAGCCGTCGGAGGCGTCCGCCTGGCTGCCGTACCCCTGGAAGCCGGCGCCCACGAAGACGCCGGTGGAGCTGCCCCGAAGGGCGTTCAGATCCAGGTTCGCTCGTTCGAACAACTCCCATGCGGCCTCCAGCAACAGCCGCTGCTGCGGGTCCATGCTCAGCGCCTCGCGCGGGCTGATGCCGAACAGTTCGGCGTCGAACTCGGCGACGTCCTCGACGAAACCGCCCTCACGGGCGTACGTCTTGCCCGGCCGCCCGGGAACCGGGTCGTACAGGTCGTCGATCGCCCAGCCCCGGTCCGGCGGGAAGGTGGTGATCGCGTCAGTCCCGTTCGCCACCAGTTCCCAAAGGTCCTCGGGGCTACGCACCCCGCCCGGCAGCCGGCAGCTCATGCCGACGACGGCGATCGGTTCGTGCTCGCCGGACTCATACCGAAGGAGCCGTTCCCGGGTCTGCTTGAGCTCACCGGTCACGCGCTTGAGGTATTCGAACAGCTTGTCCTGGTCCGTCATCACAGTCTCAATCGCCGGAGTCGAAGGGGCGGGGCGCAGTCAGCGCTGACCCAGCTCTTTGTCGATGAAGTCGAATACTTCGTCAGGTGTCGCGGACTCGAACTGGGCGTCGGCGGCCACGTGTCCCTGCTCGTTACCGCCACTCCACTTTTCGAGCAGCGACTGAAGGCGGAGCGTGATGCGTGCCTTCTCGCGGTTGTCGGGTTCCATCCGCAGCAGGGACTTCTCCAGCCGCTCGATCTGGTCGAGTGGAGACGCTCCGGCGTCGGAGCCGTCCGGGAACAACGCCCCCCGCAGATACGTCACCACCGCGCCCGGTGTCGGGTGATCGAACACCAGGGTGGCGGGGAGCTGGAGTCCGGACAGACTCCTCAGACGGTTCCGTACCTCGACCGCCGTCACCGAGTCGAACCCGAGTTCCCGGAAGGCCCGGTGCTCCTCCACGGCTTCAGGGCCCGAGAGTTCGAGAATCCGGGCTGCCTCACGCCGTACGATCCCCAGCAGTTCGGCGTACTGGTCGTCGGCGGCCAGTCCGGCGAGCCGGCTCCGCAGCGACCGGGCCTCGTCCCCGGCTACCTCCGACGTCGACGCCTCCCCGACTTCCGCCAGTCGTCGGACCTCGGGCAGGTCCTCGATGAGCGGGCGGCGACGTGCCACGGTGAAGGTGGGGACGAACTGCTCCCAGTCCACGTCCGCCACGGCCACGAACGTCTCGTCCAACGTCAGCGCCTCGTGCAGCGCCGCAACCGCGAGGTCCGGTGCCATCGGGCGGATGCCCACGCGCGACAGGTACTGCTCGCCGTCGCCCTCCGCCATACCGCCACCGCCCCACAGACCCCAGGCGATCGAGGTCGCCCGGACCCCCTGAGCGCGTAGCTGCTCCGCGACCGCGTCGAGGTAGGCGTTGGCGGCGGCGTACGCGCTGTGCATGCCGCTGCCCCACACCCCGGAATTGGACGAGAACAGCACCAGATTGTCGACCGGGTGGTCGTCGAGGGCGGCGACGAGATTGCGGGTGCCGGTCACCTTCGCCCGCAACAGCTCGGCGAACGCGCCGGGTTCGGACTCCCGCAACGTCGTGCGCTGCGGTACGCCGGCGGCGTGGATGACGGTGTTGATCGGCGGGTGCCCGGTACCGCCACCGTCGAACAGTTCGGCCACCTGGTGCGAATCGGCGATGTCGCAAGCGACGACGGTGGTGGGGGTTCCCTGGGCGGTCAGCTCGTCGGCGAGTTCAGTCGCGCCGGGAGCGGCAGGGCCGGTACGGCTGACCAGAACGAGATGCGCCGCACCGTTCCGGGCGAGCCAGCGGGCCAGGTGCGAGCCGAGCGCACCCGTACCCCCGGTGATCAGCACCGTGCCGCTCGGCTTCCACTCCTGGTCGTCGCCGGGCGCCGCCGGAGCGTGCTGCAATCGGCGCGCGAAGACGCCGACGTTCCGGAGAGCGATCTGGTCCTCGATCGGCTCGGCCAGCGCGGCGGTCAACTGACCGCCGGTGGCGGACTGCCAGACGGCGGGGAGGTCGATCAGGCCGCCGTAGTGGTCGGGGTGTTCCAGGCCGAAGACCCGGCCCAACCCCCAGACCGCCGCCAGAGCGGGGTCGGAGGCCGTATCGGATCCGGGTACGGTGACCGCCCCTCGGGTCAGCACCCACAACTGTGTGTCCGGCTGCTCGGCGACGGCCCGCATCACCGCCAAGACGGCCGCCAGCCCACCCGGCAGACCCGGGTGGTCCGGATGACTACGATCGAACCCGGCCGGCAGATAGGCGATGTGCCCGGCACCGGTCAGCAGGTCGGCGACGTCCGTGCGGTCGGGGTCGGCGGGCAGCACTCGCACCTCGACCTCGGCACCGGCCTGCTCCAACGCCCGCCGTACGTCGGCGACTTCGCCACCGTCGTGACAGAGAAGGAGCCACTGCCTCGACAGTCGATCGGCATGCCGGACGGCAAGCGGTGTCCAGCCCACCCCGTAACGCCACCCGTCGTTCACCGAAGCACCGACCGGCTGGTCGATACCCGGGAGCGGGGCGGGTGCGTCGAGCCAGTAGCGCTGACGTTGGAAGGCGTACGTGGGCAGTGCGACCGGCTCCGCGGCGGGCAGCAACTCGCCCCAGGCCACCGGCAGACCCGCTACCCATGCCTCGCCCAAGCTCCGGAGCATCTGAGCCTCGTCGGGCTGGTCACGGCGCAGGGTGTGCAGCACCCGGCCGTCGGTGTCGGCGAGGACCGTCGACAGCGCGAGCCCGAGGACGGGATGCGGGCCGAT
>NZ_JAAPBF010000408.1 GCF_022695985.1 Streptomyces sp. NP-1717 | reverse complement strand
CCCGATGGCGGTGGTGTCCGGGAGGGTTTGGGTGGTGAGGGTGGTGAGGGTGGTGTCGGGTCCGAGTTCGAGGTAGGTGGTGGTGCCGGTGGAGTCGAGGTGCTCGGTGATGGCGGTGTAGTTGACGCTGTGGCGGAGCTGTTCGGTCCAGTAGTCCGGCGAGACGGCTTGTTCGGCGGTGAGGGGCAGTCCGGTGCGGTTGGAGATGACGGGCAGCGTCGGAGGCTGCGGGGCGAGAGTGCTGAGCGTGGTGCGGAATTCGTCGAGGACGGGGTCCATGTGCGCGGAGTGGAAGGCGTGGCTGACCTTGAGCGCGCGGGTGCGGATACCCGCCTCCGCCGCACGTGCGGTCAGGGCCTCGATCTCGGCCACCGTCCCTGAAACGACCGTGTTCGTCGGGGAGTTGCGGGCCGCGATCTCCAGCCCGGTTCCCTCAAGCAACGGTGTCACGTCGTCGGGGGTGGTGTGGAGGGTGAGCATGGTGCCCTGCCCGGCGGGCAGCTCGCCCATCAGCCGGGCGCGGGTCGCTACCAGGGTGGCGGCGTCGGTGAGGGTGAAGACACTCGCGAGGTGGGCTGCGGTGAGCTCACCGATGGAGTGCCCGGCCAGTGCGTCAGGGCGCACCCCGTAGGACTGGGTGAGGCGGTAGAGGGCTGTCTCCAGGGCGAAGAGGGCGGGCTGCGTGTACGTGGTGTGGTGGAGGAGATCCGCCTCAGGGGTGCCCGGCTCGGCGAACATCACCGTCAGCAAAGGCACCGGAAGGTGCGCGTCCAGAGCCGCGCACACCTCGTCGAGGGCGTCGCGGAAGACGGGGTGGGAGGTGTAGAGGTCATGCCCCATCCCCGCGTACTGCGAGCCCTGACCGGTGAACAGCAAGGCGAGCTTCCCCGCCCGATACCGACCCACCACCCCCTGCGGGCTGGGGTTCCCTGCCGCAACAGCAGCCAGCGCGTCCATCAACTGCCCGCGCTCGGTGCCGAACACAACCGCACGGTGATCAAGAGTCGCACGCGTGCCCGTGAGGGCATCGGCGACGGCCGGAAGATCAGCGTCAGGCTGCTCCTCCAGCCACGCGTGCAGCCGCGAAGCCTGGGCACGCAGCGCGTCGGCCGTGTGACCGGACACCGGCCACACCACCACACCCGATGAAGAATCGGACTCAGTCCCGGCGCGTTCGA
Source organism: Streptomyces sp. NP-1717 (assembly GCF_022695985.1). Lineage (GTDB taxonomy): Bacteria > Actinomycetota > Actinomycetes > Streptomycetales > Streptomycetaceae > Streptomyces. The sequence continues at coordinate 1,692 of NZ_JAAPBF010000408.1, read as the reverse complement.
TCACGGGTGCCTGCTCAAGCACCACATGCGCGTTCGTGCCACTCATTCCGAAGGAAGAGATACCTGCACGCCGGAGCATCTCCGGCGTCTCAGCCCAAGGCACGTCTTCTCGGAGCAGTTCCACCGCTCCGGCCGACCAGTCGACATGCGGCGTGGGCTCGTCCACGTGCAGCGTCCGTGGCAGTACGCCCTCCCGCATCGCCATGACCATCTTGATGACACCCGCGACACCGGCTGCTGCCTGCGTGTGACCGATGTTCGACTTCAGCGACCCCAGCCACAGCGGAGCATCTTCCGGCCGGTCCTGACCGTAGGTGGCGAGGATGGCCTGGGCTTCGATCGGGTCACCGAGAGCGGTGCCGGTGCCGTGTGCTTCCACGGCCTGGACGTCCGCCGCCGACAGGCTGGCGTTCGCGAGGGCCTGACGGATGACGCGCTGCTGCGAGGGGCCGTTGGGCGCGGTGAGGCCGTTGGAGGCGCCGTCCTGGTTCACCGCCGAACCCCGTACCACCGCCAGAACCTCGTGCCCGTTCCGTACGGCGTCCGACAACCGCTCCACCAACAGCAGCCCCACACCCTCCGACCAGCCCGTGCCGTCCGCACCCGCCGCGAACGGCTTGCACCGACCGTCCGGCGCCAGCCCACGCTGGCGGCTGAACTCCACGAACATGCTCGGACTCGCCATCACCGATACACCACCGACCAGGGCCAGATCACACTCGCCCTCCCGTAGTGCCTGGCCGGCCATGTGGAGCGCCACCAGGGACGAGGAGCACGCCGTGTCGACGGTGATCGCCGGACCCTCGAGCCCGAACGCATACGACACCCGGCCCGAGGCGACACTCCCGGCGCTGCCGATGCCGACCTGCCCCTCGTATCCCTCCGGGATGCTGGACAGACGGGAGTAGTAGTCCTGCGAGATGACGCCGGTGAAGACACCGGTACGGCTGCCCTGCAGCGAACGCGGGTTGATGCCCGCTCGCTCGAAGGCCTCCCAGGCCGTCTCCAGCAGCAGCCGGTGCTGCGGGTCGGTGGCCGTGGACTCCCGCGGACTCATGCCGAAGAGCTCGGCGTCGAACGCGGCGGCGTCGTGGAGGAAGCCGCCCTCGCGGACGTACGAGGTCCCCGCGTGATCCGGGTCCAGGTCGAAGAGGGAGTCGGTGTCCCAGCCACGGTTGTCGGGGAACGCCCCGATCGCGTCGCGCCCTTCGGCCACGAGCTGCCACAGGTCCTCGGGAGTGCGGATGCCCCCCGGGTACCGGCACGACATCCCGACGATCACCACCGGATCGCTGGTGTCCCGGCTGGTGACGACTGCGACTTCTGAAGGCTGGTGCAGAACGCCGAGGATCGTGTCACGCAGGTAGTCGGCGAGGGCGGCCGGGGTGGGGTGGTCGAAGACGAGGGTGGCGGGCAGCCGCAGCCCGGTGGCGCTGCCGACACGGTTTCGCAGTTCGACGGCGGTGAGGGAGTCGATTCCCAGGTCCTTGAACGGGCGGGACGCCGCCACGGCGTCCTCCCCGTGCCCAAGCACCGCGCCGACGTGACCTGATACCAGGCGCAACAGGAAATCCTGCTGCTCTGAACTGCTGAGTCCCGCCAACTGCCGCGCCAGCGAGGACGGTTCGGCCGCGCCCTGGACGCTTCCCGAGACAGCGGTACGGCGCTGAGCGCGCAGAAGTCCCCGGAAGA
>NZ_JAAPBF010000407.1 GCF_022695985.1 Streptomyces sp. NP-1717 | reverse complement strand
CGCGAACGGATCCTCGAAGCCGAACACATCACCGTTGTCGGCTCCGGCCAGTCCGGCGCCGAAGTCTTCCTCGACCTGCTCCGCGCCCGCCCCCCGGGCGCCGAGAAACTCCACTGGCTCGCCCGCACCGAAGCCTTCTCACCCATGGAGTACTCCAAGCTCGGCCTGGAACACTTCACCCCCGACTACACCACCTACTTCCACACACTGCCCGAACACGTCCGCGACGAACTCGTCCCCCACCAGTGGCAGCTCCACAAAGGCATCGACGCCGACACCATCGCCGCCATCCACGACGAGCTCTACCGCCGCACACTCCACGGCGGCTGGCCCGACGCCGTCCTCACCCCCGGCGTCCTCGTCCGCACGGCGGGACGGGTCGGCGCCACCAGAATCGAACTGCACCTGGAACACGGCCGGCAGTCCGGCCGCTCCCGCCTCACCACCGACGCCGTCGTCCTCGCCACCGGCTACCGCGAGCGCCCGCTCAGCCGGCTCCTGGCCGGACTCGACCCGTACATGTGCCACGACACATCCGGGCGCCCCCGCGTCGACGACACCTACCGGCTCGTCCTCGACCCCTCCGTGACCGGCTCGGTGTACGTACAGAACGCCGAACGGCACACCCACGGCGTCGGCGCCCCCGACCTCGGACTCGCCGCCTGGCGCAGCGCCACGATCCTCAACTCGCTCACCGGCACCGAGCACTACCCACTGCCGCGCCGCACCGCGTTCACCACCTTCGGCCTCGACGGACGGAGAAGGCACCGGCCGATGCCGGTGCCCAGAGACCTCGTGCCCCTCACCGAAGTGCGCTGACGCGCCGGCCGCGGGCCGTAAGGGGGTGCGCCGGTGCGGTGCCGAGGGGACAGCACCGCACCGGCGCGTCATCGCGCGACGGGTCAGAAGACCGGGGTGCCGTCGCGCGTGAGCTTCCAGTCCACCGAGGCGAACCGAGCCGGGTCGACGGTCTTCTCCGTCTGCACCCACGTGATGATCGTGTTCCGGATCTCGTCCGGGTTCGCCCACAACTGCCGCGCGCCCGCGACATGCGGGAAGTTGCCCCCACCGCTCGCCCGGTAGTTGTTCACCGCCAGCACGAACCGCGCCGCCGGGTCCAGCGCCTTCCCCTCGAAGGAGAGATTCACGATCCGCGAACCGGCCGGCTTCGCGATGTCGATCTCATACGTCAGCCCCGACACCACGTCGTAGTTGTAGTCCGGGATGTTGTCCGCGTTCGTCAGCTTCGACGTGTCCACCGGCGCACCCGCCGCCGTCCGCACGTAGTACCTCGCCGAGAACTCAAGATAATCCCTGATCTGAGCACCCGTCAGCAACCGCGCCTCCAGGGTGTTCTCGAACGGATACAGCCCCGCCGCGTCCTTGATGGTCACCTCACCCGCCGGAATACCCGCCGTACGCGAGAAGCACGACGCCTGCGACAGCAGCGGCAGCGCCGCCCACTCACCGCCCGCGAGACCCGCCCTCACCGTCTCCGTCTGCACATGGTTGATCAGATCGATCAGCGGCTCGTCCCGCCACGGCGCGTCGGCCGTCGTCATGGCCGCCGTCGACGTCCCGATCACCTGGTTGACGTAAGCCACCACCTTGCGGTGCTCGTCCACCAGCAGCCCGGTGATCTTCGGGTCCTCGTCCACCGTGTTCGAGTTCAGGACCTGGGCGCCCACCTTCTCCACCGACCAGCGCCCCCGCTCCCACACCAGGTCGAAGTCGAACAGCGTCAGCCGCTGCCCCCACTTCAGCGGCTCGGACAGCACCACGTCCTCGCCGGTCTCCTTGTTCGTCACCCGGTACTCGGGAATCTCGGTGTGCGCGTGCCCCACCAGGATCGCGTCGATGCCCGGCACCTGCTCGGCCACCAGACCCGCCGCGTTCTCGATGTGCGGAAGCTGATCTCCGTAGGAGGACGTGCCGCTCGACCCCGAGTGCGCGGACACGATCACCACATCGGCGCCCATCGACCGGAGCTTCGGCACCCACTTCGCCGCCTGCTCCTCCAGACCCGGGAACGTCATCTTCCCCTGCACGTTCACCTTGTCCCAGATCGCGATCCCCGGATTCGTCAGACCCAGCACCGCCACCCGCACATCACGCCCGTGCGGCGTCCGCAGCCGCTTGATCACATACGGCGGGAACGCCGGCCGCAGCGTCTTCGCGTCCAGCGCGTTGGCACCCAGCAGCGGGAAACGGCACTGCTCCTCGAACTTCCGCAGCACCGGAATGCCGTAGTTGAACTCGTGGTTGCCCAGCGCCGCCGCGTCGTACCCGATCGCGTTCATCGCCTGCGCCATCGGATGCACCGGGCCGCGCTTCGCGGTGATCGGATCGATCTTCGCGTAGTAGTACGAGAGCTGGGTGCCCTGGATCGTGTCGCCCGCGTCGATGAGCAGCGTGTTGCCGCGCCCCTTCTCCGCACGGATCCGGTTCACCAGCGTGGAGATCTTCGCCAGACCGACGTCGTTGCGGTCCTTGTCGTCGAACTCCCTGTCCGTGAAGTAGTCCCAGTTGAAGACGTTGCCGTGCAGGTCCGTGGTGCCCATCACGGTGAACGAGTACCGCTTCGGCGGACGTCCGTGGCCATGCCCGTGACCGGCGCCGTGCGCCGGGACAGCGGCGCCCCCGGCGACCGCCACACCGGCTCCCGCCGCGGCCGACCGGCCCAGGAACGTCCTACGGTTCAGCGGCATCGCTACTCCTCGATCTCGTCACCCACCCGCACAACGCGCGTAGACAAGGCGGCTAGATTCTGACGCAGGAACGCCCGGCGGAACACCCCCACAGGGTTTCGATCCGATGACCGCCGAAAGTCGTGCCCCGGCGTGAGCCGGGTGGGAGAGTGGCCCGGACAGCCGCGCCATCGCACAACTCGCCGCCGTACGAGGGAGAAA
>NZ_JAAPBF010000406.1 GCF_022695985.1 Streptomyces sp. NP-1717 | reverse complement strand
GCGACCGGGGGGATGCCGCACGCCGGGGAGGGGAAGGAACCGGCGGAGGAGCTGCGGGAGGGCGGGAGGCCCGTCGCCCGTTGGGATCGGCCGCGATCGGCGACAGCGAGGCGGCCCTCGCAGGTTCACCCGTACGGTGGGCCCGCCTCCGGACCGCGGGCGGCGCACGGATGGCGCACGGACGCAGAACCGCGGCGGGCTCAAGGGTGCACAACGCCAATCATTGCCCGGAGTCACCCTGCGTGATACACAGAGTGACCATACGCGTACTCGCATACTCCGGTTCATGACGCAGGTCAGAGCAGTCGGATCGGTCAAACGTGCGGGGATCGGGTAAAGAGACCCGCCAAGTCGGCATACGAGGGCGGTTCCATCAGCGAAGATAGAAGGCGATCCGTGCCCGCCGGGCGCGGGCACCTAACAACCCAACAGGGGCGGTGAGTTGCATGGACGTGGAAGCCGAGAAGGGCGACATCAACACCATCATCGGTGGTATCGCTCCGAGCTGGGGGCCCTTCGGGAACCTCGGCACCGAGGCGCGCGTCATTGTCCAGGTGGTGATGGCCGTCGCCATCCTGCTCTGTCTCGCCATCGCGATCTGGGGTGCCGCCAAGCAGCGTATCGGCGCGACCGCGCTGCGGGACACCTTCAGCGCGGAGCAGGGCAAGGGTCTGATCGTCGCCGGACTGACCGGCGTCTTCATCATCGGGTCGCTCGGCACGGTCTTCACGATCGTGTACGGGATGGCTGTTTAGCGTCACACCGGTCCGGTCCGCACCGGGTACGCCCGGCCCACCCTCAACACCATCCGTCCGTCGCGCCCATCCGCCGAGGTTGCGTCTCCCTGATGTCGAGTCACCACACCGCGCCCGCGCGGGAACCAGCACGGCTACCGTCGTGTTACGCGGCACTGCAAGCGGTACCGCAAGCGGAACTGCACACGGTTGAACCGGTCGAGGGGGCGGACGCGGCATGAGCTTCGGCGATGAGCACGGCCACGGGAGCGACCCGGGCCGCACGACGGACGGCGGCTTCGCCGGGATGGGCCAGACACGGACGCGTCTGCCCGACGGCGGGGGCGGCGACGGCTACGGCGGCGGCCGCCGGCCCCAGCGCAGCTCACGCTCGCTCGTCGCGGTGGTGGGTGTGGTGGTGCTGCTGATCGCGGCCATCGCGTTCGCGAACCGCGGGAGCGGCGGCGACGACGCGTCGGGCTCGGGCGGCGGCGGAGACAGAGCGGCGGGCTCGGAACCGACGTCGGCGTCGGGGGTGAAGCCGGTGACGGGGAAGAACGGGGGGATTCCTTCGGGGTTCGCGAAGGATGAGCAGGGGGCGGAGAGTGCGGCGGCGAATTACGCGGTGGCGCTCGGCTCCGTCGGGATGTTCACCGCCGACTCCCGGCAGGAGATCGTCCGCGCCACCCATGATCCCGCTGCCGTCGACGCGCTCCTCGGCCAACTGGACGATGCCTACTCCTCAGCCTTCCTCAAGAACGTCGGCCTCAACGACGACGGCAGCGCACCGAGCGGACAGACGTTCGTGTCCAGGACGATGCCTGTCGGTACCAAAGTGACCGAAATGAACGGGAACACGGCTACCGCCGAAGTCTGGTGCACCGGTCTCGTCGGATTGGCGGGCGAGGGTTCCACGAAGCCCGTGACCGCCACCTGGTTCACCATCACCGAGAAGCTCAAGTGGGTCGGTGACGACTGGAAGATCGTGTCCTCGACGCAGTCCGAGGGTCCGACACCGGTCAACGGTGACAACCGAGCCTCCTCCGCCGACGAGATCGCCAAGGCTGTCGAGGGATACGGAGGCTTCACCTATGCGCGGTAATCGCCGCTTCGGCCTGTCCTCGCTCCTCGCCGCTGGAGCAAGTGCCTCCGCGCTCGTCATGATGTCGGCCACGCGCTCGTCCGCGGAACCGTCCCCCAGCCCGAGTCCCAGCGAAAGCGACAATCCCTGCGATCTCATCGTCGGACTCGCCAAGGACTACTGCGAAGACGGCGAATCCGGCAGCAGCAGCCGCAACACCCCCAACGACCCCACCAGCGCCCTCGACCCCCTCACCTCCCTCGCGCGCGGCTGCGCCGACGCCGCCGCGTGGACCGTGGACACCCTCTCCAAGGCCGTGAAGGAGACCGCCACGGTCGACTTCACCAACACCGCGTTCCTCTCCCAGTACGCCGTCGTCTTCGCCGCCGCCACCATCCTCACCCTCATCCTCTGGCTCCTCGCCGTCGCCAAGCGCGCCATCCGCGGCGTCCCGCTGACCACCGCCATCTCCGAGGCCATCGGGTTCCTCTGGCTGACCGTCCTCGCCTCCGCGTTCACGCCGCTCATCCTCTACACGCTCGTCTCCGCCACCGACGCCGTCACCGAGGTCATCGCCGGCGGGACCAGTGGGCAGACCGACGTGTTCTTCGGGACGTTCTCCGAGGCGCTGAAGAAGGACACCGAGATCGGCGGCGGGCCGATCATGCTGATCGTCGTGTCCCTCGTGACGATCCTCGCCGCCGGGATCCTCTATCTGGAGCTGTTCATCCGGGCGATCCTGCTCTACGTCGGCGCCCTCCTCGGTGTCGTCGTCTATGCCGGGCTCGTCGACAAGAACATGTGGGGGCACGTACGCCGCTGGGCCGGGCTCATGATCGCGGTCATCATGGTGAAGCCCGTCATCGTCATCGTCCTCGGCCTCGCCGGCGCGCTCACATCGTCCGACGACGGGCCCGACTCGTTCTCGGCCGTCGTCTCCGGGCTCGCCATCATCCTCCTCGCGATCTTCGCCTCGGCCATGATCTACCGCTTCGTCCCCGGCTTCGGCGACGAGATCGCGAGCGCCCGCAGCAACGCCAAGCTGTCCACCGACGGCGGCCGGGCCGCCGCCCCGGCCGCTGTGGGTCTTGATGCCCTGCGAGA
>NZ_JAAPBF010000405.1 GCF_022695985.1 Streptomyces sp. NP-1717 | reverse complement strand
GCACGCTGCCCGCCGACGGTCTCGCCCCGTCGGGGGCCGAGGACGACCCGGCCGGGTCCGTCACCTTCCAGGGCTGACCGCCGGCCCCCGGCCAGGCCCGCCCCCGCACCTGTGCCAGGTGCCACCCGACCAGTCGAGATATCTGACAAATGATGACAGAGTGACTCCATGGTTGATCGGGAAGCGGGGCCCCCGTCGCTCCCCGACGACTGGCCCGCGAAGCCGGAAGTGAGCCTGTGCCTCAACGGCATGGGCTGCTTCGACTGGGACATGGGCAGCGGCCTGCTCCACATGGACGGAGTGGCGCTGGAGATCCTCGATCTGACCGACGACGAATACGACGGCACGCGCGCGATGCTCCTGGAACGCCTGCCGCCCAGCGAGAACGAACGGCTCGACTCCCTGGTCGGGGAGGCGATCAGCCGCGGCGACGACAGCTGCGGCGCGTACTTCCGGGTCCGGCGCCGTGACGGCACCCTGCGCTGGACGCACGCGCAGGGCTCCGTCCGCCGCGACGCCACCGGACATCCGCGCCGCCTCGTCGGCATCATGCGCGACGCCACCCAGGAACTCGCCGACTCGATGGCGCGGCTCGAACTGGACGAGGAGCGCCGGCGCAGGACCAGCGTCGTCGAGGGCGCGACGGCCGCCCTCGCGCACGCCCGGACGGTCCAGGACGTCATCGACGTGCTCAAGCACTCCGACGGACTCGAACACCTCGGTGCCACCAGCATGGTCATGGGTCTTCTCGACTCGGGACGCATCCATCTCGTCGCCGAGGGGCCCGCGGGCTCCTTCGTGCCGGGGACACGCGTCACACGGGTGGACGAGGAGTACCCGATGAGCGAGGTGATCCGCACGCTCAGCCCGCGGTTCATCGAGTCCGCGAACGACTTCGCCGTCTCCTACTCGGGTCTGTGGCCCCACATCAGCCATCTCGGCATCACCGCGGCGGCCTATCTGCCGCTGATCGCGCAGGGCCGCCCCATCGGGGCCGTCGGGCTGCTGTACGGAGACAAGATCGGCTTCAGCCCCGAGGACCGCAATCTGCTGGTCGCGCTCGGCAGCAGCATCGCCCAGAGCCTTCAGCGCGCCGTCCTGTTCGAGCAGGAGCACGATCTCGCCGAGGGGCTCCAGCAGGCGATGCTGCCGCGCCGTATCCCCGCCGTGCCCGGCGCCGAGATCGCCGTCCGCTACCGGTCGGCCCGGCTCGGCAGGGACATCGGCGGCGACTGGTACGACGTCGTCCCGCTGCCCGGCGGCCGGGTCGGCGCGGTCATCGGAGACGTACAGGGACACGACACCGACGCCGCGGCCGTGATGGGACAGCTGCGGATCGTCCTGCGGGCGTACGCGGCCGAGGGCCACACCCCGGCCACGGTGATGGCGCGCGCCTCGGTCTTCCTGCACGAACTCGACACCGACCGCTTCGCGACGTGCGTCTACGCGGAGGCCGACCTGGCCACGGGCGTCGTCCGGCTGGTCCGGGCCGGCCATGTCGATCCGATGATCCGGGACACCGACGGCAGTTGCCGAAGGCTGCCCGCGGAGGGCGGGCTGCCGCTGGGTCTGTCGGCGGAGTTCGGCCGGCTCGACTACCCGGTGAACACCGTCGAACTCGATCCCGGCCAGACGCTGGTCCTCTACACCGACGGTCTCGTGGAGATCCCCGGAGTGGATCTGGAGGAGGGGATACAGAGGCTCGCCGGTCTGGTCGCCGGCGGCCCGCGCGACCTCCAGGAGCTGGCCGACCGACTGTGCGAGGCGGTCGACGAGCGGGGCGGCGAGGACGACGTCGCCGTACTGCTGCTGCGCAGGCGGGGCGCGTACGCGGGCAGGACCGGCGGCAAGCTCCAGCAGCACGTCGGTCAGGGCGATCCCGGGGCGCTGTCGTCGGCCCGTCATATGGTCCGGGCGGCGGTGCGCGCGTGGGGTGCGGGCGACCGGTCGGACGATGTCGAGCTGGTGGCGGACGAGCTGATGACCAACGCGCTGACGCACACCGACGGCGATTCGACCGTGACCGTGCGGGTGCTGCCGGGGGTGGAGCGGCGGCTGCGGCTGGAGGTCGAGGACCGGTCGAGCGCGCTGCCCCGGATCCGGGACGCGGGGGAGTCGGGGGTGTCGGGCCGAGGTCTGGTGCTGGTGGACGCGCTGTCCGACGAGTGGGGTGTCGAGTCGCGCGGCAGCGGCAAATGCGTGTGGAGCGAGTTCGTCATCTCGGGCCGCCCGGAGCGGGACGGCTGACAGGGCAGCGGGGGGTGCATGGCATTACAGTTGAGCTAACTGTGCGTAACGCGTTCTTACGTGAACGTAACCGACCGCAGGTGATTGACTGCGGCTCCCGGCGCCACCCTCCGCGAGACATGGGGACCCCTTGACCACCGAGCTGCTGGCACCCCTCGACCTTGCTTTCTGGCATCTCGAATCCCCCGACCATCCGATGCACCTCGGCGCGCTCGCCGTCTTCGAGGCGGCGCCGGACGGCCCCGGCGCGCCCGGCGCGCGGACCGGTGCCGGTGACGGGGCGCTGCTGGACCTGCTGGCCACGCGCGCGGCGGCCGTCCCCCGGCTGCGGATGCTCGTACAGGACGTCCTGCTGCCCGTCGGCGGCGCCGCCTGGAGCGTGGACAAGGACTTCGACGTACGCAGACACGTCAGGCTCGTGGAGCTGCCGCCCGGAGATTTCGCCGAGGAGAGCGCGCGGCTCGCCGGGGAGCTGATGGAACGGCCGCTGGAGCGCGGCATCCCGCCCTGGGAGATGTACCTGCTGGCGGGCGGGCCGGTGCCGGGCGAGGCAACCGGCGGTGACGGATCGACCGGCGATGCGCCGGCCGGCCGGTCGTTCGCCGTCCTGGTGAAGCTGCACCACGCCCTCGCGGACGGCATGCGCGCCGTGGCCATCGGCGCCGGGATCTTCGACGAGA
>NZ_JAAPBF010000404.1 GCF_022695985.1 Streptomyces sp. NP-1717 | reverse complement strand
CCTCGGGCGCAACCGGCGCGTCGGCCGTCCCCCACGGCGCACGCCCGGGCGGGACTCGCCCGTCCCCGGCCTACCCCGTCACCGCCCACCCGCTGAACTCGACCAGGCCCCGCAGCCCGCTGCTTCCGTTCGTCGCGCTCATGAACAGGCCCACGTCCTGGGTGTCGCCCGCGCCGGGGACCGGCACCGTGGTGACCGTGCGCCAGGTCGCGCCGTCGTCCGTCGAGCACGAGCCGGTGAACCGGCCCCCCGCGCGGGACAGTCGCAGCAGTACCGGTGCGGTGACGCCCGTGACGCGCTGGTAGGTGTCGAGCGTGCCGTCGCCCGTCGTGTCGTACGACAGCACCACCCCGTTGGACGGCGTCACCGCGAGGTTGACGATGCCCGGCGAGCCGGCCGTCGCCAGGCGGTCGCGGACGATGATGCCCGCGCGGGCCCACGCCCCTGTGTTCTCCTGCGCGTCCACCCGCACCGTCACACCCACACCGTCCCGGAACGCGCCTTCTCTGAAGGCCGTGCCGAACTGGGTGGTCGCCCGCCACAGGTCCTGGCCGCCGCCGTTGACCGCGAAGCGGTCGCCGAGCTGTCCGAAGACCGCCCCGTTGTTGCTGTACGTGCGCCAGCCCCCGTCCAGCGGCCCCGCGACGTACACGGCGCCCCGCTGGACGGTTTTCACGCGCTCCCCGCCTCGCGGCCCGTACTCCAGCTCCAGCGAGTACGGCAGCGCGCGCAGCGGCACGGTCAGGGGCTCGCCGGGCGCGGTCACCGACCAGGAGACGGACCCGGAGCCGGCCGGGGCGACGGCCGGCAGCGTCGTCGGGCCGTCCGGCCGGGCGTCGACGCCGGTCAGGGCGAAGTCGACGGGGCCGGTGCCACGCAGCCCGTTGAGGTACCGGAAGTCGGCCCTGACCGTCCCCTCGCTGCCCGGGGTGAAGGCGAGCGGGTCGGCGGTGACCGTGACGGTGCCCTGGTACGGGGCGGCGGCCAGGGTGTCCCGTACGCGCAGCGCCGTCCGGTACGCGTCACCGGTCGCCCGCACCGGATATCCGCCGCGTCCCCGCGTCCACGCCTCCTCGTCCACGTACCAGTCGAAGGTCTTCGGCTCCCGCCCGGCGCTCAACGCATCGGTCAGCTCGTCCAGATACGCCTGCCACTGCGGCAGATGGACATCGGCGAGCAGGCCCTGCCAGTCGCGGTTGGCGTAATTGCTCAGATGCCCTGCGGCCGACCTGCCGGCCCAGGTGGTGATCAGCGTGCGCGCCGTCCACTCCAGCGTCGTGGCCTCCGCCGGACTCGTCGCGAGCCGTTTCGCGTCCTCCAGCCACGGGCCGAGCAGGAAGGACCGGTGGCAGCCCGCCATCGTGTCGCTCAGCCGCATCAGTCTCAGCCACAGCGCCGCCAGCGCACGGAACGTGGCGGCGTCGCCTCCTTGGAAGGCGCCGCGCAACTGCGGCAGCAGCAGCCGGGAACGGTTGGCGAGCGCCTGCCTGGCCAGCTCGGTGACGTCGTACCGGTACGCGTCCGAGCCGCGCAGCCCGGCCGCCACGTCGAGCAGCGAGCCGAAGGCCTTGTCGAACTCGCCGGTGTCGAAGGCGGTTGTGACGGACGAGGTGAGGGAGGGGCGGCGGGAGAACAGCGAGTCCACGGGGCGGCCGTCGGCCGTCGTCAGCCGGTACGCGGTCGCCGCCAGCACACCGAAGGCGTCCCGCGCGGCCGGGTCCTCGCCGCCGTAGCGCAGATCCGCGTACGACCGGAACCAGCTCTCCCGGTCCACCGCGTCCCGACGCCACGCCAGCTCGCTGAACAGCTCGAAGGCGGCCGGGTCCCGCTCGGCGGCCTCCGGCATGTACGCCGTGCCCACCAGCGCGCTGCCCGGCTTGTCGCGCCACACGGTGAACCGCTCCGTCCAGCGGTCGGAGTTGGCGCCCAGCGTCGTACGGCCGCCGAAGTTGGGGATGGTGCCGAAGGCGTACGGCGCGCCGCCCCAGTCGCGCTCGCGGTCGGTCACCGAGTCCAGGTCGGACAGGCCGTCGACGATCAGCACCCGGTCGGTGTCGATGGCGTCGAGCAGGGCCGGCACCGGGTTGGTCTGCCAGCCGAGGATCACCCAGGTCGCGCCGGGGCGGGCCGTGCGGAGCGAGGTCTCGACCGCGCGGGCGGCGTCGGGCACGGGGACGTCCCCGGCGCTGCCGCCCTCGTGCAGCAGGTCCATCTTGAAGTGGTTCACCTCGCCGAAGAGGTCGGCCTGGTGCCGGTAGAACGCGGCGGCGACCTCGGCGAAGACCGGGGTGCGCGGGTCGAGCCAGTCGGGGCGCGGCAGCCCGTTCCAACTGCCCTGCGGGACGGTCCTCGCGCCGGGGTTACGGGCGGCGAAGCCGTCCGGGACGGTGCCGAAGTAGCCGGGCAGCACCGGGGACATGCCCAGTTCATGCATCCGGTCGGTGATCCGCCGGCCGAGCACGGCGCGGGCGGCGATCAGCTCGGGGGAGAGCGGGCCGCCGTACTCGCTCATGTTCTGCAGCAGCCACCACGGCTGGTGGGAGGGCGCGGGCAGCCAGGTGCGGGCCTCGGTGTCGGAGTAGCCGAAGCCGGTCAGCAGCCGGTGGTAGACGGCCTCCTGGCCGGTGGTGACCAGGACCTCGTTGCAGCCGTGCAGGGCGAGGACGTCGAGCATCCGCTCCCAGCGCGGCCAGTCGGCGTACGGGGCGGTGTAGCCGTCGTGGGTGTCGTTGAAGGCGAACCGGTGCCGTACGGTCGCCGAGCGCTCCAGCGGGCGGCGGGGCGCGGGCAGTGTGGCGGGCAGGTCGAGCCGGCCGCCCGACCAGCTGATGTGGGCGCCGCACGCGTACTTCAGATACCAGTGGACGCCGGTGAGCAGGACACCGGCGTCGGTGCCCGACACCTCGATCCGGCCGGCGGACCCGGTGACCCGGAACCGCTCGGGGCCGCGCGTCACCCGGAACCGGAACTGGTCGGCGTGGCGGGGCAGCAGCC
>NZ_JAAPBF010000403.1 GCF_022695985.1 Streptomyces sp. NP-1717 | reverse complement strand
GCGGGCCGGGTCCGCCGGGTCCGCCCTGCTGGTCGGGGACCAGCGGTTCGGCGGGCCGGTTCAGCTGGGAGGGGCGCGAGCCCTGGTAGTCGTACGGCTCCGGCGGCCGGGGCGGTGCCTGCTGGGCCTGGAAGCCCGGCGGCAGGTTCAGTCCCGGAGGCGGCGGTCCACCGGGCCCGCCGGGACCACCCGGTCCGCCGGGCTGCTGGTGCTGCGGGGCCAGCGGCGTGTACGAGGTCGCCGTGTTGGTGAGGAAGTTCCACCGGCACTCCTCGCAGAACAGGGCGTTGCCCTCGCGCGGGGTGCGGCACTGCGGGCAGAGCTCCGCCTGCGCCGTCGCGTTCGGGTCCTGCGGGTAGCCGTAACCGGGCGCGGGCGGTGGCGGCGGAGGCGGCGGCACCGAACCGGCGGGAGCTCCGGCTCCGGCCATGCGATGGCCACAGACCTCGCACCAGTCGTCGGAACCCGACTGGTGTCCGTTCGGGCAAGTCGGCATGTCGGCGCTTCCCCCTCTCCTCGTCCGGCCCGCAGGCCGCGGTTGATCGGCAGGTGCCGATTTCGGCTACTTCTTGACGCGAACTGTTTTCGTCGAACGAGTTTCCAGTGTCATCTCGTCCGCGTCCGCGACCTTCGCTTTCAGTCGCACAGTACCCGTCGCCGCATCGACCACGTCCACCACCTTCGAAAGCAATTTCGCCGTATCGGCGTTCCCGGAGTCCGACGCGAGCTGTACCGCGCGCCCCAGTTTGGCCGTCGCGCCGTCGAAGTCCCCCGACTTACGGGCCTCCAGGCCCTGTTGGATGACCTGCGCCAGTTCGGCCTGGCCCGTGTAGTGCGCGACCTGCGGATTGATGGACGTCGACGCCACCATGTCGTCGGTCCACACCGCCCGTACCAGCCCCTGGGACAGCACCTGTGACGTGCCGTCGGCGGCGGGGAGGATCAGCGAGACCCGGGCCGCCAGCATCTCCTGGCCGACGCCCGCCTCCGGGACCTGGACACATACGTGGTAGTCACGGGACTCGTCGCCCCAGGAACCGGTCGGATAGTCCCCCGCACGGGCGTTGGCCTCCGTACGCCGCCCGGTCAGCTCCTCGACCGTCGGCGCCACCTGCTTGACGAACTTGATCTCCACGCCGACGGGTGTCCAGAGCCGCAGCGCCACGTCCGCGACCTCCTTGCCCATCGCGTTCTCCATCATCTCGGTGAAGTCGGCGGCCAGGCCCGAGGGATCGGCCACGATGTCCGCCGTACCGAGCATCGCCGAGGCGATGCCCGTGACCTCCTTCACCACCCAGTCCGTGCCGACACCCCGGGCGTCACACGTGAATCGGCCCGCACAGGCGTCGAGCGAGGCGCGCAGGTCCTCCGGGGTCTCGTGCTCGTTACGGCCGTCGGTGAGCAGGATGCCGTGCCTGATCGACACGTCGGCCGAGGCCAGCAGCCGGTCCGCGAGCCGCAGCCAGGTGCCGATGGCCGTACCGCCGCCCGCGCTCAGCTTGCGCAGGGCGTTCTTGGCCTCCGCGCGGGTGTTGGCGTCCGCGACCGCGAGCCGGCCTTCGCCCGGGTAGACCTCCTTGGCCACGTGCGTACCGGCCACCACGGCGAAGGCGACACCGTCGCGCAGCGTGTCGACGGCGGCGGACGTGGCATCGCGCGCGTTGCGCATCTTCGTCGGCGGATAGTCCATCGACCCCGAGCAGTCGACCATGATCACCACGGCCGCGTTCGGGCCCGGCGCCGTCGATACCGGGGACGCTCCCGTGAGCGGCGCCCCGCCGCTCGTACCTCCCCCGGTGGACGTGACCGTCACGATCGCGTTCACCTCGCGCCCGCCCTCCGGCAGGAACTCGTTCTGGTACACCTCGACGGAGAACTGCGGCACTGTCGACTTGGAGAAGTTCGCCATCTGTATCGGCTCCTTGACGCTCCACTGGCAGAAAACTAAGACGTGAGAGGGACAACAGGGCAACGGGCCGGCGTGCTCCCGGGGTCGGACCGGGCGCAGGCCCGGGTCGCCGCCCCGGTCCGGTGGTCCGGGCAGTGGGGTGCTCAGGCCGGGCTGTAGGCGGATCCTGCCCCTTGCTGCGGTACGGCGAACGGCAGGAGGGCCACTGTTACGTTGTCGTGGCCCCCACCGTCGAGCGCGTGGCCGACCAGCACCTGGGCGCTGTGCAGGGGCCGTCCGGCGGCGTCGGGAGGCAGGACCCGGGCCATGTCCTGCGGGCTCTCCGCGTAGTTCCACAGGCCGTCCGTGCACACCACCACGACACCGGGGCGGTCCGGTTTGAAGGACGCCGTGTGCGGTTCGAGTTCGTACGCGTCGGCGCCGAGCCAGCCGGTGATGGCGTGGGCGCGTTCGTCCGCGTACGCCTCCGCCTCGTTCATCAGGCCCGCGGCGACCATCTGGGCCGCCCAGGAGTCGTCCTCGGTGAGCCGCGCGGGCGGGCCGGTGCGGTCGTCGGGCACCCAGTAGGCGCGGCTGTCGCCGACCCAGCCGACGACCAGCAGGCCGCTCGCCACGACCGCGCCGACGATCGTGCACGCGGGCGCGTTCTGCGCGCGGTGCGCGGCCTCGTGGTCGCCGGCCCGACCCGGCCGGGTGGCAAGGAGGTTGACGGCCTCGGCGGCCGCCACGATCGCCTCGTGCATCGCCTGCTGCGGATGCGTGCCGCGCGGCAGCGCCGCCAGCAGCACCTCGTTGGCGGTGGCCGAGGCCGCCGCCGACGCCTCGTCGGGGCGGGTCGCCGACGACACGCCGTCGCAGACGATCGCGATCACGGCCGGTGAGCCGTCCGGCAGGGCCGCCGACGACACGGCGAACGCGTCCTCGTTGCGGTGATGGCGCAGTCCGCGGTCGCTGACCGCCGCGACGGCGTCCAACTCCTGCTCCACGTGGTCGCGTTCACGGGGCTGGGCGTGACCGCAGTTCTCGCAGTAGCCGTCGGTGTCGACATGGCCGGCGCGGCAGGCCACGCAGAGTTTCGTGCCGGCCGGGGCGGCGGGCGGCGCCG
>NZ_JAAPBF010000402.1 GCF_022695985.1 Streptomyces sp. NP-1717 | reverse complement strand
GCGGTGGCGGCCTGTGCCGCCGTGGTCCTGCCCGTGTCCATGGGAGTCCTGGCACCCCAGGCCTTCGCGAGCACCACCTCGACGGATCCGTTCGGACCCGCATGCTCGTCCCTGCCCCAGAGCGGAGCGGGCAGCGCCGCGGCCATGGCCTCCCAGCCCGTGGCGACCGCCGCGTCCCAGAATCCCCAACTGTCCGCGCTGACAGCGGCGTTGCGGCAGGCCGGACTGGTGGACACGCTCAACAACGCGAAGAACATCACGGTGTTCGCACCGACCAACGCCGCGTTCGAGAAGATCCCGAAGGCGGATCTCGACGCGCTGCTCGCGGACAAGGCGCAGCTGACCAAGGTCCTGACCTATCACGTGGTCGGCCAGAAGATCACCAAGTCGCAGCTGTCGAACGGCACGTTCAACACGCTGGAGGGCAGCACGCTGTCGACGTCGGGCTCGGGCTCGACGTTCAAGGTCAACGACACGGCGAACATCGTGTGCGGCGGCATCACGACGTCCAACGCCACGGTCAACCTCATCGACACGGTCCTGATGCCGAAGTAGGCACCCGTCACGGCCGGCCCGGCCCCGCCCTCCCCGCAACGAAGGAGGGCGGGGCCGGGTGCGCGTCAGGGCTCAGTTCCCCACGCCGAGGCCCGACATGAACGCCGACGGGTACCGGTCGCCGCGCGCCGTGCCCGGAGGGACCGCCTTCTCGATCGCGGCGAGGTCTGCCGCGGTGAGGGCCAGCTCCGTCGCGGGCAGCGCCTCGGCCAGCCGCTCCCGGGTGCGGGCGCCGACCAACGGCACGATGTCGTCGCCCCGCGCGGCCACCCAGGCGATGGCCAGCTGGGCGACGGTGCACCCCTTGTCCCCGGCGATCCGGCGCAGGGCCTCCACGAAGGCGAGATTGTGTTCCACGTTCCCGGCGGCGAAACGCGGGCTGACGGCGCGCATGTCGCCGGGGCCCGCGGTGTGCCCGGCGGTCCAGTGGCCGGAGATGAGACCGCGGCTGAGTACGCCGTACGCGGTCAGGCCGATGCCCAGCTCCCGCAGGGTGGGCAGGACCTCCGCCTCGACCGCGCGGGAGATCAGCGAGTACTCGATCTGGAGGTCGGCGACCGGGTGCACGGCGTGCGCGCGGCGGACGGTCGCGGCGTCGACCTCCGAGAGGCCGAGGTGCCGTACGTACCCGGCGTCGATCATCTCCTTGATCGCGCCGACGGTCTCCTCGATCGGTACCGCCGGGTCCAGCCGGGCGGGACGGTAGATGTCGATGTGGTCGGTGCCCAGCCGGGTCAGTGAGTAGGCCAGGAAGTTCTTGACCGCCTCGGGACGGCAGTCGTGCCCGCCGAAGTCCGGGCCGGGTCCGCGCAGCATGCCGAACTTGACGCTCAGCAGGTAGCTGTCCCGGTCCCGGCCGCGCAGGGCCTCGGCGAGCAGCAGTTCGTTGTGGCCCATCGCGTAGAAGTCGCCCGTGTCGATCAGCGTGACTCCGGCCTCCAGCGCGGCGTGCACCGTGGCGACACTCTCGGCGCGGTCGGCGTCGCCGTAGGCGCCGGACATGCCCATGGCGCCGAGGCCCAGCGCGGAGACTGCGGGTCCGGTGCTGCCCAGGGTTCGCGTCTGCATCACGTCTCTCCTTCGTCGTCGATCTCCTTCCACCCTGCGCCCCCGGCGCCGGGTACGGGAGCGGAGCGTTCATCATGGGAGAGCCGCTCCCTGGCTGGTTCGTGCGCCACGAGAGACCATGGAGCCCATGGAACGTGAGCAGCTCGCCGACTTCCTGCGCTCCCGGCGCGAGGCCGTCCGCCCCGCCGACGTCGGCCTCCCCGACGGCCCCCGGCGCCGTACCACCGGTCTGCGTCGCGAGGAGGTGGCCATGCTGGCCGGGATGTCGGTGGACTACGTCGTACGCCTTGAGCAGGGCCGCAGCAGTCAGCCCTCGGCCCAGTTGCTCGGCGCGCTGGCCCGGGCGCTGCGCCTTTCGGAGGACGAGCGCGCCCATCTGTTCCATCTGGCCGGGCATCGGCCGCCGCCCGCCGACGGGGTGGCGCGGCTGGCCCGCGCCGGTCTGGTGCGCATGCTCGATCTGCTCGGCGACACCCCCGCCCTGGTGCTGTCCGACCTCGGTGAGGTCCTGGCCCAGAACCGGACGGCCTTCCTGCTGAACGGCGACCCCACCCGCTTCACCGGTGACCGGCGCTATCTCGTGTACCGGTGGTTCACCGACCCCGAGGCCCGCGCCGCCGCCCCGGAAGAGGACCGGGAGGAGCGGACCCGGCAGATCGTGGCGGACCTCCGCGCGACCGTCGGGCGCAGGTCCGGCGATCCGGCGGTCACCGGGCTCGTCGAACGGCTCCAGGCGGTGAGCGCCGATTTCCGCCGGTTCTGGGCCGCGCACGAGGTGGCGGTCCGGCGCGCGGACCGCAAGACCCTGCTGCACCCGCGGGTGGGCCGGCTGCTGATGGACTGCGAAACGCTGGTCACCCCCGACCAGGGCCAGCAACTGCTGGTGCTCACCCCGGCGGACGTCGAGACCCGCGAGCGGCTGGACCTGCTGCGCGTGCTCGGCGTCCAGGACTTCCCCACGGGGGCGACGGGTACGCCGGCCCGGTGAGGCGGCGGGGCCGCGCAAGCCGGGCCGGCGGACGTACCGGACCGGGCGGGTACGTCAGGACGACGGCCCCGAACCCGGGCGGGGCCGGCTCAGGGCGCGGGCGCACCAGCCGATGACGACGGCGTTGACCAGGGCCCCGAGGGCGATGGGGAGGAAGAGCATGGACCAGTGGTCGGGCGGCAGGACCACGAGCAGGCTGACGGGCAGGGTGGCCACCACCGGCACCACTCCGGCGAAGGACGCGTCGGGGTTGTCGCCCAGGGTCACCACGACGGCCCAGACGCACATCAGCACGACCGCCACGAGGTAGACGCGGGCGAAGACGCTGCTGAGCGTCCGGCGCAGGACGCGCAGGGCCCGGTGGGACGATGCGGTGTCGGTCACGGTGGTGGTCTCCCGGTGTGTGGTGGTCATGAGGTCGGTGGTCCTTTTCGGTGATAC
>NZ_JAAPBF010000401.1 GCF_022695985.1 Streptomyces sp. NP-1717 | reverse complement strand
CTCGCGCACCAGGCGAGCGCCGCCTCGAACGACTCCTCGTCACCCCTCCGCCACAGCGCGGCCACCGGCTCCCGCCAGTCGTCCCTGCCGGGCACCCCGCACCTCAGCGCCCGCCCCGCCAGTTCCTCGAACGGCGTCCGGATGCCCAGCGATTCCTCCAGGACGGTGGCGATCGCCCCGTGCCCGGTCTGCCGCTCCAGGCTCGCCACGGGCACGCCGTCCTTCAGCGTCTCGACGACGATCGTCACCCCGCCGTCCTCCTCGATCCGGCGCACCACCGTCTCGTCGCCCCCGCCCGTGCCGGCCATCGGCAGCAGCTCGGCGTGCAGTTCGTGCTCCACCGCCTCGGGCGCGGTCCACCGCCGTGCCTCGGCCAGCGCCTCCTCGCGCGCGTCGGCGCCGTGCCGCAACAGCGCCCGTACGGTCGACGGCGAGCCGCGCCGGGCGGCCGTCACGAGCGGCGGCTCACCGTCCGGGGCGCCGCCGCCGGGGCCGGGGAGAGCGGGGTCGGCGCCGTGCGCCAGAAGGGCCTCCACCGTCCGCGCGTGTCCCTGCCCGACGGCCCAGGCCAGCGCGGTGAACCCGTACGCCTCGCGCCGGTCGGGGCGCGCGCCCGCCGCCAGCAGGGCCAGGACCACCTCCGTGTGACCGCCGCACGCGGCGCCGCACAGCGGCAGGTCCCCGCCGTCCGGTCCGCTCGCGCGCTCGGGGTCGGCGCCCGCCGCCAGCAGCACCCGGACCGCGCCGGGTTCGTCGCTCACCGCGGCGGCGTAGAGCACGCTCTGGCCGTCCGGGTCGGTCGCCTCGGCGGGGACTCCGGAGCGGAGCAGCGCGACGACGGTGTCGTCCCGGCCCTCGTACACGGCCGAGAACAGCTCCTCCCGCGCACGGTCGGAGCCCGCTGTCCGCTCATTCGTCATACTTCGACCTTCGCCCGGAGGCGTCATTCACGCCAAATCGACACAATGGCCACCGTCTGCCGGTTCCGTGAAGTCCCTTGCCAGGTGGGGGAGTTCAGGTGTCGCAGTCGAGCACCGTGTGACAGAGTCCGCACCGCGCCCGCACCCGGCCCCTGACCGGCACCCGGATCCGCTGGTGGCACGTGGGGCAGGGGAACGACACCCGCAGCCCGTCGGGAAGCGTCTCGAAGGCGTACGGGCGTCCCGCGTCCGCGGCCTCGCCGGGGTGGTCGAGCGCGTAACGCCGGTCCTTGGCGTAGCGGTGCCGGCCCGACCAGCCCGCCGTGGTCAGCGGCGGCTGCTGCTCGTCCCGTACGGCCTGCGCCTTGCCCTTCGTGTATGCGGTGTAGCCCTGCGGGCTGGTGAACCAGATGCCGGGGTCCTCGTTGAACACGATGGCGCGCTTGGCCAGCACGTAGCCGAACTCCTCCGGCGTCAGGTAGCCGAGCTTCTGGCTGGAGTCCCGGTCCTCCCGGAACGCGTCGAGCAGCAGCCAGCCCGCGCCCAGATAGGTCGTGACGGTGTCGGTCAGGATCTCGTTGTCGCGCGTGCCGGGGAAGCCCAGTCCGAGCCGGTGCAGCAGGACATGGGTGATCTCGTGCGCCAGGGCGGCGCCGATGTCCCTGCGGTGCCTGCGGAAACGGTCGTTGAGCTCGATGAAGTACTCCGGTCCGGCCGTCAGCTCGACGCTCGCCGCGTGCTCCATCTCGCGGAAGGTGACGATGATCCGGGCGTCCGGCAGACTCAGCTGCTGGACCAGCGCGCGGGCCACCCGCTGTACTCCGAGATGCAGGTCGTCGTGGTCGGCGAAGGCGACGTCGGCGGGCGCGACACTGGTGTCGTAGCGGCGGATGCCGTCGTCCGACATGCGCCGGTAGAGGGCCGTCACGGCGGCCCGCACGGTGTCGAGGTGGGGGTAGCCGTGTACGACCGGGCTGCCGCCGTTCGTCGCGCCTCTGTCCGTCACGCCACTACCCCTTCGCAGGAGGGTCGACCGCTGTCAACTGTACGGGGGCCCGCCCGGCGGGCGGCGGACTGAACCCGACCGTTCGGTTGGCCGAAACCCATGTCTTGTGCCACGGCTGATTTCCTCCCCATAATCCGGATCACGCTGTGGCGGGCGGATGCGGGCGATCCACGTTTCACCGGGTCGTCGGTCGGCTTCGCCATGCGTACGGCACCCCCACGTGCTGAGCGTCATCCGTACACGGCTTCACGCACGACAGCCCCACGCAAGACAACGAAACGCACTGTTTCCCCCCACGAAAGGCAGTCAGTTGAGCTTTCTGCGTGCTCTCAAAAGATGTGCCGTCGTCGGCGCGGTCGTCCTCGCCGGTGTCAGCCTTCAGCCCGCCTCCGCTTCGGCCGCCCCGCCTCCGGGACCGCTGGTCGTCGGCGGCACCCCCGCCGAGCAGGGTGAGTTCCCCTTCATGGTCCGCCTCTCCATGGGCTGCGGCGGCGCTCTCTACGAGCAGGACATCGTCCTGACCGCCGCCCACTGTGTGGACGGTTCGGGCCCCGACACGAGCATCACCGCCACGGCGGGCGTCGTGGACCTCGAAAGCCCGGACGCCGTCGAGGTCAACTCGACCGAGATCCTCCAGGCGCCCGGCTACAACGGCACCGGCAAGGACTGGGCGCTGATCAAGCTCGCCGAGCCGATCGACCTGCCCACGCTGGACATCGCCACGGACGACTCGTTCAACAACGGCGAGTTCACCGTGGCCGGCTGGGGCGCGGCCACCGAGGGCGGCGGCCAGGAGCGGCACCTGCTCAAGGCCAACGTGCCGTTCGTCTCCGACGCGGACTGCGAGGGCGCGTACTCCGGCAGCCTCGTGCCCGCCGAGGAGATCTGCGCCGGCTTCATCGACGAGGGCGGCACGGACACCTGCCAGGGTGACTCCGGCGGCCCGATGTTCCGTGACAACGGGAACGGCGGCTGGATCCAGGTCGGCGTCGTCAGCTGGGGCCAGGGCTGCGCACGGCCCGGCTTCCCGGGCGTCTACACCGAGGTGTCCACCTTCGCCGCCGACATCCAGTCGGCAGCGGCGGGTCTCTGACGCGGCCGTACGCCGCGCGCCGGCGCCTCCGCGGGAGGCACGCCGGGCGCGTGAGGTGACATGAAGTCGGAGGGGTGGTTGCCGGACCGGTCG
>NZ_JAAPBF010000400.1 GCF_022695985.1 Streptomyces sp. NP-1717 | reverse complement strand
TGGCAGGACGCCGTCCGCCTGGCCGCCGCCCACCCCGGGTCCGGGCTCACCGCCTCGACCCGCGCCCTCTACCGCGACCTGGCGGCGGGGACCGGCCACAGCCCCACCGATCTGGCCCGCGCCGTCGCCGCCTGGCGCCAGGGCGGCCTCGCAGGCCTGACCGTCCTGGAAGACGCCTGGGACCCGCCCGCCGGACCGTTCGACCGCGCCCGCCCCGCACTCGTCGCGGCCGACTTCCCGCACTTCCGCCCCTGGCGCAACCGGCTCTCCGCGCCGTCGCTCCAACTCCGCTTCGGCCGCGACGGTCTCTGGTACGGCTACGAGTCGGACCGCGACCGGGAGGACTGGTGGCCCCGGGGCACCCCCGACACCGACCCGGTGGGCGCGCTCACGGCGCTGCTCGGACGGTGACCGATAGGCTCGTATCCGTCACATCCACAGATCAAGGGGGCACGGTGGAAACCGAGTTGGTGGCACTGGCGACGGCGGGGGCGACGGCCCTCGTGCAGCAGATGGCGACGGACGGCTGGACGGCGGCCCGCGACCGGATGGTGGCGTTCTTCGCGGGCCGGGGCTCGGCCACCCCGGCCTCGGTCGAGGAGGAACTGGACACCGTACGGGCCGAACTGGTCGCGGCGCGGCAGGACGAGGACGAACAACTGATCGCCGACGTCCACACCGAATGGCGCACCCGCCTCCGCCGCACCCTGGCGGCCGACCCCGCGGCGGCTGCCGAACTCCGCGCGCTGCTGGACGAGTTGGACCCCGCCGCGCCCACGCCACAGCACGTAACCACCGTGCACAACACCATGAGCGGCGGCGTGGTGCACGAGACCCTTATCCAGACGGGCTCGATCGGCAGAGTGGACCTGGGAGGCGGCGGCTCTCGCGGCTGAGCCGAAGCGCCACCGGGAGACAGAGCTGACCGCACCGCGGTGAAGCCCGTCGCGTCAGAACCATGACGCGACGGGCTTCACCTTGTGGAGTCCGGGTCAGGCTGTGTGCAGCCGCAGACCGTACGTGCTCAGGATCTCGTTGATCGGCTGGTAGAAGCTCTGCCCGCCGCTGGTGCAGTTGCCCGAGGCGCCGGACGTTACGCCCTGTGCCTGGTCACCGCTGATGAACGAGCCGCCCGAGTCGCCACCCTCCGCGCAGGCACTCGTCTGGACCATCTGGTGGACGGCGCCCTGGGAGTAGTTGACCGTCACGTTCTTGGCCAGGAGGTTGCCGCAGCGCCAGTGCGTCGTGGAGCCGGAGCGGCAGATCGACGCGCCGACGGGGGCCTCGTTCGAACCGCGTACCAACTGGTCGGACACGCTGCCCCAGCCGAGGACGACGGGAACGGTCCACCAGCCGTTGGCGACGTTCACCCACGCGTAGTCGTTGCCGGGGAAGGACGAGCCCTGGAAGTTGCCGATGGTGGAGTTGTCCCAGCCGCGCACCGACTGGCCACGGGGGCCGCAGTGGCCGGCGGTGACGAAGCCGCCGTGCACGGAGAAGCCTATGGAGCAGCGGACGTTGCCCGTGTAGTACGGGTCACCGCCCACGGTCCCGGCCGCGACGGTGGAGGGGGCGTCGGTCGTCTCCGCGACCGTCACCGGACCGGTCTTCTCGGCCTTCGCGACGAATGCGGCGACGGCCTTGGTGTCACGTTCCGAGGCGAGGACGTTCACCACGACCCGGTTGTTCTCCGGGTCGACGGACCAACTGCTCACGCCGGCCGGGGCGGAGAGCGCGTCGATCCGCTTCATGGTCGCGTCGAGCGCCCGCTCGCTGTGCTTCACGAGCTTGACCGTGGCGCCTGTCGCGTGGACGGCGGCGGCCTTCTTCGCGTCGGTGAGGGCGACGGTCAGGGAGTTGTCGGCCGCGCTGAACCAGGAGCCGCCGTACGCGGCTCCCGCCGCGCGCTCCGCCTTGGTGTCGATGGCGGTCGCCGTCTTCTCGGCGGCGAGCCGGGCGACGGCCTCACTCCTGGTGAGGCCGAATTCCTTCTGCATGCCGCTGAGCAGGCCCGCGGAGGCGGGCGCCTTCTTCGCGGCCGCCGCCGATTCTGACATCGATGTCGAGGCGGCGGCGGGGGCCGCGGCTGCGGCCGGTGCGAGCCCGGCCGTCGCCCAGGTGCCGACGAGGAGGAGTGCGGACAGACCGGTGCGTACAACTGTCTTGCGTCTCAAGGCATTCGCCCTTCGGTTGTTCCAGCGATCGTGGGGTTGGAACAGTGGAACAGCAGGCGAGTGAGAGCGCTCTCAATCGCCTCGGCGGGAGCGTATCCAAGGATCATGAGCAGGTCCATGCCAATGGCGGAACGGAATCCGCGCGCGGTGCGATTCGCCAGGTCGGGAGGGGTTCGCACCTGATGGAAGGAAAGCTTCCGGAGGGCTCGGCGGGCGGCGCGACGGCGCTTCAAGTCCCGTTGGGGCGGGAGCTTTTACAGCGTTGCAGACGTCAAGCGGTGAACGCGTCCCGGGCTCTCCGGACACTTCCGCAGAGCCCGAGCGAGTGCGTGCCGCCGGATCAGAGCAGCTCCGCCCAGCGCGTCAGTGTCGCGAAGTCCCCCTCCCGCAGACCCCGTCGTGGGTGGATGCGCAACAGCAGCGCGGGCCCGTCGTGATGGGTCGCGACGTACGTGGTGTCCAGGTCGGTGATCATGTCGTCGACCCAGGCGAAGGGTCTGCCGTCCGCCCACTCCAGCAGCGGGCGTGTCTTCCAGTAGAGGCCGTCCGGATCCTTCGCGAACAGCTCGGGCCACTCGATGACCGGCAGATCGGTCGGCAGCCCGACGGCCGGCGCGATCATGCTGTTGGCCTCGTGCATCCACGTGGTGGCCCAGGCGAGTTCGAAGGGCAGCCCGGTGAGTATCGGGCCGTGGGCGGGGTTGAGCCGTACCCGTAGCCCGCGTCTGTGGGGCCGGGAGCCCGGCGTCTGGCGGGAGAGCCAGCCCGACGGGCGCAGACGGTGGGTGGTGTACCCGCGCGGCCGTGGCAGCCGTGCGGCGTACGGGTTGAGGGGGCCGTCGACGTCGAGGAGCAGCAAGGGGCGTAGGTGAACCGTCATGGGGGAGAAATGCCCGCCGCGGGGGCCGTTTACGACCCCCGCGCGCTCCTGCGCCCTTCTCCGCGCTCTCCCGTCGCC
>NZ_JAAPBF010000040.1 GCF_022695985.1 Streptomyces sp. NP-1717 | reverse complement strand
TGTCCTCGGCGACGTCGAGATCGAACGAGGCGTCGGAGCCGCCGCCCAGCGCGCCCAGGGTGTAGTCGGCCCAGATCCTGGCGGGGAAGCCACCACCGTTGGCGCGGCCCGAGTTGGCCGTGCCGGTCAGGGTGACCTGGCCGCCGCCCTCCTTCGTCGACTCGCCGAACAGGGCCACCACCGTGGTCAGTTCGGGCGTGTAGCCGGCGAACCAGGCCGACTTGTTGTTCTCCGACGTACCCGTCTTGCCGGCCGCCTCGTACGCGTCGGTGTTCGCCTCGTGCGCCGTGCCGTTCTTGACGACGCCGGTGAGCGCCGAGGTGACGGTGTCGGCCGACTCGCGGCTGATCGCCTGGTCACCGATCCGTTCGGGCAGCTCGACGTCACGGTCCTTGTGCTCGGCGGACTTCAGGATCGACGGCGTGACCTTCTCCCCGTGGTTGTCGAGCGTCGCGTACACGCCCGCCATGTCCCAGGTGGACGCCTGCATCGTGCCCAGGGTGATCGCGGGCCGCTCGGGGAAGTTCTTGTCCCGCATGCCCAGATCGAGCGCGGTCTTCTTCACCTTGCCGGGGCCGACGTCCACGACCATCTGTGCGAAGACGGAGTTGACGGAGTCGTTGGCCGCTTCCTGCACGGTGATGTCGCCGTAGTCGACGTCGTCCTCGTTCTGCGGCGCGAAGGGGGTGTCGCTGCCGACGACCGGCCGCTTGCTGGTGCCGTCGTAAACGGTCTTGAGCCCGATCGGGTCGTCGTCCTGCGTCCTGGACTTGTTCTCCAGCGCCGAGGCGAGCACCACCGGCTTGAAGGTCGACGCGGGCTGGTAGTCGGTGCGGGTGGCGTTGTTGATCCAGTGCTCGGTGGCGCCGACCCCGCCGTAGAGCGCGACCACCGCGCCCGTCTTCGGGTCCACGGAGGTGGCGCCCGCCTGCACGGTCGCGTCGATCTTGTTCTTCTTCCGGTCGAGCTTGGACTCCAGCTGCTTGTCGACCGCGTCGAGAAGCTCCTTCTGGCGCTTCTTGTCGACGCTCAGCGTGATCGTCCAGCCGCCGGCGGCGATGTCCTCCTTGGAGACGCCCTGCCGCTCCAGCTCGCTGTTGGCGGCATCGACGAGATAGCCGGCCTGGCCCTCGGCGCCGGGGGCGGGCTTGGGCTTCCGCGGTACGGGGAACTTCAGCCCGGCCCGCTCCGTACCGTCCAGCCAGTTCTCCTCGACCATGTTGTCGAGGACGTAGTTCCAGCGCTCGGTGACGAGCTTCCTGCCGGTCTCCGAGGCCAGGGTCCAGTCGTACTGGTTGGGGGCCTGGAGCAGCGCGGCGAGGTACGCGCCCTGCGCGACGTCCAGCTTGGCCGCGTCCACGCCGTAGTACGCCTGCGCGGCCGCCTGGATGCCGTACGCGCCCCGCCCGTAGTAACTGGTGTTCATGTACCCGGCGAGGATGTCGCTCTTGCTCATCTGCTGGTCCACCTTCAGAGAGATCACCAGCTCCTTGAGCTTGCGGGTGACCGTCTGGTCCTGGTCCAGGTAGTAGTTCTTCACGTACTGCTGGGTGATGGTGGAACCACCCTGCTTGCCCTTGCCCGAGAGGGTGTTCACCAGACCGCGGGTCGTGCCCTTGATGTCGACGCCGGAGTCCTTGTAGAAGGACTTGTTCTCGGCGGCGACGAAGGACCGCTGGACGTCCTTGGGGACCTTCTCCAGGCCGACTATCTCGCGGTTGATCTCGCCGGTCCGCGCCAGGACCGTGCCGTCGCTGTACTTGTAGACGTTGCTCTGCATCTCGGCCTGGGCGTTGGCCTTCGGCACCGGGACCAGGAAATAGATCACGACGAACGCGCCCATGGCGAGCAGGCACAGCCCGAGGAACGTGCCGAGGAGCTTCCTCAGCGTGAAGAAGCCGCGTATGCCGCCGGCCTTCCTCGCCCGGCGCGTTCCACGCTGCCGGGCCACTCGCGCTTCCGCTCGGCCCATCGCTCAGTCGCTCCGCTCTCGGGTCTCGTACCGCCGGCCCCGTCCGTTTGTCAGCTTGTCCCAGTTGCCGGAATCAGCTCAGAAAGCTAACACCGTCCCCTGTGACAAAGAGTCCCGATCCGGTCTTTTCCGACGTGACAATCAGCACCTGTCTCAGAGGAACCGACTCACGAAAGGCGTGGAGGGTTGCGAAGCACGTTAATGTGTAATCACAATGCTAGCTGCGCCGAGCGGCGCGAAAGTAGCGGAAACGGGGACCAGACATGCCAGTGACCAGCACCCCAGTGGTGGACGACCTGCCCGAGATGCCCGCGCCGCGGGTCCGGGAATTCCAGGCGAGCAGCATCGGCGGCGGCCTCGCGCTGCTGCTCGGGCTGATCGGCCTGGTCGGCGGAATCGCCCTCGTCGTGATCGGCGCGGCCCTCTCGTCGACCGGCGGCAAGGTGGCGCTGATCGTTCTGGGCGTCCTGCTCGCGATCGCCGCCTTCGTCGCGATGTGCGGGCTCAACATGGTGGCGCCGGGCGAGGCCCGTGTCGTCCAGCTCTTCGGCCGCTACCGCGGCACGATCCGCGTCGACGGGCTGCGCTGGGTGAACCCGCTCACCTCACGCGCCAAGATCTCGACCCGCGTACGGAACCACGAGACAGCCGTCCTGAAGGTCAACGACGCCTACGGCAACCCGATCGAACTGGCGGCCGTCGTCGTCTGGCGGGTGGAGGACACCGCGCAGGCACTCTTCGAGGTGGACGACTTCCTGGAGTTCGTCTCCACCCAGACCGAGGCCGCCGTCCGGCACATCGCGATCGAGTACCCGTACGACGCCCACGAGGAGGACGGCCTCTCGCTGCGCGGGAACGCCGAGGAGATCACCGAGAAGCTCGCCGTCGAACTGCACGCCCGGGTCGAGGCGGCGGGTGTGCACATCATCGAGTCACGCTTCACCCATCTCGCGTACGCTCCCGAGATCGCCTCGGCGATGCTCCAGCGCCAGCAGGCCGGCGCGGTCGTCGCGGCGCGCCGGCTGATCGTGGACGGCGCCGTCGGGATGGTCGAGGCGGCCCTCACCCGGCTGACCGAACAGGACATCGTCGAGCTGGACTCCGAACGGAAGGCGGCGATGGTCAGCAACCTGCTGGTCGTACTCTGCGGTGACCGGGCCGCGCAGCCGGTCGTGAACACGGGCACCCTCTACCAGTGACCGAACGGAAGCAGGTCCTCCTGCGCCTGGACCCGGCGGTGTACGACGCCCTGGCACGGTGGGCGTCCGACGAACTGCGCAGCGCCAACGCGCAGATCGAGTTCCTGCTCCGCCGGGCCCTGGCGGAAGGGGGCCGGCTCCCGGGCAACGCCAGGCCGATCCCTCGCCGGGGCAGGCCCCCGAAGGCCGCCCGGCCTCCGGAACAGCCCGGGGACGCGGACGCCCCGGACACCGACCGCACCACCGACGACCACGCACCGTAGGTCCCGTCCCAGGAGAGCACGATGTCACTCGACGCGCTGAAGGCCGCCGTTCCCGACTACGCCAGGGATCTGCGGCGCAATCTCGACGCGGTTGTCGAGCACGGCGGACTGAGCCAGCAGCGCCTGTGGGGCACGGTGCTGGCCTGTGCGATCGCCGCTCGCTCGGCGCGGGTGCTGCGCGAGGTGGCGCCCGAGGCCGGCGCCCGGCTCTCCCCCGAGGCCCTCACGGCGGCCAAGTCGGCCGCCGCCGTCATGGCGGTGAACAACGTGTTCCACCGCACCAGGCATCTGCTGTCCGACCCGGCGTACGGAGAGCTGCGCACGGGCCTGCGGATGACCGCGCTCGGTCATCCGGGCGTGCCGAAGGCCGACGTCGAGTTCTGGTCGTTCGCGGTCTCCGCGATCAACGCCTGCGGACTGTGCCTCGACGCGCACGAGCGCGCGCTGCGGAGGCTGGAGGTGGACCGCGAGACGATCCAGGAGGGCTTCAAGATCGCGGCCGTGATCCAGGCCCTGGCGACGACGCTCGACGCGGAGGCCGTCATGGCCGGTCCCGGCGACGCCTGACGGCCGGACGCGCCGCTGTCAGTCGCTCTTCAGCTCGTCCATCAGCGCCAGCATGTCCTCGACCATGGCCGGTACGAGGCCGCCGAGGTGCACGACGCCCTGGTCGTCGCTCTCGAAGCCCGGGTTCAGCGGATCCACGTCGTTGTACTCGGTGACCTGACCGACGGAGAGCGAAAGCACCGCCTGTCCGTCGAGGACCTCCAGCGACGGGCTCGCGTCGCCGGGTCGGCTCACCAGGTAGGCGCGCTCCCCCACTTCGGGGACGAGTTTGAGGATCTGTTCCCCGGCCCCCTGGTCGGCCGGTTCGATCAGGGACGCGTCGAACTGCGGCCCCGGATCGGTCTTCTTGTGCAGCGTGTACGTGATCTCCGCGTACGCCCGCACGGTCGGCACCGGATGCCCCTTGCGCTCAGGGGGCCGTTTCGGCGTCAGATTGACCGTGCAGACGGCCTGGTCGAGCGCCTCGTCCTCGCCCACCGCGGCGAACGGGTCCCGCTTCTCGCCGAGCCTCGCGGAGAGCGCCGCGAGATCGGCGTCGAGGCAGAGATTGCGGCTGACCCCGTAACCCTGGAGGTCCGGCCCCGCCCTGCCGTACGCCCACAGGGCGCCCGCCCACACCGCCGATGTCACCAGTACCCCGGCCAGTCCCCACACCCAGGGACGCTGCCGCAGCGGCGGCCCCGGTATGAAGGCGGGTCCGCCGGCGTCCAGTGTCTCGGCCGCGTCCTCCGGGCCTCGCGGCGCGGGCACCGTCGCCGGCGCCGAGAGCTCTCCCTCCAGCTCCGGCTCGGAGATCATTCCTGGCCGTTCCGGGGCTCGGCGGGCGGCGCGTCGGAGACCGGCCCCGCCGGGGCGTCGGCCGGGGCCGCGGAGCCCGCCGGGGGCGCGGCCGTGGCGCCCGGGGCGGGCGTCGGCGCGATGTCGAGCGCCGTCGCGCCGTGCGGCCCGGGGCCGCCGCGCAGGGACCGCTCCTGGCTGTGCGCGCGGAGGTAACCGA
The DNA here is from genome assembly GCF_022695985.1 of Streptomyces sp. NP-1717. Taxonomy (GTDB): domain Bacteria; phylum Actinomycetota; class Actinomycetes; order Streptomycetales; family Streptomycetaceae; genus Streptomyces. The sequence goes on along the minus strand of NZ_JAAPBF010000040.1, from coordinate 37,687 downwards.
CGACGGTGTTCGTGACGGCGACCAGCGGCACCGCGACGACGGCTCCGGCGATACCGGCGACGAGCCCGCCCGTGGCGACCGCGAGGACGACGGCCAGCGGATGCACGCGTACCGCACGGCCGAGGATGAACGGCTGGAGGACGTGGCCCTCGATCTGCTGGACGGCCAGGACGACGATCAGCACCATCAGCGCCGTGAAGACGTCCTGGGTGACGAGCGCGACGACCACGGCGAGCGCGCCCGAGATGACCGCGCCGACGAGCGGGATGAACGCGCCGAGGAAGATGAAGACCGCCAGCGGCACCGCCAGCGGGACGTCGAGGAAGTAGAGCCCGAGGCCGATGAAGACGGCGTCGATGAGCGCGACTATCAGGGTGCCGCGCACATACGCGGTGAGCGTGCGCCAGGCGCGCGGTCCGGCCCCGGCGAGGCCCGGACGCGCCGCCGCGGGGAACAGCCTGAGCGACCACTCCCAGATCCGCCGGCCGTCGTAGAGGAGGAAGAGCGTGGAGAACACGGCCAGCAGGATCCCGGTCAGCAGTTCGACCACGACGGTCACGCCCTGGATGCCGGCGGAGGTGATCTCCTCGGTGTTGGTGCCGATCGCGTCGCTCAGGCTCTTCGCGAGATCGTTGATCTGCTGTTCGGTGACATGGAACGGGCTGTTGAGCAGCCAGCGTTTGAGTTCCTCGATGCCGTCGGTGACGCGGTCGGAGAGTACGTCGATGTTCTCCACGACCTGCCACACCACGAACCAGCCGATGAGGCCCATGACGATGAAGCCGGAGATGGCGGTGACCGCCGTGGCCAGACCACGCGGCAGGCCCCACTTCTTGAGCCTGGCGACCGTCGGCTGGAGCAGCGCGGTGACCAGCAGGGCTCCGACGAAGGCCATCACCACGAGCTGCACGGCGCTGATGATCTTCATCAACACCCAGAGCATGATCGCCAGTACGACCAGCCGCCAGGCGGCCTCGGCGGCCACCCGCATGCCCCAGGGAATGGCTGCCACGGGCTCCGGCTTGGCGGCGACACTGGGCGCGTAGTCGGGCGGGGCCGGGACGCTGTCGCGCACCGAACCGTCCGCGGGACCGTCGTCCCCCGTGGCCTCGGCCCGGCGCTCCCCCAACCGCTCGCCGAGTTCGGTGAGTTCGGCTCCGACCCGGCCTAGCCACCCCGGCAGTTTCGACATGCTCATCCTTCTTCCCCGTGTCGTACCGCCTGCTTGTTCCCCGAGTCGCCCCGCCTGAACGTACACGCGCAAAGCCCCTCCCCGTAGGACGGGGAGGGGCTTCACAAGGTTGAGCTCCGGCGGCCTGGAAAACCGACGGTAAGCGGGTGGTCCGGCGGGCCTAGTACCAGTTGTTGGCCTGCCAGAACGACCAGGCACCGCACGGGCTGCCGTAGCGGTCGTTCATGTAGTTCAGGCCCCACTTTATCTGCGTGGCCGGGTTGGTCTGCCAGTCGGCGCCGGCGGACGCCATCTTGGAGCCGGGCAGCGCCTGGACGAGACCGTAGGCACCCGAAGACGGGTTCTGCGCCTTGTAGTTCCACGTGGACTCGTGGTCCACGATGTTGCTGAAGCACTGGAACTGGTCGCCGGGGATCATCTGGCGGGCCATGGCCTGGACTTCGGAGACCGAGTACGAGCTCTGCACCGAGAAGTCGGAGGAGTCACGCGTCTCGTCGCGGCTGGCGCGCTCCTCGGCCAGCTTGGCCTCGCGCGCCTGCTCCGCCTTCTCCTCGGCGGCTTCCTTCTTCGCCTTGGCGTCCTTGGCCGCCTGGATACGAGCCGATTCCTCGGCGGACTTCTTCGCTGCCACATCGGCGGCAGTGGCCTGCGCGTCGGCCTGCTGCGTCAACGACGCGGTCTGGACCTGGGCGTGCTGGCCCGCGGGGATGTCTGCGAGGAGCGTCGTGTCAGCTGCGGTCGCCTCGAAATTGTCGTCCGAGGCCTGGGGAGCGCCCGAAGCGACTCCCACGACTGCGCCGACGGTGGTGACCGCTGTAGCTGATGCCACGGCGAATCCCCGGACCGAGATCCGGCTCACACGGTTTCCTTCCAGCAGCGTCCGTGTACGTGACCTCACGGATGCAATCGTGCCCCTGGCACTGGTCTCCGTACCGCACGTCACGGGAGACACGGGCCCGTCGGCAACTCCCATGGCGGAAGCACCGGATGAAGCGCGGGCGGCATACGACGTCAAGTGTTGAGTTGTGTGGTTCCGCATCCCTGGGGATGCACGTGTGTCGTATGCGGGGCCTGACGGAAGCAAGACTCTGCCGGACGCCCACGCCGCAAGGCAATTCTTCGTTGCGTGGGATAGCTCACACCCCGTTTGGCACACCAGTTTCACGGAAATGGCGGCACGGCACAGCGCCGCCCGGCTAGGCTCTTGCGTCCTTGCCGGGCGGCGCCAACTACCGCATTCAGGCGGAGACCTAACCTTCCTCCAGCATTTCGGTCACGAGCGCGGCGATGGGCGAGCGCTCGGAGCGGTTGAGGGTGACGTGCGCGAAGAGCGGATGGCCCTTGAGCTTCTCGACCACGGCGACCACCCCGTCGTACCTGCCCACACGCAAGTTGTCGCGCTGCGCCACGTCATGGGTCAGCACCACACGCGAGTTGGCACCGATACGGGAGAGAACGGTCAGCAGGACGTTCCGCTCCAGCGACTGGGCCTCGTCGACGATGACGAACGCGTCGTGCAGCGACCGCCCGCGGATGTGCGTCAGGGGCAGCACTTCGAGCATGCCGCGGCCCAGCACCTCCTCGATCACCTCACGGCCGGCGACGGCCGACAGGGTGTCGAACACCGCCTGCGCCCACGGGCTCATCTTCTCGGCCTCGGTGCCCGGCAGATAGCCGAGCTCCTGCCCGCCGACCGCGTACAGCGGACGGAAGACCATCACCTTCTTGTGCTGACGGCGCTCCAGCACCGCCTCCAGGCCCGCGCACAGGGCCAGGGCCGACTTGCCGGTGCCCGCGCGGCCGCCCATCGAGATGATGCCGATGTCCGGGTTGAGCAGCAGATCGAGGGCGATGCGCTGTTCGGCGCTGCGGCCGTGGATCCCGAAGGCCTCCCGGTCACCGCGGACGAGCTTCACATTGCCCTCGGGGGTGATGCGGCCGAGCGCCTTGCCGCGGTCGGACTGGAGGACCAGCCCGGTGTGCACGGGCAGCTCCGCCAGCTCCGGCACGTACAGCGTCTCCTCGGAGAAGAGGAGGTCCACCTGTTCGGCGGAGAGCGCCATCTCGCTCATACCGGTCCAGCCGGAGTCGGTGATGGCCAGCTCGGCGCGGTACTCCTCGGCGAGAAGTCCGACCGACGACGCCTTGATGCGCAGCGGCAGGTCCTTGGAGACGACGGTGACGTCGTACCCCTCCGCCTGGAGATTGCGCGCCACCGCGAGAATCCGCGAGTCGTTGTCCCCCAATCGGAAGCCGGCGGGAAGGACGCCGGGATCGGAGTGGTTGAGCTCGACGCGCAGCGTGCCGCCCAGGTCGCCCAGCGGGATGGGGGCGTCGAGACGGCCGTACCGGATACGGAAGTCGTCGAGCAGGCGCAGGGCCTGCCGGGCGAAGTATCCGAGCTCCGGATGGTGCCTCTTGGCCTCCAACTCCGTGATCACCACGATCGGCAGCACGACTTCGTGCTCGTCGAAGCGGGACATGGCGTTGGGATCGGCCAGCAGGACGCTGGTGTCGAGAACATAGGTGCGCCTGTCGGGCATGCGGCGCTTTGTGCTGGTCACCACGGAAGGACGTACCCCCTCGGACGAGGTCGGGATGCGACGGCGTCACGGGCTGTGGTCGCCCGCCTGGCGGCGGACGGCGGACCGGACTCGGGCCCAAGTGCGCGGGCCGAGGACCGGCCCTCCACGGCGCCCGTACGCGTCACCGTACGATCGTCCTGGTGCAAAGGGCCTCCCGGGCGGACGGCTGGGCCGACCGCTGAGATTCGGCGCCCGCCGTCATCGCTGACGGTTCTGCTCGGACGCCGACCTGTGGAGAGGTATTCCCTCGAACACGCGCCGCCATGCCACGGCATATGACGGACAGCGTGTGAACCTCGGGTGACGGGGCGGTCCGGGCGGTCGTGGACGCCGTTCGGCGCGGGCGCCGGGGGGTATTCCGGGGAGGGGTATCGGAAGCCTTGCGGGGCGGGGGTTCAGGCTCCGTAGCGACGGTGTCGCGCCGCGTAGTCACGCAGGGCGCGCAGAAAGTCGACCTTGCGGAAAGCCGGCCAGAAGACTTCGCAGAAGTAGTACTCCGAATGGGCGCTCTGCCAGAGCATGAAGCCCGAGAGCCGCGTCTCGCCGCTGGTCCTGATCACCAGGTCGGGGTCGGGCTGGCCGCGTGTGTAGAGGTGCGAGGCGATCAGGTCCGTGTCGACGATCTCGGCGAGCTCCTCGAACGAGGTGCCCTTGCTCGCGTGGTCCAGGAGCAGGGAGCGGACCGCGTCGGCGATCTCCTGCCGGCCGCCGTAGCCGACGGCGACGTTGACCAGTATCCCGGTGTTGTTCCGGGTGGCCTCCTCGGCCTCCTTGAGCACGGTCTGCATACGGGCGGGCAGCAGGTCCATCGTGCCGACGTGGTGGACGCGCCAGCGGCCGTCGGCGGCGAGGTCGCGCACGGCGTTCTCGATGATGCCGAGGAGGGGGATCAGCTCGTCGTCGGCGCGGTCGAGGTTGTCCGTGGACAGCAGCCACAGGGTGACCACCTCGACGTCCGTCTCGTCGCACCAGCCGAGCAGGTCCTGGATCTTGCTGGCGCCGGCCTTGTGGCCCTGTTCGGTCGTACCGCCGGAGGCCTTGGCCCAGCGGCGGTTCCCGTCGAGAACGACACCGATGTGCTTGGGCAGCACCTGGGTGTGATCGAGGCGCCTTTCCACCCGGCGTGCGTAGAGCCTGTACACCAGGTCGCGCAAGTTCACTGAGTCCACCTCTTCGGTTTCTGATGGGGACCGCCCGCCGGGCGGCCCGCGGGGCCGCGCCCGTCCGCCGCGGGGAAGGCCGTCCGTGAGAGATGGGGACCGCCCCTGGCACCCGAAGCCGTCACATTACTGCGCGGGCGGCACGAGGGCCCAACCCGGTCTGTCACAAGTCCGTGATAAGGAAGGACTCGTGACTGAATTCCCCACTTATCTCGCAGCCGAAGACCGGTACGACTCCATGGAGTACCGGCGCAGCGGACGCAGCGGCCTCAAGCTGCCCGCCCTCTCCCTCGGCCTCTGGCACAACTTCGGTGACGACCGGACCCTCGACTCGCAGCGCGCGATCCTGCGCCGCGCTTTCGACCTCGGCGTCACGCACTTCGACCTCGCGAACAACTACGGACCGCCGCCCGGATCGGCGGAGTTGAATTTCGGCAAGATCTTCGCGCAGGACTTCTCGGCCTATCGCGACGAGTTGGTCGTCTCGACCAAGGCGGGCTATCTCATGCACCCGGGCCCGTACGGGGAATGGGGTTCGCGCAAGTATCTGACGTCGTCGCTGGACGCCTCCCTCAAGCGGATGGGTCTCGACTACGTCGACGTCTTCTACTCGCACCGCTTCGACCCGCACACGCCTCTTGAGGAGACGATGGGCGCGCTGGCGTCCGCCGTCCAGCAGGGCAAGGCGCTGTACGTGGGTGTGTCGTCGTACAAGGCCGAGCAGACCGCCGAGGCGGCACGGCTGTTGAAGGAGATGGGCGTCCCGGCGCTCATCCACCAGCCCTCCTACTCGATGATCAACCGCTGGATCGAGGACGACGGTCTGCTCGACACGCTGGAGGCGGCCGGCATGGGCTGCATCTCCTTCGTGCCGCTGGCGCAGGGTCTGCTGACGAACAAGTACCTGAAGGGGATTCCGGAGGGTTCGCGGGCCACGCAGGGCAAGTCCCTCGACCCCGACCTGCTCTCGGACGAGGTCGTCCGCAGGCTGAACGGACTCGACGAGATCGCGCGGCGGCGCGGTCAGTCGCTGGCGCAGCTGGCGATCAAGTGGGTGCTGCGCGACGAGCGGATGACGTCGGCGCTGATCGGCGCGTCCAGCGTGAAGCAGCTGGAGGAGAACGTGGCGGCGCTGTCCGGGGCCGCGCTGTCGGCCGACGAGCTGAAGGAGATCGACACCTTCGCCGTGGACACCGAGGGCACCAACATCTGGGCCGGACGGGGCTGACCTCGGCCGGGACATGAAAAAACGGGCCGGTCCGTGGGGGGGATACGGACCGGCCCGAGGGGGGGTTTCCACCATAACCCTTCGTAAGTGATGCTGCGTGCCAAGCAACACTGGCGTCACGCTCCGCAGTCACACGATTGCTGTGCCGGACACGTAAAAGGCCCAGGACAGCGGGCCTGAGCACACTGTTCGTGGCGGTGGAATGGCGAGAAGTCGCCACCCGATGGGAGTACCCGGGAGAGGGCTGTCGGAGAGGCGCCGCCTTGACGCGGGGCCGTACGAAAGCCCGGCGGAACCGCCCCCATGCGGACGGCCCATGCGGACGGAATCTGTCCTCACTGCCTCCTAGGCTCGGCGCATGACGACGAACAACACGGATGTCACGACCGGGAGTCCGCGGGTGGGCTGGGCCGCCGCCAACGCCCGGCGGCTGGCCCGGCAGGGGCTCATCGCGCCGACGGGCGGCGGCCCGGCCGCCGTCGCCGGCGCCATGGTCGGTGCCCACGCGCAGGTCCTGTCGGCGGCGGAACTGTCGGTGGCGCTGCGGCTGGACGGCGGCGAGACACGTGAGTCGGTGCGGACCGCGCTGTGGACGGACGGCAGCCTGGTGAAGACGTTCGGGCCGCGCGGCACCGTACATCTGCTGCCGTCCGCCGATCTGCCCCTGTGGACCGGCGCACTCTCGGCGCTGCCCACCGGCCGCAGCGCGATGCCCGACGGTGTTCGGATGAGCGAGGGCCAGACCGATCAGGTCGTCGCCGCGATCGCGGACGCGCTGGCGGACGACGACCTCACCGTCGACGAGCTGACCGAGGCGATCGTGGCGCGGACGGGGCCGTGGGCCGGCGACCGCGTCATGGACGCGTTCCAGACCAAGTGGCCTCGCTGGCGGCAGATGACACACACGGCGGCACACCGGGGCGCCCTCTGCTTCGGCCCCAACCGGGGGCGGAAGGTCACGTACACCAACCCGCACCGGCTGCTGCCGGGGTTCACCCCGCTCGCGGGCCCGGAGGCGCTCGCCGGGCTCGTGGAGCGCTATCTGTACGCGTACGGGCCCGCCACCCCGCAGAACTTCGCCAAGTGGCTTGCCATGCCCGCGAACTGGGCCAAGGAGCTGTTCGGCTCACTCGCGGCCGAGGGGCGGACGGAGCCGGTCGACTTCGAGGGCGAGGTGGCATGGGTGAAGGCCGGTGACACGGACTTCGCGGCGGAGCCGGCGGCCCGGGGCGTACGGCTCCTCCCCTACTTCGACGCGTTCACCATCGCCTCCCAGCCGCGGACGCGGCTCTTCGCGGGCGCGGCCTACGAGCGGGCGCTCGGGGGCGGGCAGGCCGGGAACTTCCCGGTGCTGCTGATCGACGGGGCCGTCGCCGGGGTGTGGCACCAGCGCCGGTCCGGGAAGTGGCTCGACGTGACGGTGGAGCCGCTGGGCACGCTGACCGCCGCGCGCCGCGGGGAGCTGGAGGAGCAGGTGGAGCGGACCGGCGAGATCCTTCAGGGCACACCGCGGCTGACGGTCGGGACGGTGTCGGTGGGGGCGCACGCGTAACGGGTGGCGCGTGGTCCGGCCGGGGTGCCCGTCCGTCAGGACTCAGCCGGGCTTGACCGCCTCGATCAGGAAGCGTGTCGTGGTGGCCACGAAGGGGCCCTCGGTCTCGATACGGCGGTGCAGGGCGGCGAGCCGGTCCCGGTGACCGTCGACGGTGAATCCGGGCACCATCCAGATCACCTTCCGCAGGAAGTAGACGACGGCGCCGATGTCGTGGAACTCGGTGCGCAGCTCGGCTGTCCGCAGGTCCACCACGTCGAGCCCCGCGGCCCCGGCCGCCGCCCTGGCCCGTTCGGGGTCGCGTACGGCTCGCGCCTCGGGCGGCTGCGGTCCCAGGAAGTACTCGACCAGTTCGAAGACGCTGGCGGGGCCGACCTCCTGGGAGAAGTAGGTGCCGCCGGGCCGCAGGACGCGGGCGATCTCCGTCCACCACGCCCGCACCGGATGGCGGCTGACGACGAGGTCGAACGCCGCGTCCCCGAAGGGCAGCGGAGGCTCGTCGTGGTCGCCCACGACGGCCGCGCCGAGCGGGTGCAGGAGCGCGGTGGCGCGGGCGACGTTCGGCGGCCACGACTCGGTGGCCACGGTCAGCGGCGGCAACTTCGGTACGGAGGCGAGGACTTCCCCGCCTCCCGTCTGGATGTCGAGGGCGGCGGTGGCGCGGCCCATCCGCTCGCCCATGGCTCGGGCGTAGCCCCACGGGGGCCGCTCCTCGGTCGCCCGGCCGTCGAGCCAGGAGAAGTCCCAGCCGTCGACGGAGACGGCGTCGGCCTCGGCGACCAGCGCCTCGAAGGTACGGGTGCCGGGCTCGGGGTGAGGGCGGGGCGTCGTGGACATGAGGGGATGGTGGCAGGAGCCCCGTACGGGTCGCCAACGCATTTCGCGCCCGCCGGTGCCCGCCGGGGGCGCGGTGGCGGCCCGCCCGGTCAGGCCGCGAGGGCGCCGAGCACCACGCCGAGGAGTGCCCCGGCGATCATGAAGGGGCCGAACGGGATGGCGGACTTACGGTTCGCCCGGCGCAGCAGTATCAGCCCGAGCCCGTACAGCGACCCGAGCAGGAATCCGGCGAACGCGCCGACGAAGAGCACCAGCCAGCCGTACCAGCCGAGCACGACACCGAGCGAGAGCGCGAGCTTGACGTCACCGAAGCCCATGCCGTTCGGGTTGATCAGGAAGAGCACGAAGTAGCAGGCGCCGAGGACGAGTCCGCCGAGCAGCGCGGTCGGCCAGGAGCCGCCGTCGCGCGGGAACAGCGCGGCGATCCCGAGCAGCGCGGCGGAGGCCGCGGCGAGCGGCAGCGTCAACTGGTCGGGAAGCCGGTGGACGTTGCGGTCGACGAGCGCGAGCAGTACGGCGAAAGGCGCGAGCAGCAGCCACACGGCGAGTTCGGGGCGGGGGCCGGTGGCGGCGGCGAGCGCGGCGCAGACGAGGGCGGTGATGACGACGACGGGGACGGAGGGCACGTAGCGCGCGCCGCGGAGTACGGGCGAGGGGGTGGCGGACGTGGTGTCGGCGTCGATTCCGGTGTCGGTGGCGCTGTCGGTTCCGGTGGCGCGGTCGGTGGCCGGGGCGCTGTCGGCGTCGCTCGCGGGGGTGTTCGCACCGGGCGCCGTCGCGGACCCGTCGGTGCGGGGAAGCGCGGCCTCGCCGGCCTCCGCACGCCCCGGCGACGCGGCGGCCACGGAGTCCGTACGCCCGGCCGCGCCGGCGGCTGTCACCACACCGCCCGCAGCGCAGGTCGCACAGCCCGCCGTGCCGAGCCAGCCCCGCGCAGGCCCGGTGATCGGGTGTCCGGCGTCGCAGCTGTCGCGGTACGGGTCCTCCGGTTCGACGGAGAGCCGGTAGGCGGCGCGCGGCAGGAGGAGCCCGGTGGCTGAGCCCCAGAGGACGGCGACGACGATCAGCGTGGCGTACACAGGTCGACCTTAGAGGGGACCGCGGCGCGGGTCATGGGTCCTGGGGCCCACATCCGCCGCTGCCGGGCCCAGATCCGGCCTCCGCGACGGAAAGCCGTGCGAGGGGGTCGTATGGTCTACCGCCATGGGGAAATGGCAGAACGGCAAGGGCAGGCTGACGGTCGAGGGCCGGGAGGAGTCCGTGGAGCTGGAGATCGCGGCCTCGTACAACACGCGGCGGCGCGGTCTGCTCGGGCGGACCGGGCTCGACGGGGCGCTGCTGATCACGCCGTGCAGCAGCGTTCACACGTTCCGGATGGGCTTCACCATCGATGTGGCCTATCTGGACAAGGAGTTGAGGGTCGTGGACGTCCACACGCTGAAGCCCGGCCGGATGCCGCTGCCCCGGCTGCGGGCCCGGCACGTGCTGGAGGCGGAGGCCGGGGCGATGGAGCGGTGGGGTGTGCGTCCGGGAGTACGGCTCGGTGTACGGCCGGGCGTGGACGCGTAAGGCCCTTCGTTCCGCCGTTACTTGAGCTTGGCAGCCTGGGTCGCTAGCAGGATGGACGGTATCTCGGGGGTCTTGGTGCCCTCGAGGTTCGCGGTGTAGAAGGTGGCGACGGTGCCGCCCACACGTACGACATGGAACACCAGCGGCACCGGATCGCCCTCGAAGTCGCCCGTCACCTGGTACGCGAGGGTGTCGTCTCCCGCCTTGGGGGCGTCGAGGCGCTTCACGGCCGAGTACGTCGACGGGCTGCTGCCCGCGCCGCTGCCCTTGAAGCCGTCCTCGCAGGCCTTGACCGCGTCGTTCAGCCGGCTGAGGAGGGTGGTGGCGCCCTGCGTCCCGTGGGTGGTGAGGAATTCGGAGATGGCGGGGCGGCCGGTCTTCGCGCCGACGAGCTGACGGTAGACGGCGGCCGATGCCTCGGGCTCGGGCCTGCCGTTGATCATCGCGGTGAGCGGCGCGCACGCGGGGTCGTCCGCGGTCTCGCCCTGCGCGGGCGGCCCGTCCATCGGTCCGGCCTTGAACGTCGACACGTCGCCGGTGGCGAGCACCGCCGCGTCCAGCTCGGCCTTCGTCAGCTCCTTGCCGCCGCCCGCGCCGACGCCCTTCACCGCGGGGTTGACGGTCTTCGGCTGCTCCTCCAGGACCGGTGGTTCCGACACCTGCCCCGGGTCCTTGGGGTCCTTCGGCTCGGCCGTCGCGTTGGCGGCGGAGTCCGGCTTCTTCGGCTTGTCGGCGTCGTCGCCGCCGCTGTCCCCGCCGCCGCACGCGGTGGTGACCCCCAGCACGAGCGCGGCCAGCGCGGCGACCGTGCCGGTCCGCCGTGACGTACCTGCGGTTCGCGTCCTCATCGGAATCCCATCTCGCTCTCTACTCACCGGTATTGCACGCTAACAGCGGCTCGCACCGCCTCGCATGGGTCCGAGGACCCAACCCCGTCACACCTGGTCCGGCGTGGCGCCGGGGCCGGTCGGCCTTCTGTCATGGGTACGGGTGGGGGCGCCGGGCCGGTACGGGGCGCAGCTCCGGCCGGCGGCTGAGCACCCGCCCTGCCATGTCGGCGCAGAGCGTGCCGAGTCCGGCCAGGGAGGTGTCCGTGTTCCGGACCATGCGGGCGACGACTTCGAGGCGGTGGAGCAGCCGTTGCCACGCGGTCGCGGTCCCCCAGGTCCAGTCCTCGCGTGTGAGCCGCGCGAGTTGGTCGGCCGTCCCGCGCAGAGCGCGCTCGACGAGTGCGTCCCCGCGGATCAGCCACCCGGCGCAGGCGTCGGCGAGTTCGCCTTCGGGTTCGGTGCCGGTGGCCTCGCGCCAAGTGGAGCGGTAGGCGTCCTCGGCGGCCAGGAGCAGCTGCTCCGGGACTGCCGTCACGCACCAGCAGGTGGGGAAGCCGACGCGCAGGTAGGCGAGTTCGTTCAGACCGTTGCCGAGGGACGCCTGCTCGAAGTCGATGAAGCGGATGCCGTCGGCCGTATGGAGGTCGTTGCCGGGGCAGGGGTCGCCGTGCAGGAGCGCGGGACGGCGCGGGGTCCGGTCGAGCCGCCTCGTCAACCGTTCGAGCTCGTCCGGGACTTGGGCGGGGACGGCGGCGCCCAGCCACCGCGCGAGGGTGAGGAAGGAGTCGATGTCCGAGCGGCCGGGTCCGGACCAGCGGGGCAGCGGGGTGGGCGCGGTATCGGCGGGCGTGGTTCCGGCGTCGGCATGGGCATGGGCATGGGCATCGGCAGTCACGGCTTCGGCGGGCGCGGTGGCGTGGAGCCGGGCCAGGGCCGTGGCGTACGCGATCTCCCACCCCGCGCCCGGCGCCCCGTGCTCCACCCGTTCGAGAACCAGCACGCGCGCGCTCGGGTCCGTACCGAGCAGCCTCGGCGTGACGGGAGGACGGAGCCGCCCGGCGATGCGGAGCCCGGCGACCTCGCGTGCGTACCGCTCCTCGGCCCCCGGCCCCTGGACGAGCTGCTTGACGACGACCGCCCCGGCACGGGGCAGTTCCGCCGCCCACACCGACGAGCGCGGGCTGCTGTCGAGCAGCCGCACCGCGTATGGCGCACCGAGCGCGTCCCGCAGGGCGGCCCCGAAGGGCACCTGCGGCTGTCCGTCGCCGCCCCGGGTGCCGGACTCCAGGCCGGTACTCACGACCGGCCCCGGTCCTCGGGGGCGTCGGCCCCACGGGCATCGTCACCGTGCACGTCGAGTACGGCCATCGCCTCGAACCGGAATCGGTCCAACTCCGCGAAGGTCTCGGGGAATCCACCGCGCTCGGTGGCGAATTTGACCGTCGCGCCGTGCGTCAGGAAGTCGTCGTCCACTCCGACGGAGACGATCGCCACGAGGGTGTCGGAGGCCGGCAGGGAGCGGGCGGCTCTCAGGGCCGCGTCGGCGAACGCCCGTGACCGCGCCACCGCGCCCCGCAGGAACGCCTCGCGCTCCTGCGGCAGATCGTCGCAGGGAATTCCTACGTCATTCACGTCCAGCTCGTGCTGGGCGATATCGCCCGCCTGCCAGTCATCGCGCCATCCGGAGCCGTCGCCGTAACAGCCGGCGAGCAACAGGGCACCGGCCGGGCCGGTTCGCCATCCGGCGTCGATCAATTCCCGCAGATCTTCCGGGAGAATTCCCGGATCGCCCACCTCGGTGGCCTTCCAGAACGGCAGCATCAAGGCGTTCATTCTCACGGTGCACTCATTCCGAAGTACTGGTAAGCCTTGTCGATCGCACTCCGCGGAACCTTCTTGGCCAGTTTCGACGAAAGGACGTCACCGGCCTCCGTGCGGAACTTTCCGTCGGCGGGGTCGAAGTAGTACTTCTTCGGGTCCGCGCCGCGGCCCATGAACTGCACATGGATTCCGGCGCCCGGCTTGCCGGGGTTCTGGTTCTCGATGTCCACGCGGAACGAGCGGTCGGTGGAGGTGTACACCGTTTTGCTGTTGATCACCGGGGCGTCCGCCGGCGTGGTGATGGAGCAGGTTCCGGGCGGCGTGTTGTGTACAAGGACCGGCGTCTCGCCGGCCAGCACATAGTACGTGTGGATGCCGTTGATGGTGAGGTCGTGCGTGGTCTGCCGCTTGGTGTACCGGTCGACGGAGGCGACCGGTACGGACGTTCCGGCGGGCGTACGGAGGTCGTCCCCGGCCGCGATGTCACCGGCGTCCGCCCAGCGGCCCCGGTCCGTCAGCCAGAACGGATGCGTGTCGGTCGCCGTCAGGACGTCGGCGCCCGAGTCCGTGAGGACCGTCAACCGGGTGAAGTCCTTGTCGTGGTGCGTGGTGATCGTCCGATCGATGGTGCGCGCTTCTGTTCGGCCGCTCTGCGGATCGGTGGCGACGACGCGCATACCGGCGCGGACCTTGTCGATCGCCATCCGGCGGCCGTCGGCGAGCAGCACCGGGGTGCCGGGCAGGAAGCTGTGCTTGGGACCACAGCCGACCGGCTTGTCGCCGGGTTTCTCCTCGGGTTTGTCTTCGGGTTTTTTCGGCTTCTCGGCGTCGAGTTTCCGCTTCGCGTCGGCGAGTTTTTCCTCCGCGTCGTCGACCCGTTTACGGTTCTTGATCAGGCCCTTGAGACCGTCGTACAGATCCCCGCCGTGCTTCTTGAGCTTCTTGACCAGCTCGACGGCCTTCTTCCACTTCCACGGAGCCCCGTACTTCGCCGCCAGCTTGCCGACCGCGCCGCCCACGACACTGAGCAGAACGTTGATCAGCGTCTCCGTGCAGGCGCCCATGTCGCCCTTGGTGATGCAGTCCAGAGCATCCGTGATCCCCAGCTCATCCGCCAGGATCTTCGCAAGCTCCTTCGCCGCTTCCTTCGCCTTGTCGGAATCGGACTTCTCCGCCGCCTGAGCGTCCTGAAGCTCCTTCAACGCGGCGTCATAATCCAACTCTGCCTGCGACTTCCCACCATCACCGTTACCCGCATCGGCGGCCGGGTCATCAGCGACAGGCTCACCGGGCCGGTCGCCCTCCGACCCGTCCGCGACCGAACCACTGCCCCCGCCACAGTCACCACCACCGGTGATCCTGCAAACCTGGGTACTGATCCCCTCGGCCAACGCCGGCCCGACACCCGTACCGACCAGAGCACCCACGATCGCCGCCACCACGACGACCAGACCCACGTACTCGATCGCCCCCTGCCCCGGCTGCGACCAGCGCAACGCACCCAGCAACCGCGTCTCGGTGCGCAACCCCAGCCGCAAACGACGCACGACCCATCCCCCTATACGTCAGCCTCTGCTGGTACAGGACACAGGAATGGGCCGTGCAGTTCCCTCGGGAACGTCATGCGTGGCCTGGGTCGCTACGCGTCGCTCGGGGTCTCCCCGTAGTACTGCTTGACGGTTCGTCCGAGCTTGCGCTGGACGGACCGCAGCGTCCTGATGGTCGCCTCGTCACTGAGTCCGGTGGTCGTCGGCCATTCGAATCCCGTGCCCGCCAGGTCGCTGACGAAGACGATCTCGACGGCGAGCAGGATCCGTGCCCAGTCGACCGGTGCGAGCGGCACGTCGTCGGCGAGCGCGCGCCGCAGCCGCGGACACTGGTCGAGCAGGTCGCGCTCGCTCGCGAACCCCATGCCGACGGCGAGTTGATCCGAGCACCGGGCGGGGCCGCCCCATTCCAGGAGCGCCCGCCGCAGCAGCGCCGTCTCGTCCTCGGCGAGCAGTGCGCTCGCCGCCACTTCGCTACCCGCCATCAGTCGAGTCCCGCCCAGTAGTCTTCCAGCGATGCCGGGTCCCTGCGGAAGATCGTTCCGCCGTCCGGATGCATCGGGTCATGAATCACGATGGTCGTGCCGTCCTTGCCGAGGTATGCCTTCCGGCCGCTGCCGAGAGGCTTGGTCCGCGAGGGATTCTTCATGACGTCGGTGGCGAGCTTGCCGAGGTCTTCCGCCGAGACACCGGGGAAGTCCTTCGCGTGCTTGTTGTCCGCGTGGCCGCTCGCGATGTCGCCGGCGTCTTCGAGCCGCTCCTCGTCGGTGCACCAGTCGTTGTTGTGCACGAGGACCGGGGTGTCACCTGTGACGACATAGTACGTGGCGATGCCGTCGATGGTGAGGTCGTGCGTGGTCTGCCGCTTGGTGTACCGGTCAACGGCCGTGACCTGCACGGATGTACCCGCGGGCGTACGGAGGTCGTCCCCGGCCCGGATGTCACCGGCGTCCGCCCAGCGACCCTGGTCCGCCAGCCAGAACGGGTGCGTGTCGGTGGCCGTCAGGACGTCGGTGCCCGAGTCCGTGAGGACCGTCAGACGGGTGAAGTCCTTGTCGTCGTGTGTGGTGATCGTCCGATCGATCGCACGGGCCTCGCTCCGTCCGCTCTGCGGATCGGTGGCGACGACGTACATCCCGGCGCGGAGCTTGTCGATCGCCATGCGGCGGCCGTCGGCGAGCAGCACCGGGGTGCCGGGCAGGAAGCTGTGCTTGACGGCGCAGGACTCCGGTTTGTCCTCGGGCTTGTCGCCGTCCTTGGGTTTGTCCTTGTTCTCCTGGTCGAGTTTCCGCTTCGCGTCGGCGAGTCTGTCCTCCGCGTCGTCGACCCGTTTGCGGTTCTTGATCAGGCCCTTGAGACCGTCGTACAGATCCCCGCCGTGCTTCTTGAGCTTCTTGACCAGCTCGACGGCCTTCTTCCACTTCCACGGAGCGCCGTACTTCGCCGCCAGCTTGCCGACCGCGCCGCCCACGATGCTGAGCAGGACATTGATCAGCGTCTCCGTGCAGGCACCCATGTCGCCCTTGGTGATGCAGTCCAGAGCATCCGTGATCCCCAGCTCGTCCGCCAGGATCTTCGCAAGCTCCTTCGCCGCTTCCTTCGCCTTGTCGGAATCGGACTTCTCCGCCGCCTGAGCGTCCTGAAGCTCCTTCAACGCGGCGTCATAATCCAACTCCGCCTGCGACTTGTCGCCACCGCCGTTACCCGCATCGGCGGCCGGGTCATCAGCGACGGGCTCACCGGGCCGGTCGCCCTCCGACCCGTCCGCGACCGAATCACTGCCCCCGCCACAGTCACCACCACCGGTGATCCTGCAAACCTGGGTACTGATCCCCTCGGCCAACGCCGGCCCGACACCCGTACCGACCAGAGCACCCACGATCGCCGCCACCACGACGACCAGACCCACGTACTCGATCGCCCCCTGCCCCCGCTGCGACCAGCGCAACGCACCCAGCAACCGCGTCTCGGTGCGCGGCATAGCCGGCCGCGCACGACGACGGATCTGACGAAACCGACGTACTACCCCCGATGGCAACATACCCACGACGCTACGGCGCGGCCTCGGACCGGGTCATGGGTCCCAGGGCCCAACCGGGGCTCAAAGGCGGCGGAGCCCCCGGAGCCGGAAACACGAGTAGGGCAGGTCCGGTTCCATCCTGGCCGGGGATGGAAGCGGCCTGCCCTGCTCGATGGGGGTGTGTGTTGGTTACTCGCCGCCGAGGATCTCGTCGACGGTGTTGGTCAGACCGTCGGCGATGGCGGTGTCGACGTCCGAGCCGACGATCGCGGCGATGATGAGGGCGACCAGGACGATGACGCCGACGTACTCGACGGCGCCCTGGCCCTTGTCGCTGCGGCGCTTGAGCGCGGTGACGGCGGTGTTGGCCCAGGTGCCGACGTAGAGCTTGGCGTTGGTGGCGGCCTTCAGCGTGACGTTCGACATGAGCTTTCCCCTTATGTGTCGGCCGGCCGGTGTCCGGCCGACTCGTACGAGTCTTGGTGCCGCCAGGCGCTTCCGGCTTCCTCCTGGCCGGACTCGCTGGCGACATGAGAAACATACGAAGAGGCGGCACCCACCGGCATGGGCCCCAAGACCCAACCCCGGGCCCAACCCACGCAATAGGCCCGCCCCGTACGGACGACAGTGGCCTCCACGAAAGGCGGACGGCCGCTGCCGTATGCGACTTCCATACGACAACGGCCGTGAGGCACACGGGCCTCGCCTCGCTGTGTCCTCAGTTCTGCGAACTGTCAGTCTCTCCGCGCGGGAAGGAGATCTCCACGCGACGATTCTTCTTGCGTCCCTCTTCGTTGCTGTTGTCCGCGATCGGATACTGCTCGCCGTAGCCCCGGATCTCGTAGGTGATGCCGGCTTCGGCCAGTTCCTTCTCCAGGACTCCGTGAACGGCTTCGGCGCGCTGCTTGGAGAGCACGTCTCCGTGGGCGGACGAGCCGAGGTTGTCGGTGAAGCCGAAGACCCTAACCTTCTTGGCGCCCTGCTTCTCGATCTCCGCCGCCACGGCGGCGATACGGGAGTTCGCGGCGCTGGACAGCTTCGAACTGTCCTTGCCGAAGAGAACCTCGGCCTGAAGAGCGAACTTCAGACTCTCGCTGGTCTCCTCGCGGCGCTCTTCTCCGCCCTCCGACTCGACGACCGAGATGATGGGCAGCACCTTCGCGGGAGCGAGCGTGGCGCCGTCGCGGAGCTTGAGTCCGTTGGCGCTGCCGTCCACCTCCGGCGGCGGCGACGTCGATTCGGTGCCGGGTGGCGTGCTGGGGGACTCGTCCGCGTACGCGCTCCCCGCCATGGTGAACTGCACACTGGTGAACAGAACGGCCGCGGCGATCGCCGTCACCGCCGGCCGTGCGGCGGCACGGCGCGTGCGCGGCGTGAAGGCACGCATCAGGAGATCTCAATCGTCGCGGTGGGCATCAGCGGCACCTGGATGTCGACCTGGGAAGTGCTGTCGGGCGGAGCCGGGAACTGGGCGAAGAAGTCTTCCGTGGCGCCGTCGTCCATGCCGATGATTCCGGTTGTGGTCAGAGGATTGCCCTCCGTGTCACGCAGGACGTAGTAACGCTTCTTGTCCGCCTTGTCCACGAGCGTGACTCCGGCCAGCGACTTGCCGGTTCGCCGGACCTGGCTCTCGTCGCCACTCCACGCGCTGGGGAGCGATTCCCTGCCACCGCTGGTGTTCTTGATGGTGCCGGTCACGGTCAGAAAGCCGCCCTCGTCGCGGGCAGCGGTGTGAATGGTGAACTGGAAGCCGTTGCTGCCGTTGATGGTCGCCAGCGTCTGGCTGGTGTCCGGCACCGTGTTCCCGCCGTCGTCCTTCGAGTTGTCCTTGGCCGGAGCGGACGAGGACTTGCCCGCGTCGTCGTTCCCGCCGTCATCACCACCGCCACACGCCGTGAGGGACACCGTCAGCGCCACGGCCGCGAGGACGCACCCCGCTGCCCTACGGGCCTTCGTTCCATGCCGCATATTCATTAGTGTTGATCCTTTGTGTTCACTCGCGGTCAGTCCTCGGCCAGTCGGACGGAGAACAGGACAGACATGTCCGGCAACACCAGATTCTTGGGATCGAGGTCCAGACCCCTGCCGTTGCAGACGAGTTCACCGGGCAGGGAAGGCTCTTCCTCACCCTCCTCGCCGGGCTCGGGATTCTCTTCCGTCTCCCCGTCATCCTCCGCCGGCTTGAACGTGCAACGGGGCTCGACGACCGCTGTGGCCGTGGCCTCGGCCTTCTTGTCCTCGGTGCCGGGCAGGATGTTATCCCCCATCGGCTCCTGGGTCCTGACATCAACCGTGAAACCCCAGCTCGTGCCGCCCAGGGCTCTGCACCCATTCGGCTTGATGTCCGCGCCGTTCTTGTCGGCGAGTTCCTGAGCCGCCGCGCAACCGATGAAGGAGCCGACGGGACTTCCGTTGAAGATCTTTTCCAGATAGCCGGGCGTGAAGAAGTTCGTCAGAAGCTCTTCCGCGAACCGGTCGCGGGACTCCTGGGCCGCCGCCAAGGCTGCCGCGTCGGCCCCGGACTGGGCGCTGTTACGCGTGGCGCCCGCCTGACCGACCGCGAAGAACGCGAGCGCGAGAAAGAGCAGGCCCGCCACCATGGTGATGTATATGGGAGCGGCCTGCCCCGCGTCGCGAGAATCGCTCACTCGCCGCCGAGGATCTCGCCGACCGTGTTGGTCAGACCGTCGGCGATCGCCGTGTCGACCTCCGAGCCCACGATCGCGGCGATGATCAGCGCAACCAGCACGATCACACCCACATACTCGACCGCGCCCTGACCCCTGTCGCTCCTGCGCTTCACCGCCGCGAAAGCCGTGTTCGCCCAGGTGCAGACGGACCGTCTGGCGTTGGTGGCTGCCTTCAGCGTGACGCTCGACATGAGAATCCCCTTCGATGTCGGCCGGCCGGCGATCGGCCGACTCGTACGATCCCTCGATGCCACCCGTGCTTCCGGCTTCCTCCGTGCCGGTCTCACTGGCGGCATGAGAAACATACGATGACACAACACCCCCCGACATGAGCCCCGAAATCCAACCTCCGGGCCCGATAGCGGACTTGGCCCTGCCGGCGAATCCATGGGCCGTCCGGCCCTCGGCGCGTTCAGTCACGACCGGCCGACCCCCCTCGCGCGACGCCGTGCCAGAAGGCGATGGCCTCACCCCGGCTACTGGCGTTCAGTTTGGCAAAGATGCGATTGATGTGGTTCTTCACTGTCTTCTGGCTGATGAAGCAGGCGGCGGCGATCTGCTGATTGGTCATCCCTGACGCGATCAGGTCCATGATCTCCACCTCCCGCTGGCTCAGCTCGGAGTAGAGCCCCTCCGAAGCGCTGGACGCCCGAGGCATCCCCGGGGCTGTCTGCCCTTGAGGCGAGTGTGCCATATTCGATTGCGAAAGCGAAGACGCTGGAGCAAATTGTTGCCGGTTCAACTCCCGCTCACCCGGTGTTACTTGCCGGTTTGTCTGAGGAACGTACGGCGGATGCCCATGACCGGCGTGTGCGTTTGCAGACGAATGGCTCGGCTGGGCCGGCTGGTAGCCGGGGCCGGTGAACGCCGTCCCGAGTCCCTCGGGAAGCACGCCGGATCCCGGGTCCGCGCCGCCCCCGTCCCGTACGCTCGCCAGCAGCGCGCTGGACGCGGAGTGCGTGAAGTGGGCCCGGCCCTGCTTGATGTCCCGGACGGCGGCGACCAGTTGGTCGGCCGTGAACTCCCCGTGGACGAGATAGCCGCCCGCGCCCAGCCGCAGCGCCTCGTGGACGATCTCGCTCTCGCGGCTGTACGTCATCATCAGCACCGGCGCGAGCCGCACCAGGTGCGGCAGGGCGGAGATCCCGTCGACACCCGGCATGCGGACGTCCAGCAGGACGACGTCCGGCTTGTGCTGCACCGTCTGTTCGTACGCCTGACGGCCGTCGACCGCCTCCGCGGCGACCTCGATGTCGTCGCGGCCCGACAGCAGGACGGTCAGACCCGCCCGTACGACCGGGTTGTCGTCGGCTACCACGACGCGCAGCGGCGGCGCCGTGGGCATCGGCCCTGGCAGGGCGGGGAATCCTCCGGATGCCGCCGGCGGTGCTGACGTGGGGACTCCCGCGGTGTGCTCCGAGCTGAGCGGTGTGGCGTGCGAGGACGAGTGCTGCGAGACGTGCGACTGCTGCGTCCAGTGCTGCCCGGAACTCCGGGAGATGTCGTCCGGCATGGCTGCGGCCTCCTCTCATGGGTGGGGTCGATGGGTGGGTTGCTGCTCCGGGAGACGTGCTGCGGGCGGGTTCAGTTCAGCTGCGGTGCGGGGTGCTGCCGCGGACGTTGGCCCGGGGGCAGTCCCAGGGCCGTGAGCGGGAGTTCCAGCCGTACTTCCGTACCTTTCGCCGCCCGGCCTCTGCCGATGCGGATCCGGGCCCCGATCGACGCCGCGCGCTCCACCATGCCGACGAGGCCGAAGTGGCCTGCCCGTCGGAGGTCTTCGAGCGAGGTGCCCTCGGGCAGGCCCTTCCCGTCGTCGTACACGCTGATGCGCAGCACGTCGCGTACCACTCCGGCCGATACGTCGACGTACGTCGGGTGCGCGTGCCGCTTGGCGTTCTCCATGGCCTCGCTGGCGATGGTCAGGGCGTGCCTGGCGACGACGTGCGGGATGGGCGGCATCGCGGTCTCGCCGAGTGGGCGGAAGGACGCCGGGAGATCGTGGCGCCGGGTGAAGTCCTCAGTACGCGAACGGAGTTCGGCGACGACGTCGACTCCGCCGTCGAGGCCGGACTCGCGGCGCAGGTCGGAGAGGAGTTCGCGGGACTCGGCGGCGGCGCGGCGGGCCGAGCGGGCGACGAGTTCCGCCTGGTGCTTGACGGTGAGCGGGTCCATGCGGTCGGCGGTGCTGGCGAGACCGTCGGCGGCCATCGCCAGACCGTGCAGGGTCTTGGCCACCGAGTCGTGCATCTCGCGGGCGAGGCGGGCCCGTTCCTCCTCGACCGCGCCGGTGACCGCGAGCCGGGCGCGGGCCTCGGTGAGCGCCTGGCTGGCGGTGCCGAAGCCGAGCATCAGGTTGCGCAGCGTGCTGCCGATCGCGCCGGCGATGACGCAGAGTCCGGGGAGCAGGAGCGCCGAGAACGAGAAGTCGACATCGGTGTTCACCGCGTACGCTCCGCCGAGCATCAGCAATTGGAGCACCGCGAAGAACGAGGCACCACGCCAGCCGTAGACGAGACCTGCCAGCAGCGGCGTACAGATGGTGACGTACGCCAGCGTGGAGTCCGGCGAGGCGGTGATGAGGAGGAGCGCCCCGAAGAGGGTGTCCGCGGCAAGAAGCACGGGATGCCGCAGGAGTACGGGACCGAAGCGCTCCCAGTCACGGAACAGCAGGTACGACACCATGAAGGTGACGATGACCGCGGAGGCGACCAGCCAGGTGGCGAGGCCGGCCGCGGTGCGTTCCAGAGCGAACGGGGACGCGAGTGCGATCATCGCCAGCCGGAAGCCGAAGACCTGGCGGCACAGAGCCTGGAGAGCGTTGACCTGGATCGGCAGTGACGGCACATGATCGGGCGCGTTGGCGGGCGAACCGGGTGGTTCGCTGCTGATGCCGCCCGTGAGTACGGCGAATCTGGTGTTCATGGGGACTCACCTCCCGCTCGGATGTCGTTGGGCTGCTGCGCTCGGGACGACCATGGACGGCTCAGCCGAGGATATTTCCGAAGTCGACTCCGGAACCGTAGTAGAAGCTGAGGACAATGAGGATCATGGTCGCCGGGAGCATGACCATCGTGACCACGAGGGTGGTCTTCGGCACGGCCTTCGCCGCGTTCCGGCGGGCGTTCTGCGAGTCGGTGCGCCGCATGTCGTTGGCGATCTGGATCAGGGTGTCGACGATCGGCGCGCCGAGTTCCTCGCCCTGCTGAAGGGCGGTGACGAACATGGAGACCTGATCGGAGTCGTTGCGCTTGCGCAGATGGTCGAAGGCTTCACGGCGACTCACACCCATGTCCATCTGGCGCAGCGTGATGCGGAGTTCGTCCGACCACGGGCCCTTGTACTTCTCCGCGACACGCTCCAGCGCCTGCCGGAAACCGAGGCCGGCCGAGACGACGACGGCGAGGACGTCCAGGAAGTCCGGCAGGGTGCGTTCGATGTCGTCACGACGCTTGCGGATGGCGACGCGGATGATGACGTCGGTCCAGAAGAACCCGTAGACGAGGGCGAAGATCCCCAGTGGCGCCTGGCCACGGATCACCAGGGCGAAGCAGGCGAAACCGCCGAGGAATCCGTAGACCGCGCGGCGGGCCGCGTACCGGTCGACGGTCATACCGCCGGGGTTGCCCGCCATGTCCAGGCGGCGGCGCAGCGCGTCGACACGCTTGGGTCCCATCATCCGCAGCACGGACGGGGCGTAGCGCATGCCCAACCGGTCGATGCCGGAGCCGACCGCGGTGGTGCGGGTGGCGCCGACCTCCAGCGCGATCGCGAGGTCGCCGGGGAGTTTGGCGTCGGCGCGGTACAGGCGGACGCCGTGGAAAGCGCCGTACACGGCGAGGCCGATGACAGCGGCGAGTAGAAGTCCCATGTCTCGTATCCCCCTCTCAGACCTGGATCCGGGACATCCGCCGGATGGCGAGATATCCGACCGCGTACAGCGCGAACGCGACGATGGTGCCGACCTGGCCGACCGTCGCCCCGGTCATCTTGTCCAGCGCTCCGGGAGTCATGTTGTTGATGAGCAACAGGAAGCCGAGGCCGATCATGGGGACGGCCAGCGCGGTGACCTGGATCTGCGAGAGCACGGTCTTCACCTCTCGCCGGGTCTCCTTGCGTTCTTCGAGTGTCTCGGTGAGATTTCGCAGCGACGTCACGACTTGTCCACCGGCCCGGCTCGAAAGCACCAGGGTGGTCACCAGCACGACCAGTTCACGAGAGGGCAGGCGGTCCGCGAGCTCTCCGAGGGCGTCGTCCAGCGTGTGCCCGACCGCCAGTTGGTCCGCCACCTTTCGCAGTTCCTCACCCGCGGGATCGTCCAGTTCCTCGGACGCCATCACCAGGGCCGTACGCATGGCCAGGCCCGCCTGCGTGGCGTTGGCGAGGACACGCGTCAGCTCGGGGAGCTGGTTGATGAAGGCCTCGGTCCGCTTGACACGTTGCCAGTTCAGGAACGCGTTGCCGCCCCAGAGACCGGCGAGTGCCGCGAGCGCCCCGAAGAACGAGGCGAAGATGGCACCGATGACGAAGTAGAGACCGAGAAGACCGGCCACGACGTACACGACGTATTCGCCCGGTGTCAGATCGAGGCCGGTCACCGCGATCTTCCTCTCGATGCGCTTGCCGATGCCGGTCGTGCGCAGGCGACGGTCGAGCCCTCGGAAGCGGCGGCGTCGGCCGACCGCCGTTATCTGCCCCGTGTGGGACATTCGCTCGACGAGCGCCTCGCGTTGGGCCTTGCCCGACGAGTAGACGTGCACGCCGATGACGGCGAGCACACACGTGAGAAGCGTGATGCCTATCGTCAGGAGCGGGAGATTATCCATGTCGTGCGGGGACCTTCTGGGTGAGCGGTGGGCAGGGACAGTCGTCGGGGGCGGACATCACGCCGCTGCCTTACGGAGGGCGAGCTGCTCCTCGGACTCCGCGACGCCGAAGGCCGGCGGAATCGGTTCGCTCTTCATGTAGAGGCGCTCGGCGACCCGGCGGGGCATCGGGTAGTACTCGAAGTGACCGTGGATCCGTCCGTCCGCGGCCATGGGCTGGGCGATGTAGCGGCAGACCGAGACGATCCGGTACTCCTCCCGGCCGTGGGAGTCGACGATGGCGATCTCGGTGATACGGCGGGAGCCGTCCGCGTGCCTGGTCAGCTGGACGATCACATCGACGGCGCTGTTGATCTGGTCCTTGATCGCCACGAAGGGGATCTCGACCTCCGACATGGAGGCCAGGGTCTGGAGTCGCATCAGCGCGTCCTCGGCGCTGTTGGCGTGGACGGTCGCGAGCGAGCCGTCGTGACCGGTGGACATCGCCTGGAGCATGTCGAGCGTCTCGCCGCCACGGACCTCACCGACGATGATGCGGTCGGGCCGCATACGCAGGGAGTTGCGGACGAGGTCGCGGATGGTGACCTGGCCCTTGCCCTCCACGTTGGAGGGACGCGTCTCCAGTGTGATCACATGCTGCTGCTGGAGCTGGAGTTCGGCGGAGTCCTCGATGGTGACGATGCGCTCGCCGTCGGGGATGAGCCCGGACAGGGCGTTGAGAAGCGTCGTTTTGCCGGTACCGGTCGCTCCGGAGACGATCACGTTGAACTTGGCCCTGACCAGGCCGGACAGCAGGATCATCATCTGCTCGTCCAGCGAGCCCAGTCCTATCATCTCCGGGAGCGTGAACGCGCGCGGGAAGCGCCGGATCGTGAGAATGGGCCCGCTCAGGGACAGCGGCGGGATGATGACGTTGACACGCTCACCGGACGGCAGCCGCGCGTCCACCATCGGATTGGCCTCGTCCACACGGCGGTTGACGGTGGAGACGATGCGCTCGATGGTCTGCATCAGCTGCTCGTTGGAGGCGAACCGCATGGGCAGCATTTCCAGCCGTCCGCCGCGCTCCACGAAGACCTGCTCGTGGCCGTTCACCATGATCTCGCTGATGGAGGCGTCTTCGAGCAGGGGTTCCAGGATGCCGAGGCCGAGGGCTTCGTCGACGACGCGGCGGATCAGCTGGGAGCGCTCGCCGGAGGAGAGCACGGGGCCCTCGCGGCTGATGATGTGGCCCAGTACGCGTTCGAGCCTGGCCCGGCGCTCGGCAGTGGCGAGGGCGGACATCTCCGCGAGGTCGATCTCCTCGAGGAGCTTGGCCCGGTAGACACCGACGAGCAGGCTCTCTTCGCTGCGCCCGTTGGTCGGCTCGGGGCTGTTGATGCGCGCCCTCAGGCTCATGTCCTCAACTCCCAGGTGATGCTGATGCGGTGCTCTGGTGGTGCGTGCCGTCTCCGGTGATCCGGGTGCGGTGAGAGGCCGGTCGGACGTCAGTCCATGGGCATGGTGGTGCTCCTCTTGGCGTCGTCGAAGTCGAACAGCGGAATGATCGACGGGACCTCGACCCTGGCTTCGACCCGGACCTCCTCCGTCCCGGGGAAGCGCTGGAAGTCGGTGCCGTCGGCCAGCCAGTCACTCACCGAGGACTGTCCGACCTGCTCCCACTGGACGTCGTGCTGGGAAGCCGCGCGGGCGGCGGTCCGGGAGGCCGTACCCGCCTGCTGGATCGAGTAGGCGACGAGGCCCAGTTGTACCGCCGCCAGGCCGGCGATGAGCAGGATGAAGAGGACACCCGCGAACTCTATGGACGCCTGGCCCTTGTCGCGCCTGTCACCGCGTGCGGAGTGCTCGCCACGGAGCATTCGGTTCACCATGTCTCAGCTCTCCCTCACCGCGACGGCGTCACCGGTGACGTCGACGTCGACGTTGAAGCCCGGGAACATGACCGGGATGTTGAGCTTGACCTTTGCCTTGACCACGTCACCGTCGGCCCAGCAGTCGATCTTCCCGATGTCCCACGCGTCGGGCAGATCCTCGTTCACAGCGGCCGTGCACTCCGACAGACGTGTGCCCGGAACCGCCACCGTCGCCGCGCGTACCGCCTCGTCGGCCGCGTTGCCCGCGAGAGAGAACGTGTAGCCGACGAGCGTGGCCTGCCAGAGCAGGATCGCCGTGGCCAGGATGATCGGGACCAGGCCGGTGAACTCGACCGCGGTCTGGCCGCTGTCGTCTCGCACGCGTTCCCGGCGCAGGCCGGTGCGGCGCCGTGCTGCGTCACCGAGTGTCCCGGTCACCGCTCCCCCCTCGTCCAGCGCGTCTGTTCCTGGATTGCTCATGGTTCAACGTGCCCCCTGGTCTCGTCGGCCCTGTCGGCCATGCGGACTTCCCTGGCGTCGTGCGGTCATTTCGATCGTCCGCGTCGCATCCCGACCGACCCCCGGTCTCCCTTGAACTTCCCCTGTTTCTCCGCCCCTTCGGGAGTCTTCACCAGTCCCAGCTCCCCCGCGAGCCCCCAGAGCGCCTGCTTCACCGTCGACTTGGACTCCAGGTCCTGCATCCTGCCCGCGTCGACCGCGGCGTGCAGTTCCTTGAAGTTCGCCGGGATGACCACCCGGGACACCTTGGTGCTGGTGATCTTCTCGATGAGCGGAGGCTGGATCTCGGTGTTCCGCATGTAGCGGTTCACCACGATCGTCGTCTCCTCCGCCTTGCGGATCTGGAGCCGGTCCCAGAGCTTGACCATGCGCTTGGCCGCCCGTACCGCCACCACGTCCGGTGTGGTCAGCAGCAGCGTGGTGTCGGCCATCTCGATCGCCGCCGCGTTCGCGCTCGTCGTCTGCGTGCCGCAGTCGATGATCACGACCTCGTAGCGGTTGCGGAGCGCGCTGACGATCTGGCGTACGGAGCGGTCGTTGATCTCCTCGCCCCGCTCCCCCTCGCCCGGCGCGAGCAGCAGGCCCATGCCGGTGTGGTGGGTGAAGACCGCGTCCTGGAGCACGCGGGGCGAGATGTCCTGGATGGTGGCGAGGTCCACGATCGAGCGGCGGAACTGCACGTCCAGGTAGGAGGCGACGTCGCCGGCCTGGAGGTCCAGGTCGGCGAGGGCCACCGTCATGCCCGACGCCTTGGCGGCGAGGGCGAGCTGGACGGCGGCGACGGTCGTGCCGACGCCGCCCTTCGCCCCGCTGACCGTGACGACGGTGCCGCCGGGGCCGGTGAACACGTCGCCGCCGTGGCCGAGATGGCGCCGTACGCCCACGGACCAGGCCGCGGCGGCCTGGACGCGCTGGGCGAGTTCCTCGTACGAGAGGGGCAGGCCGACCAGCCCGCGCGCGCCCGAGTCCATCGCGGCCGAGAAGAGGCCGGGGCTCGCGTCGGCGGTGACCAGGATGACCCCGACCGCGGGAAAGCGCAGGGCCACCTCCCGGATCAGCTCAAGAGCCGGAACGGGGCCGATCCGCTCATGTACCAGAACCACTTCCGGCAGTTCGTCGATCGACTCCGTGGCCAGCCTGGCCAGCGTGTCGATCAGCGAGGTCGAGTCACCGACCGGCCCGGCCGGCTCCGCGTCCGGGAGCTGGCTGAGCAGGGTGGTGATGGATCTGGCGGCGTCGGCATCACCGACGACCGGAAGGATTCTGGTCGTCATTCGTCCCTCACTTGTCCCCTTCGAGGGTGTAGGTGCTCTCCCCGGGGCGCAGCGTGGTGGGGCTGTCGTCGGGAAGCAGGGCGAGGCGTACGTGCTGTGCGAAGGACTCGGCGTAGGCGACGCGCTGGGCGTCCTTGGTCTTGAGGGCGAAGGTGATCGGAACGGCCGAGCGCGGTCCGGTGTTGCTGCCCCGGTCGTCCTCCTTGGGCTCCAGCGGCGTCAGCGAACCGACGTCGATGACCTTGGCGTTGGGGACGATGATGCGGGACTGCGCCTTGGCGCCCTCGTTCTCGGCGGAGAAGGTGGCGAAGATGTTGACCAGGTCGCCCGCGTTGATCTTGCCCGCGACGCCGGTCGCGGCGTCGATCATGATCGCGATCTCCTGCTCGTCGTTGGCGAGCGCCGGGCGCTTGACGATCATGTCGTCCTGGAGCAGCGATCCCTTCTTGAGCTGGGTGACCGCGATCTTGCCGTTGACGACCGCGAGGTCGGTGACCGCGTTGTCGGACAGCCAGCGCTTCGGCATCT
This sequence comes from Streptomyces sp. NP-1717, assembly GCF_022695985.1. GTDB lineage: Bacteria > Actinomycetota > Actinomycetes > Streptomycetales > Streptomycetaceae > Streptomyces. The sequence goes on along the minus strand of NZ_JAAPBF010000040.1, from coordinate 9,659 downwards.
CTATCTTCTCGAACTGCCCTTCCTCCAGCGCCGTGTAGGGGGCGACGTCCGCCTTCAGCCGGTACGCGGCCACCTCGGGTCCGACCTTCGAATTCACGTCGCTGATCACCGAGAGCACGCCGGCGAAGGCGCCGAAGGCGCAGAGGACCGAGAGGAGCAGAAGAATGATGCCGCGGCGTTGCCGTGAATTCATGAGCGGGACAACCTCGTTCGAAGACGTGGGACGGGGACTGACGGGGCGGACACAGGTACGGGGTCGGCGGTCGCCGCGCGGTGCCGGCCGCGCCCGCGGTCCGTACGGACCGCCTGGCAGGCGGGTTACGACCCGTGGCGCGTTGGTGTTCCTTGATTCAGGACACCTGAACCGTGCGTTTGGTTCTCAGCGGTGGCCAGCGGGGCCGAACAGAACCCGCAACGATCACCGATGAGTTCGAGACCGCACCAGGAACACACCTCTCGCCGGACGGATGAAACCAGTTGGTAGAGAACGGAGATATCGGGCAGGAAGGCGGCGAATTCGACCATCTTGGGCGTTCCCCACCAGCGGGGGGAGTCCGCGAGGAGTGCCATCTCCTGTACTCCCTGCACCTTCCAGGCCGGCGCGAGCGTCGCGGTCACCCAGTCCGATTGCAATTGTCCCTTTCCCACCAGCAGTTGCGTGCCGAATTCGGGGCCGGTGAGGTCACCGGTCCCGATCTTGATCAACTGGGGTTCGGGGTTGGCGAGGACGCCGAACTGTGAGCCCGGCACCCAGGACTTGGCGTGCGACTTGAGACTGACCGGGACCCGGTCGAGCTTGGTGACCGAGTTGAGGAGCGCGCCCGCGTGGATGTAGTGGGAGAGCAGCCGGGCCGCCGAGGCGACGACCCCGGCACTGAAGTCGCAGATCGACAACTGCCGCAGCTGCCGCACGAGTACGGCGAGGCCGAGCGGTGGAAGATCCAGCTTGAGGAGGGCGATCCGGTCGCTCTCCAGGACGGAGCGGACGGTGTGCAGCCGCCGCTCGTGCGCCACCGGGATGGAGGCGGGGTAGAGCGCGACGACATAACCGTGCTGCTCCACCAGAACCTGCATGTCCGCGAGCGCAGCCTCCAGCGGCTGGGCATCGGGCGCCTGCAGCAGGGCCGCCGTGGGCGTCTGCTGGTCGGTCGGTGGCAGCACCAGATCATGACTGGTGACAGCTATGGCGGTTGACACCTGGATCCCCGTTCAGCTCGGCCGCCGGAGTTCCGGTGACCGCGGTTCTCTCTCCTGCTGGGTACAGCTGGTCGCAGCCCTTCCGCGCACTTCCGCTTCGAAACAGCTTCAACTACTGCTCAGCACTTTATCCACGACTTAGGGCGCAGAGAACACCTCACCGATGTCGGTGGTGCGGCCCCCACATCGTAGGCACCACCAAAATCGGGCGAAGCAGTCAGGCGTTAACCCATGTTTCATTTGAACTTGAAAGTAGCCGACCCGAACAGCACCCACCAGGCAACTGGTGTTCTTTGGGTCCGGGTTGGGTCCACGGACCCACGCCACCGGGTCCGGCCCCTCCGTACGCTCCGAATCCGATTCCGCATACGTAAGAGCTGTGCGGTCCACCGAGGGGGACGGTCGGATGAGACGGGAGCCGGTACGAGGGGCAAGAGGAGGTCCGCGGGGGGACCGCGGCACCTCCGCCACCGAGTACGTGGGCATGGTGGTGGTCGTCGCGGCCGTCGCGGGGGCACTGGTGGGTACCGGTGTCGACGGGACCATCGCCGACCAGCTGAAGTGCCTGGTCACGTTCGGACCGTGCACACCCGGCGGCGGCAAGGGGAGCCAGGCCGCGCCGAAGACGGACGCCGACTACGAGCCGCCGCTCTGCCAGATCTCCTCGATCAGCGACAAGGCGGGCGCCAAGGGCAAGCTGCTGTTCATCGAGTGGGGCGAGGAGTACGGCTTCCAGCAGCAGACGTTCCAGTCCAAGAACGACGTGAACAAGGACGGCAAGGTCGACGACCAGGACCAGCAGGTGATGATGACCTTCACCGACGCCGCGTCCGTCGCCGCCAAGAAGGACTGGAAGCCCGGCGCCAAGGTGGGCAAGTTCGGCTCGGACAAGGTCGAGCTCGGTGCGGGGATCAAGGTGACCAACGGGGACACCTGGGTCTTCGACAGCGAGGAGGACGCGGCCAAGTTCCGCGAGGACATCGAGGACCTCAAGACGTACGAGCTGGCCAACCGGCACGCCAACTCGCGTGGTGGCGGGCTCGGCAACAGCATCGCCTACCTCTTCAACAGCGGTCCGATGTACGAGGAGGAGCAGCTCCGCAAGCGCATCGACGAGAAGCTCGGCAACCGGCACATCAGCTACGGCAAGGTCGGCCTGGAGGCCAGCGCCGCCGGTGGTATGAAGCTGTCGGCGGGCGACGAGAAGAAGCTCGGCGCGACGCTCGGCGGCAGCTTCAAGTTCTCGCCCGAGGTGACCTGGACCGACAACAACTACCGCAACCTCAAGTCGTACACGTACAGCGCGGCCATCGAGTACACGGGCAAGGTCGGCTACGAGGCCGGGCCCATCAGCGGCGAGTCGAGCGCGACCAACACCCAGACCGGCACCATCACGGTCAGCCACGACAAGACGACCGGTGAGCTGCTGCGTATCGACATGACACGCACGGTCGAGAAGGGCGCCACGAAGGACGGCGTCTCGGTCGGCGGGGACAACGGCAAGAAGGACGGCGACAAGCGCGGCGGCAGCGGCAGCGCGAAGGGCACCGACAACGAGAGCGGTATCGAGGTCGTCACCAACTCCATCGTCCTGAAGCCGGGCGCCGAGGGCGCCAAGCAGCGGGCGATCGCGCAGGAGTGGCTCGACGGCACCGGTGACAACGGAGCCCCGTTCGCCTACATGTTCGACGACCACGCGCCGACGAAGCGGCCCGGCGCGGACGACCCGTTCGGGCAGCTCCTCTTCGACGAGGGCCTGTCCAGCAAGAACACCTACACCGGCCAGACCGAGGCCGCGGAGTACGGATTCGAACTGAATCTGGGTCTGAGCTTCGGCTTCTCGGTCTCCACCGAGAAGAAGGAGGAGAACCTCAACGACGCACAGTTCCTGGGTGCGCCGCAGGGGGACAACCGCAGTTATGTCCCGTACAGCTACTGTGCGAACTGATCCCGGGGACAGGAGCACACACGCCATGAGCAGCAACGACGGCAAGACGAGAGACAAGACGGCCGGGCCGGCCGGACGGACGGCCCTCGCGACCGCGTCCGCCGCGCTGGCGACGCTCCTGCTCGCGGCAGGGTGCGGCACGGAGGCGAAGAGCGGCACGGTGCCGGAGGGCTGGGGGACGCTCAAGACCCCGGCCGTCACGGTGGCGCACCCGCCGGCGTTCGAGGCGCAGAGCGCCGCCGAGCGCAGCAAGTACAACGCGGCGGCGGCGACGCTGGCGGACGACAGCGGGACCATCGGCATGATCACCGTGCAGCTCGACTTCACGGACGCCGACTCGGTGGAGGAGGCGGCGATCGGCGCGGAGGCGGGGGTCGCGCTGGGCTCGACGCTCGGGAAGCAGGAGGAGATCACGGTCTCCGGCCCGGACGGCGAGGAGGAGGCCCGGCGGATCAACTTCGAATTCACCCAGAAGGGTTCGGCCGCCGGCTCCGGGTCGGGGACTCCGGGCGGGGCGCTCGACCCGAAGGCGGGCACCCGGGTCGACGGCGTGATCATCGCGGGGCTGGACGCGGACGACAAGACATTCGCGGTACGGATCGACGCCGTCAAGGGCAAGCTCGGCGACGGCGACCTGAAGAAGATCATCGACTCGATCACGGTCGAATAGGCGGCCGGCAATGGTTGTTCCGGGCGGTGATTACCTTTTCTTCGGCGGCATGATTCTGCTTTTCGGCTGGTTGGCAACGCACTACGCGCGTCGCCTTTCGGGCGTGAATCGGGCACTGCGAAAGGGCATTCGGGCAGAAGGTGTCTGCGTGCGGATCGAGCAGGAGCCGTACAACCGGTCCGACGCACGGCAGTACTTCTTTACCTTTCGTTTGCCGGACGGCCGCCAGATCGAGTTCGAGGACCTGGCGAGCCGCTCGATTCGTGTCGGCGACCCGGTCACGGTGACGTACGACCCGGCGGCACCGGAACGCACGGCGACGGTCGCGTCCCGCGGCAACTGGTCGCCGGTGCTCCAGTACGGGCTGCTGGTGGTGGGCTGCGGGCTGGCGGCGGCCGGCTTCGCGGCGGTTCTTCTTTTCACGGTGGTCTGAGAGGGCGGGATTCAGGTTCCCGCCCCCGGCCGCACAGCACGAGCACTGAGGAGGCGGTTGGCGATGACGAGGTACGGCTACCCGGGGGCGTCCGCCCAGCGGGAAGAGGGACGCGGAGCGGCGGTGTTCGCGCTCGCACGCGCCTGGGCGGCCGGCATCGTCGTCCTGCTCCTGACGGAGTACCTGCAGACCACGCTGGTCAACGATCACCTGGCCACCTCGGAGAACCTGGAGACCTTCAACGGCAGACTGATGCTGATCCACATCCCGAACGCGGTCTGCATAGCGCTCGCGACGTGGGCGGCGGGCAGGTTCCACCGCGACCCGTTCCGCGACTCCAAGACCCAGCACGTCCTGGCGGTCTTCACGGTCGGTGTGGCGGCGCAGGCGCTGAACATGGTGCTGCAGTGGCGGAACCTGGAGGCGGAGGGCGTCCTCATGTCGAACGCGGTCCTGGTGGTGGGTGTGGTGGCGGGCTACGCGGCGGAACGGCTCCAGGACGAGTAGCCCGTTCCGTCAGCTCCGGGTCCCTTCGCAGGGGATGTCGTGTCGGAGGTATTGACAACTCGAATGGTCTGGACCATTTTTACGCCAGGTCCTGTCCCGGGCCTGGCGGTGGCCACCGTTCCTGATCCGTACCTCCAACCCGACATCCCCAGCGGAGGCATCAAGTGGAACGTGTACCCGACGGCAGACGCAGACCTGGCGGCAGCGGCGACACCGGCAACCGGCCCGGCCGCTCGCGGAGTTGGCTGGGAGGAGTGGTGGCCGTCATGGCCGCCGGGGCCCTGAGTGTGGGCGGGATGGGCGGCGTCGCGCAGGCCGCCGACATCAATGTCGCCAAGAACGCCGGCTTCGAGGCCGGACTCGCCAACTGGTCCTGTTCCGGCGGGAGCGGGGCCGTCGTCGGGTCTCCCGTACGGAGCGGGGCCGGCGCGCTGAAGGGCACGCCCGCCGGGCAGGACAACGCCAGGTGCTCGCAGTCCGTGGCCGTGCAGCCCAACTCCACCTACACGCTCAGCGCGTGGGTGCAGGGCGGGTACGCGTATCTCGGGGCCAGCGGCACCGGGACGACCGACGTGTCGACCTGGACGCCCGGCGAGAGCGGCTGGAAGCAGCTCACCACGACCTTCAGGACCGGCGCCAACACGCGTGCGGTGACCGTCTACACGCACGGCTGGTACGGCCAGAGCGCGTACCTCGTCGACGACCTGTCCGTCTTCGGGCCGGACGGCGGCGGGGGCGGCGACCCCGACCCGCAGGCCCCGGGCACTCCCGCCGGGCTCGCCACCGGCGCCGTGACCGCCTCGTCGGTCGCGCTGAGCTGGAACGCGGTGAGCGGCGCGACCGGCTACAACATCTACCGCGACGGTACGAAGGTCCAGACGGCGACCGGGACTTCGGCGACCGTGACCGGACTGGCGGCGGCCACCTCGTACCAGTTCCAGGTGTCGGCGACCAACGCGGCCGGCGAGTCCGCGAAGTCCGCGGCCGTCAGCGGCCGGACCTCGCCGGGCGGCGGCGATCCGGGCGGGCCCTCGGTGCCGAGGCACGCGCTGACCGGCTACTGGCAGAACTTCAACAACGGCGCGGCCGTCCAGAAACTCCGCGACGTACAGTCCCAGTTCGACATCATCGCCGTGTCGTTCGCCGACTCGACGGCCACACCCGGACAGATCGTCTTCAACCTCGACCCGGCCGTCGGCTACTCCTCGGTCGCCGAGTTCAAGTCCGACGTCGCCGCGAAGAAGGCCGCCGGCAAGTCCGTGATCATCTCGGTGGGCGGCGAGAAGGGCAACGTCACGATCAACAGTGACGCCTCCGCCACGGCGTTCGCCAACAGCACCTACGCGCTGATGCAGGAGTACGGCTTCAACGGGGTCGACATCGACCTCGAACACGGCATCAACTCCACCTATCTGACGAAGGCGTTGCGGCAGCTCTCGGCGAAGGCCGGCTCCGGCATGGTGCTCACGATGGCGCCGCAGACCATCGACATGCAGTCGACCGGCAGCGAGTACTTCAAGACGGCGCTGGCCGTGAAGGACATCCTCACGGTTGTCAACATGCAGTACTACAACAGCGGTTCGATGCTCGGCTGCGACGGCCAGGTCTACTCCCAGGGCTCCGTCGACTTCCTCACCGCCCTCGCCTGCATCCAGCTCGAAGGCGGCCTCGACCCCTCCCAGGTCGGCCTCGGGGTCCCCGCCTCGACCCGTGGCGCGGGCAGCGGTTACGTCTCCCCGACCATCGTCAACAACGCCCTCAACTGCCTGACGCGCGGCACCAACTGCGGCAACTTCAAGCCGTCGAAGACCTACCCGTCGCTGCGCGGCGCGATGACCTGGTCCACCAACTGGGACGCGACGGCCGGCAACGCCTGGTCGAACGCGGTCGGGCCGCACGTCCACGCACTGCCGTAGTCACCCTCACGCTCTGCCGTCATCACCCTCACGCACCCCCACACACGGACCAGCAGCGCCGCCGCTCCCCCGGCGGCGCTGCTGCGTTTGCCGGACCGAAGACGGCCCATCGTGTCCAGGCCCTTGACAAGGCCAATGGTCTGGACCAGTTTGGTGGTTCAAACGGTGGCCACCGTTCCGTACCACCCCCACATCTCCCCCCACGGAGGCCATGCAGTGCCCAGGAAAGCGCGATCCCGCACCCCCCGCACGCTCAAAGTCCTCGCGGTGGCAGGCGTTCTCGCCGTCGCCGCACTGGCCGTACCCGCGGCCAACGCCGCGAACGAGCCCGCGTCGGCCGCTGCCGCCGCACCCGCCGCCGTACCGGCCCACGCCGTGACCGGCTACTGGCAGAACTTCGACAACGGCGCGACCGTCCAGACGCTGGCCGAGGTCCAGGACGACTACGACATCATCGCCGTCGCGTTCGCGGACGCCACCGGCACGGCCGGGCAGGTCGACTTCACGCTCGACTCGGCCGGTCTCGGCGGCTACACCGACGAGCAGTTCAGGGCCGACGTCGCCGCCAAACAGGCCGCGGGCAAGTCGGTCGTCATCTCGATCGGCGGCGAGAAGGGCACCGTCTCGGTCAACGACGAGGCGTCGGCGAACGCCTTCGCCGAGTCCGTGTCCGCGCTGATGGACGAGTACGGCTTCGACGGCGTCGACATCGACCTGGAGAACGGCCTCAACTCCACGTACATGACGCAGGCGTTGAAGTCGATCGCCAGCCAGGCGGGCGACGGCTTCGTCCTGACGATGGCGCCGCAGACCATCGACATGCAGTCGACGTCCAACGAGTACTTCAAGACGGCGCTGGCCGTGAAGGACATCCTCACGGTCGTCAACATGCAGTACTACAACAGCGGATCGATGCTCGGCTGCGACGGCCAGGTCTACTCCCAGGGCACGGTCGACTTCCTCACCGCCCTCGCCTGCATCCAGCTCGAAGGCGGCCTCGACCCCTCCCAGGTCGGCCTCGGCCTGCCGGCCTCGCCGAGCGCGGCGGGCGGCGGCTACACCGACCCCGCCGTCGTCAACGACGCGCTGGACTGTCTGACGCAGGGCACCAACTGCGGCAGCTTCAAGCCCGACAAGACCTACCCCGGCCTGCGCGGCGCGATGGCCTGGTCGACCAACTGGGACGCGACGGCGGGCGACGCCTGGTCCAAGGCGGTCGGCCCGCACGTGCACGGCCTGCCGTAGCCCAGGAGCGACACCCCGGACCACCCCCCACAGACCGGTGGCGCCGTCGGATCCCGACGGCGCCACCGTGTGTTCTCAAGCCCGGGTCACCACGGCAGGTCCCGCACCTGCTGCACGCACAGGACGACGAACAGCAGCCCGCCGGCGGCGAGCATGGTGTTGCTCAGCTTGCCGTTGCGCCATTCCGCCGGCGTACGCGAGGAGTTGAGCAGCCACAGCAGTGTGAGCGCCAGGAACGGCATGAAGAAGGCGCCCAGCACGCCGTAGCCCACGACCAGGCCGAACGGCTGGTCGAGGAAGAGCAGCGAGATCGGCGGGAACGTCAGCCAGAGCAGATACGCCCTGAACGGCACCGACCGCTCACGCCTGCCCGCCGCGACCTCGCCCACCGTTCCCTCGTCGGCGGCGACGCCCTTACGGTCCAGCTGCCAGCGCTCCACGAAGTCCGCGAACATCAGACTAACGCCGTGCCACACGCCGATCAGCGACGAGAAGGACGTGGCGAAGAAGCCGATCAGGAAGAGCTTCGCCGTCGTGGCGCCGAAGCGCTCCTCCAGGATGACACCGAGATCCACCAGACCCTGATCGCCCTTGGTGAGGGCGATCTGCGAGGAGTGCAGCAGCTCCGCGCCGACGATCAGCATCGCGACGACGAAGATGCCGGTGGTGATGTAGGCGACGCGGTTGTCCAGCCGCATCACCTTCATCCAGCCGGAGTCGGTCCAGCCCTTGGCGTTGACCCAGTACCCGTACGCGGCCATGGTGATCGTGCCGCCCACACCGCCGATCAGTCCCAGTGTGTAGAGCAGCGAGCCGTCGGGCAGCACCGGCAGGAGACCGGCGAAACTCGCGCCGATGTCGGGTGCGACGCGTATCGCGACGTACACGACCACGACGAACATGATGCCGATCAGAACCGTCATGACCTTCTCGAAGACGGCGTACTGGTTGAACCAGACGAAGACCAGTCCGACCAGGCCCGTGATCACCGCCACGGTCTTCAGACCGGGGCCGTCGGGGAAGAGCGCCACGATCGGCAGGGCGCTCGACGACATGGCGGTCGCGCCGTAGACGAAGCCCCAGACCACCACGTAGATCGCGAAGTAGACCGTGGTCCACTGACCGAGGCTGCGCCAGCCCTCGAACAGGGTGCGGCCGGTGGCGAGATGCCAGCGGCCGGCGGCCTCGGCGAGGGAGATCTTGACGACGCAGCCGATGACCGCGGCCCAGAGCAGCGTGTAGCCGAACTTGCTGCCCGCGATGAGGGTGGCGACCAGGTCGCCGGCTCCGACACCGGTCGCGGCCACGACGATGCCGGGGCCGATGTACCTCCAACTCGACTTGCGTGGCCGCGATTTGGCGGCGTCCGTTCCGCTGTCGGTGATATCTGCCATGCGTCGACCTCCACACTCGTCCCCGTAAGTGACTCGGGTCACCAAAGCCGTACGGCGAAGATCGCGCAAGAGGTCCGGCGGTCTCGGTTCCGTTTCCGCCGGGGAGAGGTGTCGCTCAGGGCGTCCAGGAACCGGGGTTGTCCCGGCTGCCGAGGTAGACGTGGAGCACGTGGCCGAGTTCACGGAACCACTGCTCCAGCGTCACGCGGTTGCGTGCCTTCACCACGCACTCGTAGAACTTCCCGCCGGGCAGCACGACGGCCACCATGAGCCGGTGGCCGCCGCCCGGTTTCGAGTGCACGCTCTGGATGTCCGGCCAGGGGAACTCGGCGCTCTGTCCCTCGAAGTC
>NZ_JAAPBF010000004.1 GCF_022695985.1 Streptomyces sp. NP-1717 | reverse complement strand
CCGATCTTGCCGGGCTCGCGGTCCCTGGCACGCACGTTCGCCGCGTTGACAGCGCAGGAGGGAGGCATGGCTCCGCCATGCCTCCCTCCTCCGCCTTGCGATCGCACGCACCAGACCCCGCTCCCTGATCCGGCCTGATCGACAAGACACCCCTAGATGGGCAGCACCGGAACTCCCTCACTCGAACGGGTGGAGATTCAGTTTCGCGCCGATGTGGTCGAACCCGCGCAGCATGGGCTTTAGTTCCTGAGCCGCACAGCACAGCACGCAGAGCCGAGTGGCGGGTCGTTCCGCAACGTTCAGGGCCTCTTCCAGAGACAACACGTGCACGGGCGGCGGGGCTTCGACGCAGTCCTGGGCGTGGAGCACGGTCCGGCTGCCGGCACCGCGGCTCCCGCCCGCGCTCACGGTGACCCAGCCGGACGGCTGACGAGGCCCAGGGCCTCGCGTACCGGCGAAGGCGGCGGCAGCGCTCGGTCGGAACGGCGTCGTACGAGACGCCAGACACCCGTCGAACGCCCGGACGCGCGCCCGGTACTCCGACGCCTCCACGGCCCCGTCCAGGCTGTTGCTGTGGACCGGCAGACCAACCAAGTACGCCCACCCGTTGAACAGTTGGCGTCTGGACCAGAACCGGGCGGTGAGCTCCTGGCCGTCCGGGAGAGAGGACGAGCACCAGAGCCGGCGCGGAGGCGCCCTGGTCACCGGAGGACGTCGGACAAGCCCCTGCTCGATCACTCTGCGCACCTCTGAGACGTAGTCGGTGGATTCGTCGGCGGCCCGCTCCTACATGTCGCTCCACCGAGTGTCGTTGTCGAGGCCGACCGCCAGGTCCCCCATGTGCGAAGGTCCTTGTGGCTCTGTTCGTGAGAACGGGTTCTGGCTCAACTTCTGTGGAGCATCCACGCTCCGTGACTGTTGATCTTCATAGCAGCTCTCGCTCGATCGTCCTGAAATGCTCCATGGCGGCCGTGTTGGCGATTTTCGCGAGTTTGGCAGCCTTCAATCACCATTTCGGACGGCACCGTGCCTTGGCGCTGTTCGATTGGCCGCCGGGGTCTTGGAACTACTCCTTCAGTCAGGGACGGAAGGTGCGGCGGTAGGCGTCGGGTGGGACGCCGACGCTGCGGTGGAAGTGGCGGCGCAAGGTGATGGCGGTGCCCATGCCGGTGGCTGCGGCGATGGTGTCCACGGTGGCGTCGGTGGTCTCCAGCAGTTCCTGGGCGTGGCGGATGCGCTGGGTGTGGAGCCATTGCAGTGGCGTGGTGCCGGTGAGGCGCTTGAAGTGGCGGCCGAGGTGGCGTGAGCTCATGCGGGCCCGGCGGGCCAGGTCCTCCACGGTCAGCGGCTGGTCCAGCCGCTCCAGCGCCCATGGGAAGAGCTCGCCCAGCGGGTGGTTGCCTGGGGCGGGGAGGGGGGTGGCGATGAACTGGGCTTGGCCGCCGTCGCGGTGGGGTGGGACGACCAGGCGTCGGGCGATCTTGTTGGCGTCGGCCGAGCCGTGGTCGAGGCGGACCAGGTGCAGGCACAGGTCCATGGCGGCGGCCTTGCCCGCGGAGGTGAGGACGTCGCCGTCGTCGACGTACAGGACGTCCGGATCGACGGTGGCCGCCGGGTGGCGTCGGGCCAGTTCCCGCGTGTGGGCCCAGTGTGTGGTGGCGCGCCTGCCGTCGAGCAGTCCTGCCGCGCCCAGGACGAAGGCGCCCGTGCACAGTGAGGCCACGCGGGCACCGGCCGCGTGGGCCGCACGCACCGCCTCGACCAGCTCGGCGGGCGGGTCGCGGTCGGTGTCGGCCCAGCCAGGGACGATCACTGTGTCCGCGTGCGCGAGGTGGTCGAGTCCGTGGTCGGGTTCCAGGCGGAAGCGGCCGACGTGCACCGGACCGCTCCCGCAGAGGGAGAAGTCGTACCAGGGGTCCACGATGTGGGTCAGGTCGGCTCCGAAGACCTCGACGGCCACGGACAGTTCGTAGTGGAGCATGCCGTCGGTGACGGCCAGTGCAACAGCGGGCATGTCCGAAACTGTACGCGGCATGTCGTTTCCGACACTCGTGCGGGCTGCTGCCGGACGGACAGGATGGGGATGTCAGGCTGCGGCGGATCGACCTCGCAGCGGGCGTTCGAGTGCAGGGAGCAGTCTCATGGGGTCAGGTCAGCTGGTGACGGTGTTCGGCGCATACGGTCACACCGGGCGGTTCGTGGTCGCGGAACTGACCGCGCGCGGGTTCGTCCCGGTGCTGTCCGGGCGCAATGCGCGGACCTTGGAGGAGCTGGCCCACGAGCACGGGCTGGAGGCCCGGGTGGCGTCGGTCGACGACCCGGCCTCGCTGGACCGGGCCCTGGCGGGAGCGGCGGCGGTCATCAACTGCGCCGGCCCTTTCGTATCGACCATCGGCCCCGTGATCGAGGCCGCGCTCCGCGCGAAGATCCCCTACCTGGACGTGGCCGCCGAGCTTGAGGCCAACCTTGACACCTTCGCCCACTACCGCGAGCGGGCCCGGGACGCGGGAGCGGTGATCGTCCCGGCCATGGCCTTCTTCGGCGGCCTCGGCGACCTGCTGGCCACCGCTGCGATGGGCGACTGGACCGAGGCCGACGAGGCACACATCGCCTATGCGCTCAGCAACTGGCACCCCACCGCCGGTACCCGGCTCTCGGGCGCGGTCTCCCGCGAGCGACGCGGCGACCACCGCCTGCGCTACAGCGGCGGACAGTGGGAGCACCGCACCGACGCCGCGCCCACCCTGGAGTGGACCTTCCCGGAACCATTGGGCTCCCGGCCGGTGATCGGGGAGTTCACGATGGCGGACGTCGTCACCGTCCCCCAGCACCTCTCCATCCCCGATGTGACCACCTACATGACCGTCGAGGCGGCCCGAGACGTCGCCGCCCCCCATACGCCGGCCCCGACCGCCGCCGACGAGAGCGGGCGCTCGAACCAGACCTTCCTCGTCGACGTCGTCGTCCGCTCGGGCGGAGCCGAACGCCGGGCCACGGCCAGAGGTCAGGACATCTACGCCGTCACCGCGCCCCTCGTCACCGAGGGCCTCGAGCGCGTCCTGACCGGCCGCACCAAGACCGTCGGCGTCGTCTCCGCCGGCGAGATCTTCGACGCCCCCGACTTCCTGCGCGCGCTCGACCCGCACATCACACTCGACCTGCACCCGCGGAAGCAGAACGTTTGACCGGAGCCATCCGCCAAGCCGTCGGGCGCGTCCCTCAGCGAGCCGTGACGACATGGGCGTCGGCGTCCTCGTTCGATTCCTTCACCTTTACGGGTGCTGCCCCAAGTCGGTTGGCTCAACTTCTGTGACTGTCCGCTGTCATCGAATGCAGGCGTTTGACAGCGAACGCAGTCGTTCGGCTTCCTTGCCAGTGAACCTGGTCGCACGGTCGAGTCGTCCTCCGGTGACCCGTCATTCCCGAGGTGGAGCGTCCGGATTCGTGCTCGCCCGCCCGGCGGAGGTTGTTCGGTCTGTGGAGCGATCCCGGCCGGCCTTGCCTGCTGCGAGTCTCGAAGCGCACGGGCCGGTCGGGCCCGTGGACGTGAGGAGCGCAGATGTTCCAGGCCAGGCCGACCACGACCACGATCACCGGCGAAGCAGCAGACACGCCTCGCCGCGAGGGCCGCCTGCCTCGGGCGTGGCGTGCGGCGCACGAGCCCGCGGCAGGGGTGCCGCGCTGGGCCCGCCGGGTCGCCTACGCGGTGCCGCTGGTGGTGCTCCCGTCCGGGATCTGGCGCCTGGGCGTGCTGTTCGCCGCCGACAAGCGTGGCGGGTCGATCGAGGACTGGGCGATGAACGGCTACGTCGTCTTGCTCACCCTCGTCTCCGAGGTCCTTGCCTTCACGGCCGTCGGGCTGGTCGCCCGCTGGGGTGAGGTGTTCCCACGCTGGATGCCGGGATTGGGTGGGCGGCGGGTACCGACGGCCGCAGCGGTCGTCCCGGCCACGATCGGGGCGACGATCCTGACCCTGGTCTTCACGGTCATCGCGATCATCACCACGGTCACCCAGTCCAAGACCAACGGCGATCCGCTGCCGGCCGACTTCCCGGGCAAGGCCGGCGGCTGGGAGACCGTCTACTTCTACGCCTCCTACGTCCCTCTGGTCCTGTGGGGTCCCATGCTCGGCATCCTGACGTACGCGTACTGGCGCCGACGCAGGTCGGCGACGGCCGGGCCGCTGATGCCGTCGGCAGCCGGCAGCGCGTGCTAGGCGATCGCCCCGACGCCCCGGTGTCGACGGACAAGGGCGCCATCACGTGATCCCTTGCCAATCAAGCCAGTCGCCGTGTGGACAGCGAACCGCCAGCCGACGCTCGTCGTCTCCTGTCTGCTACTCGTAGGAGCAGGCTATGTCCGCGGTGTCTCGACATACTCGATCGCATGAAGGACCGAACGAACGGCACGTCCCTGCTCGGTGAGTTCCTGTCCACCCGGCGGGCGCAGTTGAAGCCGGGGGACGTGGGACTGCCGGACTACGGCGACCGGCGGCGGGTGCCGGGACTCCGGCGGGAGGAGCTTGCGCAGTTGGCCGGTGTCAGTGTCGCCTACTACATCCGACTGGAGCAGGGGCTGTCGCTCAACGCCTCCCCGCAGGTGCTCGACGCACTGGCCACGGCCCTGCGCCTGGACGACGCGGAACGCCGCCATCTCCACACCTTGACCGGTGACGCCCGGCCCGGCCGGCGCCGACTTCCCGCCGAGCGGGTCACCGCTGCCGTGCGCCAACTGGTCGATGCCTTCGGGGACTCACCTGTCGTCGTCCTCGGCCGGCGCTCGGACATCCTGATGTGGAACCGCCCCGGGCACGCGCTGTTCGCAGGGCACCTGGCCCCGGAAAGCCCGGATCAACCCGCCACACGGCCCAACACCGCCAAGCTGGTTTTCCTGGACGCCCACACACGCGACCTGTACGTGGACTGGCCCAGGAAGGCACGAGATGTGGTGGGCAAGCTGCGGCAGGCGGTCGGCGAGTATCCGGACGATCCGCAGCTGGCGTCCCTCATCGGCGAGTTGACCATGAGGAGCCCGCAGTTCGCCTCGCTCTGGGCCCAGCACCGTGTACGGGCCTGGGACATGGCCGAGTACAGCATGCGCCATCCGACGGTCGGGGAGATGGACGTGCTTCAGCACTCGCTCCCGGTTCCCCGTGGGCAGGGAATCCGGGTGGTGGTGACGACGGCCGCACCGGGCTCGGCCGACCAGGCCGCAATGCAACTGCTCAACCAGAGCCTCCTGCCGGCCACCGACACCCGAACCGAGGTACGCGTCGTTCCTCCCATGCACTCCTGACCCGACCACTCCACCAACTCCACCACCTGGGCGGTTCCCGGCCCAAGGGTTCAGTTCGGCCTGAGAGAGCCGCAGCACCGCTCCAGGCCGTCTGCCGGGCGCGTCTTTCTGCCGCCGAGGCCGCGCCCCCCACCTCCTCGTTCGTCTCCCGGTGCTCCGGCACGCGCTGCGTCGCGGTACCCGCCGGCTCCAACTCTCCAAGGAAACAAGGACAATGAAGAAGACCAAGCTGAAGATCTCCCTCGCCGCCGCCGTCATTGTCGCTGTTGCGGCCACCGGCACGGCGATCGCCGCCAACAGCTCCTCCGGCAGATCCGCGTCCGACTCCGTGTCCAGCTCCAAGGAGTCCGCGATCGAGGAGAGCAAGCAGAAGGCGGCCGGCCCCATCAAGGCCCTCGGCGCCGACATGTTCCCGCACTCGCTCGGCTTCGACGCGCGATCGAAGACGTTCTTCGCCGGTTCGCTGAAGCAGGGCAAGGTCTTCGCCGTCCATCCGGACGGAAAGGCGCGCACCTTCATCGACGACCCGGAACTGGTCTCGGCGCAGGCTGTTCGTGTCGACCGTGAGCGTGGACGTGTCCTGGTCAGCAACGTGGACTACGGGACCGCCGAGCGTTCCAAGAAGGACGCGCCCTTCCGTATCGCCGGTGTGGGGAGCTACGACCTGACCACCGGGAAGCAGGACTGGTGCGTGGGTCTGACGGCGATCGCGCTCGACGGCAAGCAGCATCTGATCTCCGACGTGACGGTGGCGCCCGACGGCACCGCCTACGCCGTCGACGAGCTGACCCCGACGGTGTTCCGTATCGACACCAAGGGCCGTGCGTCGGTCTTCCTGCGGAGTGACCTGCTCCAGGGCGAGCTGGACATCCCCAACTTCCTGAACGACGTGGGGATGTCGGCGATCGAGTGGGTGGAGGGAAACCGGTTGGTCATCGCGATGGCCGACGGCTCTCTCGTACGGGTGCCCGTCCGGCACCCGGAGAAGGCGGAGCGGGTGAAGCTCTCCGCACCGCTGGGGGCACCCACGGCCGGGATACGCCTCCAGAAGGACGGGGCGATCACGGCGGTCAGCAGCGGTCTGCTGTCCGGCAAGCCCGCCCAGATCTATCGGGTGGAGTCCCGCGACGGCTGGAAGGAAGCCACGGTGACGGTGACCGACACCGTGACGGATCCGGTCACCAGCGACGTCACCGCGGGGCCGGCCGGGACGACGTACGCCCTCAGCGGGGGGCTGGCCGACCTCCTGGCGGGCAAGCCCAACGACGGATTCACCCTGACTCCCGTCAAGACCGGCTGAAACAGCCGCCTTTCCTGAGTCGACCTCGCCCGCCGCCGGAGCCCTCACCGCGCGGGCGGGGCCGCGGTCCTTGACGCGACCCGTGCGCTGTAGTGAATCCCAGCCCGAACGGTGCGGAACTGGATGTGCGTCGACCGGAGAGGTTCATTTGTCCGTGCTGCACTCGCTGCGGATCGGGGGCCGGACGGCTTCGCCGTCCGGCCCCCGCACTCATGCCTGGAGGCACGGTTGTCGTGCGTGGCCTACTCACCGACAGGGGATGAGAATGGCGACGCCATCGCCGTGACCGGCTGAGCCTGCACAGTGCGTCGCATGCGAACGGGCAACTGATCCGATCCGCACAGGACGGAAGGCCGTACGCACCGCACCTTGGAATCGGCGCCGAACGTAGCAGGTCTGCACGTTCTTGCAGGCGACGTTCCCGCCCCCGTGTTCGGCGCGCTGTCGCCCGAGGCCGGCAACGTGCCGACGGCCTCCTTGTCGGCGCTCGACGCCCGGGCTGACCGGCGGTTGTCGGCCTTCGGCGTGATCAAGCGATGAGTTTGGAGGCCGGAAGCGGTCTACAAGGTCATGAACGCATACCTGATTGAAGAGCCGGCTGTCTCTGCACGCGGTGAGCAGCCGTATGTCGGGGTCGCCCGCGGCGTCACCATGGAGACCATCCACGAGATCGCGGACCGTGTGCCGTGGGTCATCGGCCGCCTGGCGGAGCTCGGGATCGCACCGGCGGGTCCGCCCTTTCTCCGCTACCGCGTGATCGACATGAAGAACCTGCTACAGGTGGAGGCCGGGGTACCGGTGGCGGCGGCGCCGGAGCTACCGCCGGACAGCGGGCTGTTCGCCGACGTGCTGCCGGGCGGCCGGTATCTGACCGCCGTCTGCGTCGGCACCGCGGACGTCGCGGTGACCCGTGAGTTCTTGGAGTGGGCCCAGGCGCACGAAATGAGGTGGGACAGAGACACGACATCGGCGGGTGACCGGTGGGGCTGCCGGCTGGAGCGCTTCCTGACGAACCCTGCCGAGGAGCCGGACCCGGAGAAGTGGCGTACGGAGCTGGCCTTCCGCCTCGCGGACGGCGCCTACTAGGGTCCCTGGATGTGACGGAAGACGGGCTGGGTGGGCTGTCCAGTGAGCGTGTACGTCGGGGCCGCCGGCCGCACACCTGCACCGGCGACTGCCCCTACTGACGCACCTCGTCGGCCCGTGCGGCGCACTCGTCGAGCATCTTCCAGAACGTCTTGTCCCGCGGGGCGACGTCCAGGCGCGACAGGGCGGCGATCTGGTTTCTCGGCCAGGCTTTGGTGCGGTCGGGCGGGGCCGGCCGCCGCCCTCGATATTGGCGCCCAGGATCTCCTCGGACCACCCGGCGCTCTCGCAGAGCATCCGCCACAGCGTCTTCTCCCGCAGGTGCACCTCGCGCCGCGCGATCAGTCGGTCGTCCGCCATCTTTGAGGGTGCCGGGGCCTCGGAGTCCGGCACCGCCGACGCTCCGCCCAGCCCGGGACCATCGGACCCTCGTGGCCTCGTTCACGGCACCGACCGAGCCAGGACAGCACCCCCGTCCGGCGGGAGTTCCGGGTGTTGACCGCCGCTGGGCCCCAGAGCAATTCGAGGGCCGCGCCGACCTCGCCGACCTCGCCGTCCGCGACCGAGGCCAGTGACCGGGCCTCGCCGAGCCGTTCGGCGGTCTTGCCCATCCCGATCTCGTAGTTCCAGACCGTGTCGCCGATCGCCGGGTCACTGCCATGCGCCCGCCCGGGATCCACACCCTCACAGACAGGTGAGACGAGGGACCGAGCACTCACGAGGCGTGGGCCGAAAAGCCACAACGCACGGACACCCGACCCGCCCCAGCTCCTCCGTACCGGGAGCAGGCGTCGGTGGTGGTCGGCTACAGGCTGGCTCTCAGACGCCCAACGAGTTGACTGGCAGCTTCCTCACCGCCCCGCGGAGCCTCTGGCCACTCGTCAACACGTGTCCACCAATACTGCCGGGGAGTGCCGGGGTAGCGCGGCAGGAGGTGAACATGCAGGTGAGGCACTTGATCGCCGATCGCAGCTGCATAGACGTGTTCAGCACCCACGACATCTCGTAGGGCTCGGGCGGCCGCGGAATTCCAGCGCCCCACGCGCCGGGCTTCCTCATCAGTGAGATCGGCAAGCCCGGCTGCGTGCCGACGTGGTTCCACCAGCAGGTGTCCCATGTAGACCTCATCCGACTGTCCAGGAGCCCGCGGAGACAGGTGCGAGACCACCACGAGGTCGTCCTGGTGGACCGGTCCTCCAGGCATCAGTGTGGAATCCCTGTGTTTCCGGCAGACGAAGCAGTCCCCCGCCCGTTGATCCTCACCCGTCATAGCCGCAATAGTGACCGACCTTGCCACTTCCGCCTACCCAAACGTCCAGGCCCATCGATGACTCGGGCCAGCCAGGCTTAGAACCACGCACTGAAGCTGACTGTGCTGGAGCACATCGGCACCAGACAGAGACGTCGCGGTGCCGCACACCCCGCACCGATACGACCGTTGCGCCCCACGAAGTGAACCTCAGGCGACACCCTTCAGCTGTGCCGCTGCCGGTAGGCGCACCGGTGGTGCCGTGGCCGACCGGGGATGAGTCAGGGCCCGAGTCCGGCCACTGGGTGAGTGCCACACGACGCCCATCGCCGCCGCGTCGGTCCTCGCGTACGCGGCTGCGGAGCGCGCCAAGACGGATGTCCTCGCCTCGGTGCTGGAGGACATCGCCGCCAACGGCTACCCCTCGCCCGAGTCCGGCGTGCCGTGGGAGACCGCCCGCGACACCCACCTCGCCCGCCTCGCGGACGAGCAGCCGCGTGTCGCCTGAGCACTGCGCACGCCGCTCGCACGTCATCATGGTGGAGCCCGCGCTCGCCCAGCTGGCGAAGCTCACCGCGAGCGAGACGCACCGCCTGGACCGCGCGATCGTCGCGATCAGCGTCAACCCGGCGCTCGGCACCGAAGTGCCCGGCACCCTGCTGCACGACTACACGGACGAGATCGACGCCGTACGGGGCATCTACTACGTCACCGCCCTCAAGACCATCACGATGGTGACTTACGTGGAGGCGTAGCCCCCGGGCCTCGACCGGCAACCGGACCGGACTGGACTGGGTACCGGGTTTGGTGCAACCTGTTGACGGTTCGAATGGTCCTGGGTTGTGTGACTGCGAACTCCCGCCGCCCTCGCGGCTTACGTCTGTGGCCGGTCGGCACTGCTCTCGCCCTGACCTTCACCGCCGCGATAGCAGTCGCCGCCACGGCGTTCTTCATCGGCTGGGACCTGCTGGGAGCCCGTTCCCTCAAGCCCGAGCGACAGCTCACCTCGTCAACGCTGTTCGACCTGGTCAAACTCTCCTTCGGCGTCGTGGCAGGGGCAGGCGCTCTCGTCGCTCTGGTCGTCGCCTACCGTCGTCAGCGGGTCGACGAAGACGGCGCCCTGCGCGAGAGCACCCGGCTGCACACCGAGCGCTTCACCACTGCCGTCTCCCAACTCGGTGACGAATCTGCCGCCGTACGCCTCGGCGGTGTCCACGCCCTCGCAGGTCTCGCGGACGATGCCCCTACCCGCGCGTTGCGCCAGACGTGCATCGACGTCCTCTGCGCGTACGTCCGACTCCCATACACCCTCGAAGCCCACCTCCCGACGGGCGACATCGCAGCTCGCCACGCTTACGTGTCCCTGCGGGAAGTGCGGCACACCGTCATCCGCCTCATCCGTGACCACCTGCAGCTCGACGCCGACCATCCCCGCTCCTGGGGAGGTCATGACTTCGACTTCACCGGCGCGGTCTTCGACGGTGGCGACTTCGGAGGTGCCAAGTTTCATGGCGGCACTGCCGACTTCAGTCGCGTGTCCTTCGCCGCCGGCCATGTTTCGTTCACCTTCGCGTCCTTCGCAGGTGATGGGAGCGGCAACTTCCGTGGTGCCTCCTTCGCCGGCGGGACGGTCAGCTTCTCCCACACCACCTTCGACGGCACGATCTTCGACGAGGTCACTGTCGACTTCCGCGGTGCTTCCTTCACCGGTGGCACGGTCAACTTCCGCGGTGCTTCCTTCACCGGCGGCATGATTAACTTCGACGGCGTGTCCTTCGAAGGAAGCGCCGTCGACTTCAGAGAGGCGTACTTCTCCTCCAGGACGGTCCGCTTCTTCCGCGTGGACTTCCGCGCAGGCGCGGTTGATTTCAGCGGCGCACGGGGGACCGTTCCAAACGGGCTGGTGCCCCCGAGCGGGGCGCCCCTTCCAGCGGGTCTGACGATTCCTCCGGCGTGGCACCAGACACCTTGACGCGTGAGACGAAAATATGCTCCCGCTCACGCGGCGGCGTCTTCGAGCCGTGCAGCTTCCGGCTTTCCCGACCCTTGAAGTTGATCGCACCCACTCAGCTGAGGTGTTGCGACGACCACTAGGACTTGTCCGGCCGATCATGTGCAAAGCCAGATGGCGAGGGCTGCGGCGGTGGCGGTGCCCAGGGAGACGTAGCCACGTCGCGGCGGGTAGTCACCGCCCGGTGCTGGTCGGGTAGCCGGGTCATGTTGCCATGACCCGGCTACCCGACCAGTGGCGCGGCCTGGCCATGCGAACGGACAAGCTCACCATCGCCTACAAGGCCGCACTCCACCTCGCCGCCATCCTCATCTGGACAGCCGCTTGATCGCTGAAGCACCTTGCCCGCGAGGATGACCACATGGACGACCTGGTGGAGTGGAGTTCCTCGTCGCACGCATCATGGACGACAACCATGCCTACGAGTGCGTGGCCGACACCCTAGGTGGCGAGGCTTTTCTCGACAGCCATCTCCCCATGCTCGACCTGATTGAGCAACTGGCGAACGACTTCAAGGCAATGGACGCCTCGGACTCCCGCTCTGTCGGCCTGGCATACGCGCTACGAGTCCTTGGCCAGTCATACGCCGAATACCCCGCCTACCAGCAGGAATGGCGCCCATAGCCCTTCAAGGAGACCGGCCCTAGCCGCACTCGGGTTCGTCGTGGATGGTCAATGCTCCGGCGAGGTCGAGGTCGGCGACAGTGCCGTGTGCTCCGGCCCGGACGAGCAGCACTGCGCCGAGCGCGGTGCTCCAGAACGTCCTGACCTCCACGTCGAGCGGTCGGCGGGCCCTCCAGCCGCGACTGTCGATGAGCCGGCTCACGAAGCGTTCGGATTGCCGGAACAGCAACTGGAGGTGCTGGTCGACCACGGGGGCGAGTTCGGGCTTGGAGATCCCGGCGGCGAGTGCTCGCGTGACCGATGGGAGCGAGGGCATGGCCAGTGCGGCGCGGGCGATGTTGCGCCGAAATGTCGCCGCATCGGGGGCTTGGCGACCGATGCGCTCAATCCGTCGGGCGTCGTGCAGCAAGCCGAGAAAGGCGGCGTGCACGAGGAGCGAGTCCTTGGAGCCGAAGTAGTAGGTGACCTGATTGGGGAAGACGCCTGCCGCGTTCGCGATCTCCGCGACGCTCACCTCGGCGCCGGGCTGCTCCTTGCAGAGCCGTGCAGTTGCCTCTATCAGCCGGTGCCTCGTCGCGCGACCACGGTCACGCGACCGAGCCGACGTTGGTCGAGCTTCGGTTCGCTTCTTCGCCACGCCAAAATTGTATGTGATACAACAAGGCTGTTCACTTGTATCGCATACAAGAAAGATTGAAGGGCATGCACCAGACTGAAGTCGTCGTGACCGGACTCGGCGCGATCACCCCACTCGGGGCAGACGTGGCGTCCACCTGGGACGCCCTGCTTGCCGGCGAGTCGGGCATCCGCGACGGTGTCCTGCGCGGCCACGAGGATGTCGGTCTTCCCGACACCGTCGCGGGGACGATGGCGATCGACCCCGCCGAGTTGCTGCTGCCGGTGCAGGCCAGGCGGCTCGACCGCTCGCAGCAGGCGGCCTTCGCCGCGGCGGCCGAAGCCTGGGCCGATGCCGGTGCCCCGCGGGTGGACCCGGACCGGCTTGCATCAGCGATCGGCACGGGCATCGGGGGAGTACGGACGCTGCTGAAGGAGGACGACGTACTGGAGGCGGCCGGGACGCGGCGCGTCTCGCCGCGCACGGTTCCGATGCTCATGCCCAATGCGGCGGCGGCGCTGATCAGTATCGAATACGCTGCACGGGCCGGGGTCTACACGCCCGTCTCGGCGTGCTCTTCCGGTGCCGAGGCGATCGCCCTGGGGGCCAGGCTCATCCGTGCGGGCGAGGCGGACGTGGTCATCGCGGGCGGGACCGAGGCCGCGATCACCCCGATCACCGTTGCCGGCTTCGTCCAGGCACAAGCACTGTCGCGGTACACCGTCGAACCCGCGTCAGCGTCCCGGCCGTTCGCCGCGGACCGCAGCGGATTCGTTCTCAGTGAAGGCGCCGCTGTCGTGGTGCTGGAAAGCGCCGAGCACGCCAGCACCCGAGGCGCGCGCGTCCATGCTGTGCTCGCCGGCGCCGGCATCGCCGCCGACGCTCACCACATCACGGCACCCGCTCCCGACGGCTCCGGTCAGGTCTCCGCTATGCGGAAGGCCCTTGCGCAAGCCGGTTTGACTCCCGAGCAGATCAGCCACATCAATGCCCATGCCACCGGAACTCCGGTCGGCGACGTCGCCGAGGCACACGCGATCGGGGAAGTATTCGGCCGCGCCACAGTGACAGCCCCCAAGGCGGCACTCGGTCATCTCTTTGGCGCCGCCGGTGCGATCGAGGTGCTCATCGCCGTCCTCAGTGTGGAGCACGGCGTCATCCCGCCGACCCGCAACCTCACCGCGGCCGGCGTCGGGCCCGACATCGATCTCGATGTCGTCGCAGAGCGACGAGACGTCCGCCAAGAGGCCGTGCTCAGCAATTCTTTCGGCTTCGGCGGGCAGAACGTCTCACTCATCGTCACCGGCGCACGGCACCACGCGTCCCGTACGGCGTCGACCACACCATGACCCACGCGAACGCACCGTTGTCCGTGGAGGGTCGCCGCCGGTTGATCGCACGTTGCAGGACTCGTCAGATCGCGCATGTCGCCGCAGAGATGGGGATTGCCCGAGCAACGGCGTCGAAGTGGGTGAACCGGCACCGGCGACACGGCGAACTCGGGTTGGCTGATCGGAGCTCGACGCCCCACCATCAGCCGAGTGCGACACCGGTCGACGTGGTCACACGCATTGAGGAGATGTGGCGTGCCCACAAGTGGTCGGCCACTCGCATCGCCCACGAGCTCGCCGTCGACGGGATTGTGATCTCGCGCCGCACGGTCACCCGCCACCTGGCCGCCCTCGGTCTGAAACGGCGGAAGTTCATCGACCCCAACGGCAAGACCAACCGAGAGCTGTGGACGATCACTGCTCGACGGCCCGGCCACATGGTGCACGTGGACGTGAAGAAGGCCGGCTGGATCTCCGACGGTGGTGGCTGGCGTATCCACGGTCGCGGAAGTCAACAAGCAAAGGCAGTCGAGCGCCGCAAGGGCAAGAGCGAGCGCGGCGGCGGGCGTTGGCCGTGCAGGTGATGCCACGATCGGTCAACGTCGGCATCGGGTCCGACATGCGCAGGACGAAACCCATAACAACCCTGGACCGTCAGCTACAGACCGTGTCCGCCCCGTAATACTTGGTGCCGCCGATCTCCACCCACCCGGAGATATAGGCGCAATGGATCTCGGCGCCGGAAACATAAATTGCTCCCGCGTATCTGTCGTAGTAGCCGTTGTCGTACCAGGAGGTCTGCCATCCTACTCGGCGGACGCGAACTTCCATGTGGTGAAATCCGTCCATGCGATCCATGGTCATCGCACAGAACGTGCCACTGCCCTCGATCGAACGCCAGACCCCGATGTAGGCATTCGTGGGACCGTCGATGTGAATCGCGTCGAATTCACTGCCCTTGCAGTACGAGAACGGGCCCGCGTAGCCGGGTGGGGCATCGTCCGGGTCGGTCGCAGAGGCGACACCCGCTCCACCGACGACAGAGCCTGCGGCCATCGCGCAGATCGCCAGGGCGGACGAGACACACCTTTTGATCTTGCCGATCCTGTTCATCAGGAACCTTCCTGGTCTCGTGCAACCGCGATCGGCGGGTCCTACAGGGCCGGACGCGTTGATGCACAACGCGCTCTCCAACGACGTCGGATCCCTGTTCCCGACAACATCGCCCGCCTCGACTCCGCCGTGTCCGTGTGATTACAGATGGTGAAGCATGAAGTGCTGATCGGGCAAGACCGGCGGAATTAACTCCTCGCCGCACATGGGGGACGCTCGTCCCGGTGTTCATACACAGCGCCGGCCGCGGCTTCCACCGAGCGGCCCCCGAAGGCGCCGCCCCCGCAGGGCTGCCCCCGACCAGTGGTCGAAAGGTCCGTCCTGGTTGCCCTGCGGCCACAGGGGATTGTCGGGACCGTATATGTCCGAAACCCTCATGACCTGGGCGGTCATCACCCTGATGGCCCGCCGTATCACTCGCGGCGGGCCATCAGTCCATGACGTTCCGGTCATAAAACGGTGAGCCCTTGGGTATCTGGCGGCCGTAGACCGCACTCCACCCATGTGGGATGAGCAGCTCAGGGCATCCAGGTCATTCCTTTTCATAACAGCCCTTAACCCCCTCCGGCCGATCCGATGCCCCGAACTGGCATACAGGGTCCAATCGGGTTCCCTCGCGTTTCCGCCTCCCCATTCCGCACCCCGTCGCGACGTACTGCGCATCGCCAACAGAATCGAACAGTCGCCGACCGTGGCGCCTTCGGAAGTGGTGAACGCCAGTCGGCCGACGTGCGTCACGGGAACCGGACCCGAGGGATGACAAATTAAGGCTTCTGCGGGCGCGTTCGCACTTCTGGCCCCTCAGGAATCCACAAACCCTTTCACCTCCGTATGGGACCGGCTCAACCCCACCTGGCGCGGCGGCTTCGTGTCGATCCTGTCCGCCCCGGAACTCGCCCCGGAACTCCTGGCCTTTGCCGACCGGCAAGGCCGGGCAAGCGGCAGCCAGTGAGCCGCGCCGCCTCCGTCCCGGTCGTTTCCCTGACGGACATTCCGTGCCGCCCCTGGCCCGCGCCGTACGGGAGCCAGGGCGGTCGCGGTGGCCCTTCAGTACCGAGTGCATGAAGCGAGACGGACCTTCTGTGCAGCAACGCCGCGTCAGGTCAGCTCAACGAATCGGTGGACGCGAAAAGACGTGAGGCGGTCGGGCTCGATGCTTGCCGAGTCCACTCGGTAGCTGCCGGCGCCGAGTTCAAGAACGGTGCTGTCCGTAAGCGTCCCGACCTCGGTGCCGAAGTAGGCGGCGTCGAACATGACGAGCTCGCCCGTGGTTTTCAGTACGGGTCCTTCTTCCCACTCGGCGGCGGGAAGTCCGGCCAGGATGATGTCATCGACGCCTTCCTCGCTTTCTGCGTAGCACCAGCGGACGAGGACTCGGTGCTCGTGAAGGTAGGCGGTGGAGAGCGGTTCATCCCCGAGGACGAGCGCCTCGGCGTCACCAGGGAGAGCGAGGACACCGACCAGTTCCACCACCTCGCAGGCCCGGTCGTAGTCGCCCTCCGTTCCCGACCAGTGCGACAGGGCATCGCGTGGAGCCACGATGAACGGGCCGCCCTCCGTGTCCAACCACGTCAAGGACATACCGCCTCCAGCTCCAAGATCTCCGTTCCGTCGCGACAGCGTATGCGCCGGATCGGACACCGCAGCCTCGCGCCTGTGGCGGTCGGGGGTGCGCGGTGACCAGCATCGAAGAGCTGACCACGCTGGCGACGATCGGCTCGACCTGGGCCGTGCTGGCAGTCGATCACAACGTGGACGGCCACGTCTTCGGCCAGAGTGATCACCAGGCCGCGAACAAGGGGGCGCCGACGGCCGAGGACGTGGCCGCCGGGGTGAGCCCGCGGCGGGGATGGGCCGCGTTTTTAGCCCACGTCAGCCAGTACCACCTGGTCCTCGGCGCGCTTCTAGACCTGGTGCGGCTGTTCATCTCCCCTGCCGTTGTCGACGCATTCCGCTCGCCGCCCCCGGCTGTCGAACCCACCGCCCGGGTACGGTACGAAGTCCGATGTGAACGAACAGATCCAGCCCGCGACCGTCCGCGTGTTCATCGCCCTCGCTCCGCCCGACCATGCCAAGGACGAACTGGCCCAGGAGCTGCGCCCCGCCTATGACACACACGCTCACATGCGGTGGAACCGCATCGAGGACTGGCACATCACCCTGCTGTTCCTCGGAGAGCTGCCGACCGAGACCGTCCCACCGCTGCGACCGGCTCTCGCCGCCCTCGCAGCGGCCCACCAGCCCTTCCAACTGGCCCTGCGCGGGAGCGGAAACTTCGACAACCGGGTGCTGTGGAGCGGAATCGACGGCGACCTCGACCGGCTGCGCACCCTCGCCGCCGACGTGCGGACCGCCGTCAGCACCTGCGGCATCGCCTTCGAGAACCGCCCTCTGCGCCCCCATCTGACGCTGGCCCGTGCCCGCCGGGGAGACGAGTCATCAGCAGGAGAACTTGCCGCACAGTTCGCCGGCTTCACCGGCCGCCGGTGGCCTGCTGAACGCCTCCACCTCGTCGGCAGCAACGTCGGCCGCAGCCGTGAACCGATCCACTACCGCGACATTGAAGCCTGGGCCCTCGGTGAGGGAAACCGTGATCAACCGTGAAAGGACCATCGGCCGTCGCCAACGGAGTGCCGCGAACACATCCGCTCCTACGCCCGCAGGGCCTACGCCATCCCCGACAGCGCCCCGACCGATCGACGCGCACCGCACGTGGGCCCGCTGTTCGAGCACTCCCCGGGTTGCCGGCTGCCCTCGCCGACCACCTGACCGGGCTACGACGTAACGCGTGGACCTGTCCCTAGGGGGTGTCCGCAAAGTCACGGGGAGAGCCAGAGCCGTAGGCAGGCGAGGGTGACCAGGGCTTTGTAGTGGCGGGCTCGTTTGTCGTAGCGGGTGGCGAGGCCGCTCTGTTCTTTGAGCTTGTTGAAGCAGCGTTCGACGACGTTGCGGCGTCGGTAGGCGGTGCGGTCGAGGCGGCAGAGCGTCTCGCCGCGTCGTCGGCGTCCGCTGATCTGGTCGGTGCGTTCGGGGATGGTGCAGGCGATGCCGCGTCCGCGCAGGTAGGCACGGATCTTGCGGGACGAGTAACCCTTGTCGCCGGCCACCCGGTCGGGCCGGGTCCGGGGCCGGCCGGGCCCGGACCGCTTGATCGCGATGCGGTCCATGACCGGCTCGAACTGCGTACAGTCGTTCACGTTTCCGCCCGCGACCGTGAACGCGAGCGGCCGGCCCCGCCCGTCGCAGGCGAGGTGAATCTTCGTGCTCAGCCCGCCGCGGGACCGGCCGAGCGCCTCACCTTCCCAGGCCCCCCTTTTCGGGCCCCGGCCGCGTGCTGGTGGGCCCGCACGATCGTCGAGTCGACGCACACGATCGACCAGTCGACTTCCCCGATCGCATCCGAGTGCTGCTGGACGTGGGCCAAGGAGCCGGTCCCGGGTCCCGTCCGCCGACCAGCGACGGAACCGTTCGTAGACCGTCTTCCACGGCCCGTACCGTTCCGGCAGGTCCGCCAGGCAGCACCCGTGGACAGCTTCCACAGGGTCCCGTTGAGAACCTGCCGCCGGTCCCGCACCGGCCGCCCCATCCGAGGCGGAGCCAGCAACGGCCCTATCACCCACCACACTTGATCAGTCACTTCATGACGACGCACCACGAACGGGCTAACGAACCACCGACATTGCGGACACCCGGGTGAGTTCGAAGACCACATCGACCAACTGCTGCTGGGTATCGTCGCCCTCGGCGCCACGGCTTTGACGCCTTCTCTGCTGCGCGCCATCGACTTCGCCTCCACCCGAGGGCGGCCACGAGACCGGTGATCACGGGGCCGACGGAGACCGACGGTCCGAGGGCCGTACCGCGCGGTTCTGTTCGGGGCGCTGTCCGCCGGTGGAGACGACGCGGAACAGCTCCAGCGTCCACGCGCGCTGTTCCTCGGTGTCCGGCACCGCTGCCCCCCGCGCCCGTTCCATGGACGCCCAGGCGGCCTCGGGCGTGATGCCCAGGAGGATCATGAGGGAGACCGCGGTCAGGGAGGACCGTCCGATGGCGCAGCGGCAGTGCGCCACGACATGGGCTCCGGCCCGCAGCTCCGCGGCGAGCTCCCGAAGTGACGGCAGCACGACGGGGATCGACGGGACAGCGAAGTCGGTGATGGGCAGGGCGACGAACCGCAGCCCGGCGGCCTCGGCGAGGCGGGGCTCGTCGGCGAGCCCGAGTGCGGCACGTTCGGCGTCGGGGAGGGCGCAGACCAGGATGTCGGTACCGGCTCCGCGCAGAGCTGCCATGTCGGCTGCCAGGTTCGCGTGACCGCGGGGCCGGACCATGGTGCTCAGGCGCCCCGGCCCCGGCGGGCCGGCGACGGTGAACAGGACGGGGGCGGACGGCCCGGTCATCGGGCGGACGAGCCGGGCGGGAGCCAGCGGTAGCAGCCGCCGCACTCGTCGGCCATCCAGCCGTTGAGGCTCCCCAGACCCCGCTCGTTGACCTGCCCGTCGTGGATGCCGTAAGCCCGTTCCGGCTGGACGGCACGGACGAAGTCGATGGCCTCGTCCGTCTTCATCCACGATCCTTGCAGGGGGACCAGCAGGGTCTCCACCGGCCGGTCGGGAAGGTGCAGGGCGTCCCCGGGGTGGTAGAGGGCGTCATCGACGAGATAGCCGAGGTTGGCGCAGTCCGGGAGGCCGCCGTAGATGCGCGCGTGTCGCCCGCCCTGGGCGGTCACCCGGAAGCCGGCCGCGGTGAACTCCTCGCCGGCGACGACGCCGGTGAAGTCAAGGCCCGTGATACGCGCCGACTCGGGGGCGTAGACGGGCACGCCCAGCCCCTTCAGCCGCAACAGGTCCACGTGGTCCTCGTGTTCGTGGGTCACCAGGACGGCGTCCGCGCCGGTGAGGGCCTCGGGCTCGCTCCAGACGCCGGGATCGATGACCAGCGTGCCGCCGCCGTCGTGTTCCAACCGGACACATGCATGGGTGTACTTGGTGATCCGCACTCGCGTGATCATAGTCCGGGGGTTTTGCTCATTCCTTCGGCGAATGGCTGGAAATGTCGGCCGGGCGCACCCCGGGTGTTCCCGGGTGAGCGGCGACCACCGGAGTCCCGTGCGCTCCGGGGAGAGCCGCCGTTTCGTCAACTACCCTGCGGACACCAGGAGTTCACCTTGTGGTCAGAAGTGTTCGCTGTTAGCGTCGGAACATGGACAAAACTAACTCGAACGTCGAGGAGCTCGCCGACCTGGCCGAGCTGGAATTCTCTCCGATCGCCCCGGAGGACGCCGCAGACCTGGACGACCGTGTGTACCTGCTCGGTGTCCGGGCGGAGTTCGTGAGCCGGTAGATTCCGCTCGTCGACCCGCCCCCGCCTGCCGGTGGCGGGTTGCCACCAGAGGTTCACCACCGGAAACGGTG
This sequence comes from Streptomyces sp. NP-1717, assembly GCF_022695985.1. Taxonomy (GTDB): domain Bacteria; phylum Actinomycetota; class Actinomycetes; order Streptomycetales; family Streptomycetaceae; genus Streptomyces. Next base: position 75,203 of record NZ_JAAPBF010000004.1, on the reverse strand, counting down.
CCGGGCCTTGCCCTTGGGGGACGGGGATTCAGCGCGTGGTCATGGAGCGTCTGCCGGCCGGCTGTTCTGCTGATTCAGTGGTGTGGCTGCCGGTCGGCGCCGCTGACGACACCATTGATGAGGCGATCGTCGCGCTCGATCCCGACCATCGCCTCGGGAGCGCGGACGACCCCGTCTTCCTGACAGCATGGCTTCCCTGCCCGAAGGGAAGCTGCCTGTCATTTCTCGGAATGAGCCCTGCCAGCCAGCGATGGCTGGCAGGGCTCGCCGGTAGCGGCTTCGCCGCGGAACGCAGGGCCGAACTGTCCGCCGCCCTGGCCATGGTGGAGCCCGGCGCCGCTCTACCGGACGAGCCGGTCGAGCAAGTGGTCGCGCTGGTAAGGGCGTTGACCAGGGACGAGACCGCTCCGGCCCAGTTCGGGCTCGGGCGACAGCCGCTGTGGTGCGGCCCCGACGGAGGCAGCGGCCTTGCTTTCTCCTGCGATCCGTCGACCGGCCGACCCGGCGTGACCGGCTCCTTTCTCGCCGGGGGATCCGGAGCCCAGTTGCTGACAGCGGGCGGCGCGGATCTCGCCCGACTGATCGACACGCAGCCCTGGGGCCCGCGGGTACGGGAGGCGGTCAACGCCGCCGAGGCCGAACTCGACTGGCCGGCGAGGGTGGAGTTCCTCGTCGAAGAGGGCAGGCCCCACATCGTCAGAAGCACCCGAGCACCTCTGCGCGGCGCCGCTCTCCTGCGTGCCGTGGCCACTCGGTACGAACACGGCCGGCTGACCCCCGCGCGGGCGGTGGCGCTGGTGGAGCCGCTGGACGTCGAACAGGCGCGTTCCGGGGCGGCGCACTCGCTCGATCTGCCCGTGGCGGCGCGCGGTCTCGGCGTGTCGCCCGGCATCGCCGGCGGCGCCGTCGTCTTCAGCGCGGCCGACGCCGTTGTCGCGCAAGCGAACGGCGAACAGCCCGTGCTGGTCCTCACCGAGTCGAGGCCGGAGGATCTTCCGGGCCTGCTGGCCGCGACGGCCGTCGTCACCGAGCGGGGCGGACAGACGTCGCACGCCGCGGTCGTGGCGCGCGGACTCGGACTGCCGGCCGTCGCCGCCCTCGTCGACGGCGTCCTCGACGCCGACGCCGAGGTCCTGCGCACCACGCACGGCGACACCGTCCGCGCCCGCGACCTGGTCACGGTGGACGGCCACACCGGAGTGATCCACCTCGGCGTCCGCACGGGGCACACCGCCGAACTGCGGGCCGCCCCGGAGCTGCCCGGCTGGCTGGACGACGCGCTGTCGGGACTGCCCGGCATCTCCGTGCGGGTGAACGCCGACACCGGCGCGGACGCCGCCGCCGGGCGGGCACTGGGCGCCGACGGGGTGGGACTGTGCCGACTCGAGCACATGTTCCTCGGCGAGCGCCACCAGGTGCTCCAACGGGTCCTGATGGCCCGGCCCGGCCCCGACATGACGGAGGACCTCGCCACCGTGCGTGCCCTCCTGCGGGCGGAGATCACGGACATACTCGCCGCGATGGACGGACGGCCGGTCACGATCCGTCTGCTCGACCCCCCGCGCCACGAGTTCCTCCCCGACCTGACCGAACTCTCCCTGACCACGGCCGCGACCGGCGCCCCGGCCGACCGGGACCGCCTCGACATCACGCGCCGCCTGCACGAGCACAACCCCATGCTCGGAGTGCGCGGCGTGCGGATGGGCGTCCTGCTCCCGGCGCTGACGGCCGTACAGATCAAGGCGCTGGTGGAGGCAACCCTCGCGCTGCGCCGCGCCGGCCGGGACCCGCGGCCCGAACTCCTCGTCCCCATGGTCAGCGTGCCCGCGGAACTGGACTTCGTCCGTGGCATGCTCGACGATGTCTGCGCCCATCTGGGAACCTCCCGGGAGCAGGCGGCCATCTCCCTGGGCGCCATGATCGAGACCCCGCGGGCCGCGCTGCTGGCCGGGTCGATCGCCCGCCGTGCGGACTCCCTGTCCCTGGGCACCAACGACCTCACCGCACTCGTCTGGGGCCTGTCCCGCGACGACGCCGAACGGCACCTGCTGCCCGCCTACGAGGAGGTGGGCCTCCTCCCCGAATCCCCCTTCGCCCGGCTGGACGTCGAGGCGGTCGGGACCCTGGCACGCCAGGTCGCCGCCGAGGCACGGGCCGTACGCCCCGGCATCACGCTCGGCGTCTGCGGCGAGCAGGCAGCCGATGCGGCGGCCGTGCGGTTCTTCGCCGAGGCGGGCTTCGACCACGTCTCGTGCGCGCCGCCACGGATCCCACTGGCCAGACTCGCCGCCGCGCGGGCCGCCGTCGCGCAAAGAGCGGCGGACGTTCATCCGACGGGGGCGGAGCGTTGAGCGAGCCGGCAATCGCCGTGGAACGGCTCGGCCGTACCTTCATCGACCGCGGACGCGAACTCGTGGCCCTGCGGGACGTCAGTTTCCAGGTCGGGGCCGGCGAGATCGTGGGCCTGCTGGGCAGCAACGGCGCGGGCAAGACCACCCTCACCAAGATCCTCGCCACCCTGCTGCTGCCCACGGCCGGTAGCGCCCGGGTCTTCGGCCACGACGTCACCCGCGATCTGCGCGAGGTACGCCGTATGACCGGCGTCGTGCTGGGCGGCGACCGTGGCCTCTACGCCAAGCTGAACGGCCGCGACAACTTGCGATTCTTCGCCATGCTCGCCGGCGTGAGCCGGCGCGGCCTGAGCGCGAAGCTGGACGCCGCGCTGGAGGAGGTCGGCCTGACCGGCGCGGCGGGCCGCGCGGTGGAGACCTACTCCAAGGGCATGCGCCAGCGCCTGCACATCGCCATCGGCATGATCGCCGAGCCGCGCGTCCTGCTGCTCGACGAACCGACCGTGGGCCTCGACCCGGTCGAGGCCGAACGGCTGCGCGGCACCGTCGCCCGACTGCGCGACACCGGAGTCTCGGTCCTGCTCACGAGCCACCATCTGCTCGACATCGAACGCCTCGCCGGCCGGGTGATCATTCTCGCGGACGGCACATTGGCGGCGGACCTGCCGGTCGAGGAGTTCGCCCGGCAGGCCGGCTACACCGCCACGGTGACCGTGCGCGGCACCGGCAGCCCGCCCGACGGCGGCGCCCTGTCGTCCCCCGACATCGCCGTCGGCGGCGTCGAGGTGGCCGACGAGTCGTGGACCCTCCGGCTGCACGTCCGCGACTGGAGTGTCGGCTCGTTCGGGCTGCTGGAGCAGGCGTTGGCGCACGTCAGCGTGCTGGACGTGCGCATCGACCCGGTGCGGCTGGAGGATGTCTACTCGCACGTGGCCGCGCGCCTGGCCGACGGCCGCCAGATCGGTGGAGTGAAGTGAGGGGCGCCACGTGGATGTTCCTGACCGCGTTCCGCATGGAGCAGCGGGCCATGCAGCGCAATCCGCTGCTGCTGGTCAACTCGGGCATGCTGCCCGCCGTGTTCCTGGTCATCGCGGTGGAGACCGGCCGCCCCGGCTCCAACGGCGCGGCCGAACTCATTGTGGCCGTGATGCTGACCGCGCTGTGGGGCTCGACGGTGTGGATGAGCGGAGGAGTCCTGCGCCGCGAGCGCACCTTCGGCACCCTGGCCCGCTGTGTCTCCGGAGTCTGGTCGCCCTACCTGGTGCTGCTCGGCAAGAGTCTGGGCGCCACCGTCACCAGCGTCGTCGCGATCCTCGTCAGCACCGGCGTCACCGCGGCGGCGCTGGGGCTGCCCTTGAGCGTGTCGCACCCGGCGTGGGCCGTCGTGTCGCTCGTGGTGCTGGTCTGCTCGGGCACCGCCCTGGGGGCGCTGGTGTCCTGCCTCTTCCTGGTGACCCGCAACGGGTTGGTGTGGTCGCACGCGCTGATGTACCCGGTCTTCGCCCTGGGCGGACTGCTCATTCCCACGGACGCGCTGCCCGAGTGGCTGCGCTGGGCGCCCGAACTGCTCAGCCTGCACTGGATCAAGGACTGTCTGGTCCGTGCGAGCACCGGGGACGTCACGTTCGCCCCGCTGGGCGTCGCGACGCTGTTGACCCTCGCCTACCTCTCCGCCGCCGGCTTCGCCTACCGCCGGTCCGTCGAGAGGTCCCGGAAGGAGGGGACGCTTGACCTCGCATGACGCCGCCCCCTCGCACGCCGCGGTCCCCGCCGGCGGCTCCCTGGCCTGGCGGGCGGCCGAGGCGGCCCGCATGGGCTGGCTGGAGTACCGTGCGCTCCAGACGCCCGCCGGTCTGCTCGGCGCGACCCTGCCGCGCGGGGTCCTGCAGATCCTGTTCTTCACGACCCTCGCGGGTGTCCTCGCGGGCCCCGGACACCGCGAGTACGCCTTCGCCGGATCGCTGGTGCTGGCGCTGAGCGGCACCAACGTCCACGGCGTGGTCGCCGTGCCCGTCCTGGACAAGCAGTACGCCACCTTCGCGCGGGTCCGCACCGGCGCGCTGTCGCCCACCGTCACCCAGATCGCCCGGGTGCTGCCCTACCCCGTCATGGGCTGGGTCCTCCTGGTCGTCCAGGGCGCGATCGCGGCGCCTCTGCTCGGCATGACGGACTTCGCCCTGCGACTGCTGCCCTGGGCGTGGGTGTACGCGCTGATCGCGCTCACGCTCAGCGTGCTGGGGCTCGCCGGGGCGACGATGACGGTCGGCAAACGGGCCGACGTGGTGGCCCCGAACGTCCTGTCCTACCTGGTCATGCTGTGCAGCGGCGCGATCGTCCCGCCCGGCCGGGTGGGATGGGTGGACGCGATCGGCCAGGTACTGCCGGCCCGGCACGGCCTGGACGCCGTCCGCGCGGGGATGGAGGGCCGACCATGGCTCGGCCACCTGGGCCTGGAGGTCGCCGCCGGTCTCGGGTTCACCGTCCTCGCCGCGCTGTCGATCCTCCTCCAGGCCCGGCGTGCGAGCAGACACGGCCACGACGACTTCGAGTGACCGACGTGCCCAGACCCGAGGGGAAACCGATGAGCATCATCCGCCTGCCCCTGGCCGTGCGGACCGAGGCGGACCACACGGCGTCCGCCTCACCGCCCGGCAGGGCTCTGCGTGTCGCCCTGGTCAACATGCCCTGGGCGCGCATCCACGCGCCCTCCATCCAGTGCGGACTGTTGCAGTCGATCACCCGCGAGGCCGGGCACGAGTGCGACAGTCACTACCTCAACATCGAGTTCGCCTCCTTCTTCGGCAGCAAGGCCTACGACACGATCGCCAACGTCGCCTCGGAACGGCTGCATCTGATGGGGGAGTGGCTCTTCTCCTACGCCGCGTTCGGCGAAGTGACCCCGGACGAGGACTACTTCGCCGAGTACCCGGAAGTGAAGTCCATCTGGGACGAGCTCACCGGAAAGGGCCTCGAAGACCTCGTGGAGATGCGCCGCGAGACGATGCCGGACTGGATCGCCGCATGCGCGGCCAGACCGGTGTGGGGCGAGTACGACGTCATCGGGTTCACGTCCACGTTCATGCAGAACACGGCGTCCCTCGCGCTGGGGAGGAAGATCAAGGAATTCCACCCCGGCGTGACCCTGGTCTACGGAGGCGCCAACTTCGACGGGGAGATGGGCGCCGAGTACGTGAGGAAGCTGCCCTGGCTCGACTACGTGGTGGCCGGCGAGGGCGACATCGTGTTCCCCGCCCTGCTGAAGAACATCGCCGACGGCACGGACAGCCCGATCGCCGGCGTCCTGCGGCACACCACCGCGCACACGCCGCAGGCGGGCGACGCGCAGCGCCCGCAGGCCCTCGACGACCTTCCCACCCCGGACTACCGGGACTACTTCGCCTGGCTGGAGCGCTTCGGCCGCGCCCGGCTGCTCGGCCGGGAGCCCGTACGACTGCCGGTCGAGTTCTCCCGGGGATGCTGGTGGGGCCAGAAACACCACTGCACCTTCTGCGGTCTCAACGCGCTCGGCATGGCGTACCGCTCCAAGTCCGGCGAGCGCGCGTTCACCGAACTCAGCGCGCTGCTGCGCGATTACCCGGTGGTGCATGTCGACACCGTCGACAACATCCTGGACATGGGGTACTTCTCGTCGCTCTGCACGCTGCTGGCCCGAGAGCACTGGGACGTGAACCTCTTCTTCGAGGTGAAGGCCAATCTCACCCGGGAGCAGCTCGCGACCCTGAGAAGCGCCGGGATCCTCCGCATCCAGCCCGGCATCGAGAGCCTCAGCACCCATGTGCTGCGACTGATGCGCAAGGGCGCGAGCAAGCTGATCAACATCCGGCTCCTGAAATGGGCCGGCTACTACGGGATCGACGTGGCCTGGAACATCCTGGCGGGATTCCCGGGGGAGACCGAGGAGGACTACGCCGAGCAGCTGCGCCTGCTCCCGCTTCTGTACCATCTGCAGCCGCCCGGGGGCTGCGGAAGGATCTGGCTGGAACGCTTCAGCCCCTATTTCACCGACCCGTCGTTCCCCATCGACAAGGTCCGGCCCCGGGCCAGCTACGGCCATGTCTACCCGGCCTCGCTGGACCCCGAGAAGATCGCGTACTTCTTCGACTACGAGGCGTCCGGCACCGTGTCCCACGAGACGGTCACCGTACTGAACGCCGCCGTCGCCACCTGGCGGACCCGCTTCGCCGAGTCGAAGCCCAGCCTCGTCTACCAGCGGCTGCCCGGGAAGCTGACGCTGATCGACCGCAGGACCGACCAGCCCAAGCGGGCAGTCCTCACGGGCTGGAAGGCGGAAGCCTACGAAGCCTGTGGAGACGCGCCCCGCTCAGCGGCGGTGATCGCCCGCCTGCCGGCGGCACAGGACGTGTCGGTCTCCGAGGGCGAGGTGACGGCCTTCCTCGAACAGTGCTGTCGCGCCGGCGTGATGGTGTCGGACGACGGCAAGTACCTCGGGCTCGCACTGCCGGAGAACCCCGGCTGGTAGCCGCCGTGGCCCCGTGCCGGAGAGGGATGTGCCAAGGAGGGATGAGCGGATGACAGCAGTCGTATCGGCCCGGGACAGGGTGCGCCTGGGCAGGAGCGTGGCGTCCCGCCTGGCCGCGTCGACGCACGCGGACGCCGCGTTCCTCGCCGGGAGTTCGTCGGTCGGGCTGGGCAGCGCCACCAGCGACATCGACGTCTATCTGGTCGGCGCCCCGGCGGGGGAGAAGCGGCGGCAGATGTTCGCCGACGACATCCGTGTCGATGTGCAGCATCTCTCCCTGGACACCCTGGAGTCGCTCGTCGACCGGGTCCTCGGTACGGGACTGCGCTCGGACCAGGCGGGAGAGACACTGTCGGAGCGTGAGATCGCGCTGTGCGTCCGGCTGCGCACCGGTGACGTCGTGACCGACTCGGGCGCGCTGTCCGCGCTGCGTCAACGACTCGACGAGCACCCTCTGCGCCTGTCCCGACTGGTCATGAACAACTGGATGCTCGCCGCGTTCTTCGCGGCCGAGGACTGCCTCGGACTGCGCCGGTCGGACGACCCGTCCGACCTGGACCCGGCCGCGTTCGCCGGCCGGCGCGCCCTCGTGTGCGCGGGGAAGGCACTGGCCGCGGCGGGCGGGGACCTCTACTTCGGCGAGAAATGGGTGTGGCGGCAGCTCGCCCGCAGTGGCCCCGACGGGTTTCCCCTCCCGGAGTTCCAACGGCTCCTGCGGGACGACCCGCTGGCCGTCGACCCTCAAGCGGGCCTGACCGCTCTGACGTCGTTCGCCCAGACCTGCCTGATCGCCACGGCCACCCTCGGCTGGCAGGGCGTCGACGTCTCCCGCTGGCCCGCCTGGCCTGCGGGGAGCGGTCCGCTGCGCAGGTCCCCGGCGTTCCTGCCGCGCGCCTACGACGACATGGTGACGCTGGTCCAGCCCGCCGGCCGGCACTTCCGCCTGCCGCCCGGCACGGCGCTGGTCTGGGGCCTGAGCGACGGGCGTTCACCGCGGACCGTCACCGAGTACGCGCTGCGGCTGTCGAAGGAGTCGCCCGCGTTCGCCGGGCTCACCGAGGAGCGGTGCCGGCGCATCACCACCGAGTTGCGGCAAGCGGGTCTGCTCACCGAACAGGGCGGCCAGTGGGGAGCGATGTGAGGTTCCGTCACCGACGCAGCACCGTCCTCGACCTCGCGCTCGCGCTGCAGCGCGAGCTGATCGGGCGCACCGGCTCCTGGGAGCCCAACTTCCTGCCCAGGCCGGTCACCCCGGAGACGGACCTGTTCGTCGACGGACTGCGGTCCTGGGCGAAAACTGTCGGATCCGGCCTGCCCGCGTTCCTGGCCGCCGCCGGCCGGCCGGAGGACCTCACCGCTCTCGTCGACGACGACCGCCTCCGATCCGGAACGGAACTCGTCACCACCGCGCTCACCGCGGCGGCGCCGGCCCTCGCCGAGGCGCTCCCCCAGTTCGAGGACGCCCGCAAGCAGGCGGCCGTGGCGATCGACGACTTCCTGGCGCCCGGGCGTTACCTGGCTCCCCTCCGCGCGGCGCTGGGCACCGACGAGACCGAGCGGACGCTGGACCTCCACCTCGTGCCGCTCGCACCCGCCCCGCCCGCCACGGGCTTCCTGATCGACGCGGGCAAAATTACGGGCGTCTACGTCGACTGCCGCCGCTTCCGCGGATCGACGCTCGCGGACGCCGTCCTGACCATGCTGGGCTGGGCGCAGCTGAAATCCGGGCCCCTCCCCGGGAACCACCTGTCCAGCGAGCTGGTCCGCCGCCTGCCCGGCAGCTCTCCGTACCAGCGGCGGCTGCGGGTCACCCTCACCAAGATCCTGGTGGAGCTGACGGCCGGCCATCTGGTCCGCGCGGTCGACTCGACGCACCGCCCATGTGTCGATGTGCTCGGCACCAAATGGCGCTACGCACGGCTGTACACCGTGGCCGAACGGCACTGGCCCCGGTACCTCGACGGCGATGTCGACCGCGCCGAAGCCCTCGACCTGATCGCCGCGGAGCTCGCCGCCCACAGCCCGCGCTGGTTCGTCGACTCCGTCGACCCGTCCTCGCTCGCCGCCGACTTCTACCTGCTGGAGTGGCTGACCGCGGCGGGCCACCGCACGGCCGGAGCACGGCTGTTCCGCTGGCTGCCCCACCTGTGCGCCGAGCTCGCGGGACATCTGGACAACGTGATCGGCAACGAGCTCGGACACTACGAACGAGCCAGGACCCAGCACTACCCGAGGGAACTGGCGGACTTCATCACGAAAATCAACCAGGGGGACAGCCGCGTCACATGGCAGCGGCTGCGCCGCGAGACCGGCCACGGCCGGGCGCTGCGGCTCGCCACGGACGCGTTCGCCGGTCCGGGCGTCGAGTTCGGCGGAGAGGCCTGGGCTCCGGTTGCCGCCATGGTGAGGCGCTACGTCCTGCACGAGCTGCCCGACCGAGTCTTCGTCGACCAGTGCTTCACCCTTGAGCACAACAACGGCTCGCTCTTCGACAAGTACCACGACACGACGGCCATGCGTGAGGTGCTGGACGCACAGGCGGCGACCGACCTCGACACGCTGCTGACCCACGCCTCGGCCGAAACGCGGGAGCTGTGGCAGACGCGGCGCCCCGAACCGGCGCAAGGCCATCCGGTGTGGCTCGGGCCGGGCACGGCGGCGCCGGCCGAGGTCCGCAACGACCCACCGGGATGGAGCGCGACCGGCCTGCACGGGAGCGCACCGGGCACGGTCGGAAGCGGCGACAGCGGCGACCGGAACGCGTTCGACCCCCTGAGCGACCCGCTGCGCGACTCCCCGGTACGGGTCCGCCAGACGCCCGCCCGCCGTCCCTTCTCCTCCTCCCTGAGGACCTACCGGTCCCTCGCCGTGGTCCTGCACACCGAGCTGGGCGGCGTCCACCTCCAGCTGCGCCCCGGCGAAGCCCCCTACACCGCGGACAACTTCGTGGGCCTGGCGACCGGACGTCGCACCTGGACCGACCCCCTGACCGGAGCCACCGGCGAAGGAGGTTTCTACGACGGCACGGTCTTCCACCGCCGTGTGCCGGGGTTCGTCGTCCAGGGCGGCGACCGGCTGGGCACCGGACAGGGCAGCGCCGGATACCGGATACCGGACGAAATCCATCCGGACCACGGATTCGATCGGCCTTTCCGACTGGCCATGGCGAATCTCGGCCGGGACAGCACCGGTTCCCAGTTCTTCATCACTCTCGCACCGGCGCCCCATCTGAGCGGGCAGTACACGATCTTCGGAGAGGTGGCCGACGACCGGTCGAAAGACGTGGTCGTCGCTATCGCCTCGTCACCGACGGCGGTCCGGCTCGAACGCGTGACGATCTCGGCAACCTGAACGCACAGTCCACCTCACCGGGGGCCTTGGCCGCGATCTGTCGTCAGCGACACCGCGGTGGTGCCGAGCCGGGGCAGTGGCACCGGCAGGGAACCGTCCGCCTCGACGCGCAGCGTGGCGCCCACGGTGTCGAGGTAGTCGGCGGTCGCCGCGCCGGTGACGGAGAACCCCGGGGTGAGTCGGCAGATTACGGGTTCTTCCGCGAAGGACTGCAGGCGTACGAGGACCCGCCCCGGTTCTGGCACGGTCAGACCGACGATCCGTACGCGCGGGTCGTCCAGGGTCAGCAGCGAGTGGGCGGCGGCGGGACCGGCTTCGGGTGCCCGGCTCGCGCGTACCGGCACCAGGGGCCGGCTGGTGACGGCGGCCGTGCGCATGCCGAGTACGGCGCCTCCGTTGGCCGGTTCTTCTTCCCAGCCGACGCTGTAGCGGAAGACGTGGTCGAATGCCTGCTGGGAGGGGAAGTTGGTGTCCCAGATGTTGTTGTGGATCCAGGAGAAGACCGTTCCGGGCTCTTCCTGGGCCAGTGACCGCGGATACGGCGCATAGGGGATGGCGATGCCGCCCACCTGGATCAGCGGTGCGTCCTGGGTGGCCAGTGCCGCGCTGGTTCCGTTCTCCTGGAGGCTGACCCAGCGGCGGATCGCCCGCATGTGCTGGGCGGAGCCCGGCACCGTGGGCAGTCCCGTTCCCGTGGCTCCGCCGGTCGCCTCCATCCGGACGACCGGGGAGGTCATGGCGAAGGGGAAGGCGAAGAACGCGCTCTCCTTCGTCAGGGTGGCGGTCTTGTCGATCCGGTTCTCCAGGTCGATTCGTGCACTCGCGCGCGGCAGATGAACCTTCACCCGTAGACGTCGGGCTCCTGCCGGGGCGCATTCGTAGACCAGCGTCTCGCCGGTGGCGTCCGAGGTCCGTTCCACCAGGGCCGCCGGGGGCGCCGTGTTCCGTGTGGCCAGCAGGTGCATCGAGGGGTCGGCGGTGGTCTTGCTGGACTGGTGGTTGAACCCGCCGGCCGTGGCGTACTCGTCGTACAGGTAGCCGTTGAAGCCGACCGTGGCGTCCTGGCGGACCAGCTCGCTGCCGGTCCGCTTGTCCACGATCGAGTCGATGCACGCGGACGCCAGATCGACGTGGAGGCGCAGGAATTCGTTCTCCAGGACCGTGGAGGCATCAGCCGGCGCGCTGTCTTCCGCCGCCGGCTCGGCAGACGAGGCTGGAGCGGGCTCGATGTCCACCCGTACCGCCCCGTGGGGCGGTACGGCGGGCAGCCGGAACAGCAGGAAGCGTCCCGCCGCGCGGTGCAGTTCGTTGCTCTGCGCTTCCTCCACCGCCTCCAGCTCGGATCCGTCACGGGAGTCGACGACCCGCACCGGGTCGGCGAGGGGCACGGTGCTCTCGGGCAGGAAGAGCCGGACCGTCTCGGACCGTTCCCAGCTGCACGTGTTGACGACGTAGTAACCGGCGAGCGTTCCCTCGCGCGGAGCCAGCCGTTCCCCCAGCGCGGCGCTCGCGGCGTCGAGCAAGGTGCGGGCCCCGTCGTGGGCGTTGAGGGCCTGGGCGTACTTCCAGTGCCACTGTCGCTCGCCCGATGCGTGGCCGTGGTCGCCGTGGGTCCAGGGGTCGCCCGCTCCCCACGTGTGTTCGTTGAACAGCGAGGCGGCGCGGTACACATCGGGGGCGGCCCCGGTGATCCGGACCCCGTCCGATGCCCCCAGAATCTCCGCGTATCCCGCGACGGTCTGCGCGTCGGCGAGCGCCGCCTGCCCGTCGCGGGTGGCGGCCAGGGGCACGGCGCCCGCTCCGACGCCGTCGACCCACCAGTCCGTCCAGTCGCCCTCGAACGTCTCGATCCGGTCGCCGAGCCGCTGTTCGGCGTCGATGAAGAAGTCCTCGTTGCGGGAGGTGCGCAGGACGGGGAAGGCCCATTCCTCGTTCCACCGGCGTACGGTCTCCGCGATGATGCGGCGCGGCGGGCCGTTGTCCGCGAACTTGCCCAGGACGCGCAGGTGCAGGATGTCCCACGGGTAGGGGGCACCCTTGAACTCCTCGTCCAGTATGGGGAATCCGGGGATGCCGCGGCCCTCGTGCGGGTACTGGTGGTTCGCCAGCGCGGTGAGGTAGTTCGGCAGCAGGTCGTCGACGCGGTCGAAGGACTCGTCGAAGCCGAGGATCGACCCCTCCATGTAGGCGAGGCCGTGCGGGGTGTCGGTGCGCCATACGAGCACTTCGCGTCCGCTCGGCGCCCGCCAGCGGAACAGGCGCGGCAGGTCCTGGCCACCGGTGTGGTGCGGTACCGCGCGCCCCGCCCAGTTGTGGGCGACCGACAGGTAGCGGATCCCGCTTCCCGCGAGGACGTCGGGGAGACCGACGACCTGGCCGGGTACGTCTGTCTGCATGGCCGTGGTGATGTCGATGCCGTGCCGGTCCCGCAGTTCGCGGACGGGGCGCAGCAGTTCGTGCAGCTCGTCGGTGGAGCAGGTCTCGGTGTGCAGGTTGAAGGGCATCGCGGCCAGTTCGACGCGGCCTTCGCGTACCCGGTCCAGGAATTCCGCGACCTGCCGCGGCGGACGGTTCTGTGACCAGTTCTCGTAGCTGAAGAATCCCTCGACCGCCCAGCGGAACTTCGACTCGTCGGGCCAGTCGTCCGTGGTGCGGCAGAGTTCGAGCAGGGAGTCGAGGTACTTGCGTCCTTCGGCGAGCACGGTGCTCTGCGGGTCGGTGTAGCCGATGTCCAGGTGGGCGTGCTGGACGAGGTGCAGCGTCCAGTGGCGCTGCGGGGTCAGCCGTACCTCGACGCTTTCCCCGTCGGCCAGCTCCGGCAGCTCGACCAGGACGGGTGTGGGCGACTTCACCTCCGGGACGAGGAGCCGGACGTCTCCGCCGGGCCCCGGCAGGACGTCGCACCGCAGCGCACCGCCCGCGACGGTGGTGACGCGGGCACGGGTGACCGCTCGGCCGCCCGTGGTGACGCGGACGGACTGGAGCAGGCCGCCCGCGCCGTCGTGGCGCAGCAGCGGCTCGCAGGCCAGCCGGATCCGGTGTCCGCCGAGGACCCCCTCGGCGGACACCGCGCGGTCCCGCAGGATGTCGCGGGCCGTGTTCGAGTCCCACCAGGAGGGACGGGCAAGTGCGGGGCGGGGCATGGGAGAGGTCTCCACTCGTATGCGGTGCGGTGCTGGTCGGGGTGGGCGGGGCTCAGGAACGGTCGGTGGCGAGCCCGGCGAAGATCTGGATCATGGCGGACTGGTGGAGGGTCTCGGCCTGTGCGGCCGGGTCGTGGTCGCCGCCGCCGGAGGGCTGGAAGCGGAACAGGCCGTCGGACGGCGACCGGTTGTCCTTCCAGGTCTGCTCGGCGTACGCGGCGGCCGTCTCCCGGTACGCGCGGTTGGGCCGCACCTCGTCCAGGATGCGGAGGTTGTCGAAGTAGAAGGCGTTGAAGATCGCCGGCTGGTCGTGCAGCCGGTCGCCCTGCTTCCAGTAGCCGAGCGAGCCGGTGGCGTCTTCGACAGCGCGGTCGAGATAGGCGCGGTCACCGGTGGCGCGGTAGAGCGTGGTGGCGGTGCCGATCATGGCTCCGGAGTTGTATGTCCACAGGGTCTCGTTGACGGTGCCGTCGTCGTCGCGGCTGTTGTTGTACAGGCCCGGGGAGTTGCGCAGGCACGACCAGTTCCACTCGTACCACTTCTTCGCGCTCGCGAGGTACCGGCCGTCGTGGCCGGTGGCGTAGAGCTCTGCGGCCAGTTGGGCGGACAGGCCCGTCACGTTGGCGGCGCGCATGTAGTTGCCCGGGGAGTCGACCCAGTGCATGCCTCCGGGGCAGGGTTTGGTGGGGTCGTCGTCCCAGCCGCGGCTGACGACGTCGAAGGTCTCCGCCGCCCGCTCGAGGTAGAGCTTCTCGCCGGTGGCCCGGTACTGGTCGAGGAAGGTGAGCCCGACGACGGCGTTGTCGTCGTAGAAGACGTCGCCGCCCTGGCCGAGCGGTGCGGGCAGGTAGGAGTCGTAACCGGGCCTGCCGTCGCGGGGGTTGAAGTACAGGCGCAGGGTCGTGAAGCGCTCGGCGGCATCGCGGTCGTAGCGGGCGCCGACGCGCGGGAGTTCTGACATGTCGACAGTGGCGGCTGCGGCTTCCCGCAGGGGCCACAGGTACGAGTGAGCGTTCTCCTCCTCCTTGCGAGGCGTCTTCTCCAGGTACAGGCCGTGCTCCTGCGGGCCCTGGTAGAGGTGCTGCTGCAGGGCGTCATAGCCGGCCTCGGCGCGGTGAGCCCAGGTGGCGGGTGTGGTGTCCCGGTCGTTGCCGGCCGCCGCGGCGGGGCTCGCCCACAGCGCTCCGGTCAGAACGGCGAGGGCAAGTGCGGCGCGTGCGGGTGTTTTCACCATGGTCTGCCTTTCGGGAAGGTGGATCGGTGAGGGTGGCCGGAATGCGGCTCAGCCGTGCAGCTTGAGGCTGCTGACGAAGAAGCGCTGTGCGGAGAAGAACAGGACGACGGTCGGCAGCGAGACGAGTAGCGCGCCACCGAGGACGACGGGCGGGCCGACGTTGGAGTAGTTGCCCTGGAGTTCGGCGAGGGCGGCCATGACGGGGCGGATGTTGCCGCTGGTGGACAAGGTGATGCCGAACAGCAGGTCGTTCCAGACGGCGACGAACTGGAAGACGAACGCGGCGACCATGGCGGAGCGGGACAGCGGCACGTGGATCTGCCAGAAGATCCGCCACCACGACGCCCCGTCCATCCGGGCAGCTTCGATGATCTCCGGTGCCAGCGTCAGCGCGAAGTTGCGCATGATGAAGTAGGCGAACGGAATGGCGATGGCCACGTACACCAGGAACAGCCCGAACTGGGCGTCATAGAGCCCGGCATCGGCGTACGCCAGGAACAGGGGCCGCAGGAAGACCTGGAGCGGCAGCAGGGTGCCCGAGTAGATCAGCCAGAACCACAGCGCCTTGTGCCGGACCGGCATGATGACGGTGGCGAACGCGGCCGTAGTGGCCACCACGATGGCCGCTCCGGCGCTGGTGACGGCGTACAGCAGGCTGTTGCCCATGGCGGGACCGAGGTTCGCCCGCGTCCAGGCTTGGGACATGTTGTCGAAGAGGCCGAAGCCCTGCGGCCACCAGTGCGGCGTGCCGCCGTAGTCGGCGGCCGGCACCAGGGCGTTGACCAGCAGCAGCCAGGTGGGCAGGGCCCAGGCCAGGGAGATGACCACCAGGGTCGCGTTGCGCAGGATGCGGCCGGGCGTGAGCCGCGCCCGGGGAGCGGACCTGCGTGTGATGCCGATGGTGGTCATGATCAGTTGCCTTTCGGGGTCAGCTGACGGCGCAGATACAGCCACGAGGCGATCAGCACGATCGTGGTGAGGACGACCGCGACGGCCGCGCCGGCTCCGGGGCGCAGGGCCAGAAAGGTCTCCTGGTACATCGAGACGGCGAGCGTCTCCGAGGCCCGGCCGGGCCCGCCCTGGGTGAGCACCCAGATCAGGTCGAAGGACTTGAGCCCGTTGACCAGGCTGGTGCCGACGACGATCACCGAGACGGTCCGCAGCTGAGGCAGCACGACGTACCAGAACTTCCGCCAGCCCGCCGCACCGTCGAGCGAAGCCGCCTCGAGGGTTTCGGGCGGGATGGTCTGGAGCCCCACCAGGAAGAGGATCACGGCGACGCCCGCCGACTGCCACGTATTGGCGGCGATCATGACCAGCGTGTTGCCGGGCCATTCGAGGAGCCAGCCCTGGGCGAGGGAGTCCAGACCGAGTGCCTTGAGCATCTGGTTGGCGGCGCCGTCGGTGGTCAGGACGAAGTTCCACACCACCGCGACGGCCGAGCCGGACAGGGCGTAGGGAAGGACGACGACCAGGCGGGCCACACGGGACCAGCCACCGGTGTGCGTCAGCACGGCGATGGCCAGGCCGAGCAGGAGCGGGAGCGCCACCGTGCCGACCACCCACATCAGGGTGTTCTGGATCGACCGCGTCAGTACGGGATCGCTGAGGAAGAGGCCGTAGTTGTCGAGACCGGCGAAACCCGATACGCGCCGGTCGTCGAAGAAGCTCCGGTAGACGGTCGAGGCGAACGGAAACAGCAGCAGTGCGCTCACCAGGAGCACGGCGGGAGCCAGGAACCCGGCCCCCGCCAGCCTCTCCCGTATCCGCCTCCCCGGACGCTGCCCGGGTGTGGAACAGTCAGGCCGCGGGCCGGCCGGGGTCAGTGAAGCGGGGAGCGGCGATCGCCGCTGTTCGACGGAAGAACTCATGCCTCGTCCCTCTCCCACGCGGCCCACTCCTTCGACGCCCGCCCCGCCATGCTGCGCAGCGTGGCGCGCGGAGAAGCGGCACCGGTCATGAAGCTCCCCAGGTCATCGGTGTTCCCCTGGACGAGGTTGGGCGGACCCGACTCGCCGTAGCGGGGCAGCAGCGTCCAACGCTCCTTCAGCGCACGGTCCTTGAGACCTGCCATCACCGGGTTGCCCGGCCTGGACAGCGGATTGGCCGAGGCGTCCTGAAGGAAGTCCGTCCATACCCTCTGCACCCTCGGGTCGAGCCAGTGCGCGGCGTTGGCCATCGCCGCCTCGTGCGAGACGGCCTTGCGCGGGACGGCCAGCACACCCGACTCGGTGATCACAGAACGGCGGGTGGTGCGCTCGACGGGAGGCATGACGAAGGCGTCGAAGTCGACACCCGGCTTCATGCCGGTGGCCGCGATCCCCTGCGACTGCCAGGAACCGTGCAGGAACATGCCGACCTTCCCGGTCTTCAGCGCGGCGGGCCCGTTGTTCTGGTCGAAGTCGGCCGGTGTCATCCAGCCCCTGTCCATGAAGTCCTGCCAGATCTGCAGCGCCTTCTGCGCCTGCGGGTCGGTGTACTGCGCCTTCCCGCTGATCAGCTCCGCGTAGAACTCCGGGTCCACCTTGCTGACGAGCTCCTGGAACCACTCGTAGGCGGGCCAGTTACCGGTCTGCGTGGCGACGAACGGGACGACGCCCGCCTTCTTCAGCACCTCGGCGTTGTGCAGCAGCTCGTCCCAGGTGTCCGGCGCCTTCAGACCGTGCTGGCGGAAGAGGGCCGTGTTGTAGAAGAGCACGTAGTACGACTCGTAGAGCGGCATCCCGTACACGGAGCCGCGGTACGACATCGACTCACGCGTCTGGGGAGTGACCCAGCCCTTGCGTTCACAGTCGGCCCAGATCGAGGAGAGATCGCTGAGTTCTCCGGTGCGGGCCAGCGACTTGAGGAAGTAGCCCGAGGCCCACTTGATCATGTCCGTGGCCTTGGTCGTCTGCAGCGAGATCTGCGTGACCTGCCTGTACGACGTGGGGTTCGGGTTGGACAGGGGGCGCAGCGCGTACCCGGTGAGCTTCTTCAGCTCGCGCCCGGCCGCGACGTAGCCCTGGTCCCAGGTGGCGTTGTCGTTGGCGAGCGAGGTGGTGCCGGGCTTCACCGCAGTGCTGTCTCCCCGGGCGCAGCCGGCCAGTGAGGCCACGGCGCCGCCTCCGATGCCGGCCAGGATGCTGCGGCGGCCGAGTGGGTGGGACGACCGGTGTGTCGCCCCGCCGATTGATCTCATGGGTTCCCTTCCCTGCGGATCCCGGCGGAGATCCCTGGCGCTGGGGGTGCGATGGGTGAGAGAGCTCGGGGCCCGCCGCGAGATCTCGCCGTACCGCACGGCAGTGGCGGTTCGGATTGCGAGGATGTTAACGACACCATCTGGCCGAAACAAGCCTCCGTGACGAGAATCCTCGGTCGACCCCCTCCGATCTGGCATTACGCATCACGAGGAAGGGCTCCCCTTGTTCCCTCGTTTGGTTATCGATACCATCCCGGCGGTTGCCCCGCTCACCTCTCCAGGAGTACCTGTGCTCTCAGATCCCCGACCGTACGAACGCGACCCCCGCTACCCGGCCACCGCCGCCGTGATCAGCGGGTGGAACGACGCCGTGGCGACCCTGCCCGACCGGCCGACCGTGCTCGCCGTGGACGGGCCCGCGGCCCTGGACTGGGACGAGGCCGCCCGTGGGATCGCCGCGGCCCTGCGGGCGCGGTCCGCGGAGGTCGGCGTCCTCGACGTACGCGAGCGCTGGTCACCGGCGGCCGTCGAGCGGCTGTGCACCCCGCACGGCGGCGCCGACGCCTTCTTCCTCCCGCTCGCCGGGTTCGAGATGGCCGACCTGTTCGAGGGTCCGCCGACCGTCGAGCGGCCCACGCACGGCGTCCTGCTGGTTTTCGGTCCCGGCGCCGCCCTGTGCTCACCCGATCTGACCTGGTGGGCGGACCTGCCCAAGCGGTACGCCGAGAGCGCCGTGGCCGCCGGGACGCTGCCCGTGGGAGTCAACCTCGGGCGCCCCGGCGTGCCGGGTGAACTGCGCCGTCTCTTCTACACGGACTGGCCGGTGGCCGACAGCCACCGCGACGCGCTCGCGCCAGTGATCGACCGGTGGATCGACCTTCAGGACCCGCGGGCCCCCGCCTCTCTGGACGGTACGGCGATGCGCGCCACCCTCGCCGGGCTCGCCCGGCAGCCGGTGCGCACCCGCCCGTACTTCAACTCCACCGCCTGGGGCGGGAGGTGGGCCGCGGACACGCTCGGTTTCGAGCCCGACAACGGCAACACCGCACTCGGCTACGAGCTGATCGCGCCCGAAGCCGGTGTCCTCGTCGGGCAGGACGCCGGTGCACAGGTGGAGCTGCCCTTCCAGCTCCTGTGCGTCCTGCACCCCGAGCAGTTCCTCGGCACGGACGTGCACGAGCGCTACGGCACCTCGTTCCCCATCCGTTTCGACTACCTCGACACCGTCGGCGGCGGCAACCTGTCCCTGCACTGCCACCCGCGGGAGCGGTACATGCGGGAGCACTTCGGCTGGTCCTACACCCAGCACGAGACCTACTACGTCACCGCGAGCGAGCCCGGCGCCCGGGTCTTCCTCGGACTTCGGCAGGATGCGGACGTGGACCTGCTGCGCAAGGAAGTCGAGGAGTCCGCCGCACACGGCACACCGCTGCGCGTCGAGGACCATGTGCGGACGTTCCCGGCCGATCCCGGGCAGCTGTTCATGATCCCGGCCGGCACCCCGCACGCCTCCGGCGCGGGCAACCTGGTCCTGGAGATCAGCGCCACGCCGTACCTGTACTCACTGCGGTTCTACGACTGGCTGCGCCGCGCCTCCGGGGTACCCCGGCCGTTGTCCCACCGGCACGCCTTCGCCAACCTCGACACCGCGCGGCGCGGCACCGACGTGGCCGAGGATCTCGTCCAGCGGCCGCGCGTCCTGCGCGAGGGCGCGGGCTGGCGCGAGGAGGTCCTCGGCGCCCTGCCCGAGATGTTCTACGCGGTCCACCGCTTCGTACTCGACGGCACCGGCCCGGCGCACGACGACACGGAGGGCCGCTTCCACATCCTCAACGTCGCCGCCGGCGACGGCGTGGTGGTGGAGACAGCCGACGGCCGGCGCCACGGCCTCGCGTTCGCCGAAACGCTCACCGTGCCCGCGGTGACGGGCGGTTACCGTCTGCACCCCGTCGGCACGCGGCCCGTCCAGGTCGTCAAGTCCCTGGTGACACCCGCATGACCCGGGTGCCCGTGCTGGAGATCGGCGGCACCCACGTCACTGCCGCCCTGGTGGACATGACGACCGGACTGCCGGTCGCCGGCTCCGTCGCCCGCAGACCGGTGCCCGCCCACGCGGGCGCCACCGAGATCCTCGACCGCTTCGCCGAGGCCGCCCGGCACATCCCGGCACCCGCCCGGGCGCACTGGGGCGTCGCCATACCGGGCCCGTTCGACTACGCGGCCGGCATCGGAAAGTTCCGGGGCATCGGCAAGTTCGAGGCCCTGCACGACCTCGACGTCGGGGCGGAACTGCGCGGGCGACCACCGCACCCACGGGCTGTCACCTTCCTCAACGACGCGGACGCCTTCGCCCTGGGGGAACACCACGGTGGGGCCGCGGCGGGCCGGAGCCGGTCGGTGTGCATCACCCTCGGTACCGGCATCGGATCCTCCTTCCTGTCTGACGGACGTCCTGTCACCGAGGGCCCCACCGTCCCGCCGGGCGGCCGGGCCCACCGCATCAGCGTCGACGGACTGCCGCTGGAAGAGGTGGTCTCGCGGCAGGCGATCCGCACCCGGTACGCCCGGGCCGCAGGTCTCCACGGCGCGGCCGAAGGCCCGGACGTCAGCGCCATCGCCGACCTCGCCCGACGGGGCGACCGGCACGCCGCCGAGACGATCAGCGGGTGTTTCACCGCGCTGGGGCGCGCCCTGGCCCCCTGGTGCGCCGCCTTCCAGCCGGACGTCATGGTGATCGGCGGCTCCATGGCCAAGTCCTTCGACCTCATCAGCCCCATACTGCGGGCCGGTCTCACCACCGGGGCCAGGACCACCGGGCCAGAAGCCGAACGGACCGTCGCCGCGATGGAACTGTGCACCGCCCGACGCCCCGACGACGCACCCCTGATCGGCGCCGCGCACTGGGCCCTGGGACACCGTACGGAGGGCGAGCCGCCGGTCGCTTTCCCTGCCGTCCCCACACCCGGTGCCGCCACCCGAGCACCTCGTCCATGACCGTCCCGACCCGCGAGGACGGGCCGCGGCGTTCACCCCCCGGGGCGGACGGCACCGCGGGCCCGGCACTCTCTACAATGGCGGCGCTCGCGGCTCCGGCGATCCACCGGCTGCACACCACCCCTGACGGTACGAAGGAAGGACCGGCCGTGGCCCAGCACCGACCGAGCGACGCCGCCGCGCCGACGATGCGTGACGTCGCCGCCCGCGCCGAGGTCAGTGCGATGACCGTCTCCCGGGTACTCAAGGACGACCCCCGGGTCACCGAAGCGACCAAGAGGCGGGTGCTGAGCGCCGTCGACGCGCTCGGCTACCGGCGCAACGAGACCGCCCGCCGGCTGCGGGTCGGCGGCAGCGGCATGATCGGTCTGCTCGTCGCCAACCTGGCCAACCCCTTCTACTCCCGCCTGGCACTCGGCGTCCAGGAGGTGGCCTACGCGCACGGCCTGCGGGTCCTGCTCGGCAACACGGCCGAACAGGTCGACCGGGAACGGGGACTGGTGGAGGACCTCGCCGCCAGCCAGGTCGACGGGATGATCGTCGTCCCGGCCAGTGGAAGCCACCGTCACCTGGCACCGGCCGCGCTGCGCGGCATGCCCCTCGTCCTGGCCTCCCGGCCGCCGGCGGGAATGGAAGCCGACTGCGTCCTCGTGGACGACTACGGCGGAGCCGAAGCAGTCATCAGCCGACTCATCGACGACGGACACCGGCGCATCGGTTTCCTCGGCAACCCCCCGGCGCTCTACACCGGTGCCGAGCGGTTCCGCGGCTACTGGGCGGCTCACGAGGAAGCCGGCCTGGAACCCGACGAGCGTCACATCCGCCGCGGACTGTCCGACGTGGCCGCGGCCGAACAAGCCGCCATCGCCCTGCTGAGCGGGCCCGACGCCCCCACCGCCCTCTTCTGTACCAACAACCGCCTGACCCACGGCGCCATCCGCGCCGCCCGCACCCTCGCCGCCCCGGTGTCCCTGGCCGGATTCGACGACTTCGACCTCGCGGACGTCCTCGGGCTCCCCCTGACGATCGCCTCCTACGACGCCGACGAGATCGGACGCAGGGCCGGCCAGATGCTCGTCGACCGCATCAACGCCGGCCCCGGCGCCCCGCCGCCCGTGCGGCGTTCGATGGTCCCCATCGAGGTCATCCGATACGGGACCGACCTCACCTGAGCGTTCCCCATCCGCCCCTTCCGGGCCCGCCGGCAACCGGCGTGGCCCGGCACACAGTCCTGCCCGCCCACGCGCGCGGAATTCCGGACGGAGTCTCCATGCACGACAACCGCACACTGACCGAAGGCCGACTCGCCCGGGTCCTCGACCAGCGCCTCAGGGCCGCGGTCCACACCCGCTCCCTCCCCCTGGAGGTCAGCGCCCACCACATCCACGGCGAACCCGTACCGGTGAGCGACGGTATCGCCGGTCCCTACAAGCCGATCGACACCGGCGCACCCTGGGGACCGGCCTGGTCCACCACTTGGTTCCGGATCCGCGGCACCGTACCGGATGACTGGGCAGGGGAACGGGTCGAAGCGGTGCTCGACCTCGGCTTCGGCACCACCCAGCCCGGCTTCTCCGCCGAAGGGCTCGTGTACCGGGCGGACGGCACACCGGTGAAGGCCCTCAACCCGCGCAACTCCTGGCTCCCGATAGCCGAACAGGCCAAGGGCGGTGAGAACTTCGAGTTCCACATCGAGGCCGCCGCCAACCCGCTGATCTTCGACTTCGACGCCGCCGGCGACCCCTTCGTCCCCACCCGTGCGGGCGACGTCGCCTCCTGGCTGCGCGCCGACCGCCCCGCCGGGCCCGCGGGCGAACCGCTGTACCGGCTGACCCGCATGGATCTCGCCGTCTTCGACAAGACCGTCTGGGAACTCGTCCAGGACCTCGACGTACTGTCCGGGCTCATGCACCAGCTGCCCGAGGACTCCACCCGCCGCAGCCAGATCCGCACCACGGTGAGCAGGGCCCTCGACGCGATCGACCTCCAGGACATCGGCGGCACCGCGGGCCGGGCCAGAGCACTGCTCGCCCCTGCCCTCACGGCGCCCGCGCACGCGGGCGCCCATCAGATCTCGGCCGTCGGCCATGCGCACATCGACACGGCCTGGCTGTGGCCGGTACGCGAAACCGTGCGCAAAGCGGCCCGCACCGTCTCGAACGTGACCTCGCTGATGGACGACCACCCCGACTTCCGGTTCGTCATGTCCCAGGCCCAGCAACTGGCCTGGCTCAAAGAACAACGCCCCGAGGTGTACGACCGGGTCCTCGAAAAGGTGGCGACCGGTCAGCTCCTGCCGACCGGCAGCCTCTGGGTCGAACCCGACACCAACTTGTCCGGCGGCGAGTCGCTGGTCCGCCAGTTCGTCCACGGCAAGCGGTTCTACTTGGAGGAATTCGGCATCGAGACACGCGACATGTGGCTGCCCGACACCTTCGGCTACAACGCCGCACTGCCCCAACTCATGAAGCTCGCCGGCATCGACTGGTTCCTCACCCAGAAGATCTCCTGGAACACGACGAACGCCTTCCCCCACCACACCTTCTGGTGGGAGGGCATCGACGGCTCGCGCGTCTTCAGCCACTTCCCGCCCGTCGATTCCTACAACGGCGACCTCTCCGGCGCCGACATCGCCCACACCGAACGCAACTTCCGCGACAAGGGGGCCGCCAACCGCTCCCTGGTGCCGTTCGGCTACGGCGACGGCGGAGGCGGACCCACCCGCGAGATGCTGGCCCGCGCCGACCGGCTCGCGGACCTTGAGGGTTCGGCGAAGGTCGAGCTGGAAGGCCCCGCCGAATTCTTCACCAAGGCACAGCGGGAATATCCCGACGCACCGGTATGGGTCGGCGAGCTGTACCTGGAACTTCACCGTGGCACCCTCACCAGCCAGCTCGCCACCAAGCAGGGCAACCGGCGCTGCGAACACCTGCTGCGCGAGGCGGAGTTGTGGTCCGCGACCGCCACCGTGCGCACCGGCGAGCCGTACCCGTACGCCGCACTCGACCGGATCTGGAAGACCGTCCTGCTCCACCAGTTCCACGACATCCTGCCCGGCTCCTCCATCGCCTGGGTACACCGGGAAACGGAACAGGCGCACCAGGACGCCGCCCGCGAACTGAACGCCCTCATCGACTCCGCCCAGCGGACCCTGGCCGGCCCGTCGGGCCCCAACGGCGGCGAGGTCGTCTTCAACGCGGCCCCGCACAGCCGCGACGGCGTGCCCGCCCTCGGTGCCGTCCCCCGCGGCACAACGCCCCGGCCGGTACCCGTACGCGTCGGCGACGACAGCGACCTCGTCCTGGACAACGGCCTCGTCCGCATCACGGTCGACGTCCGCGGCCTGATCACGTCCGCCTACGACCTCACCGCCCAGCGCGAAGCACTCGCCCCCGGAACGGTGGGCAACCTGCTCCAGCTCCACCCGGACTTCCCCAACCAATGGGACGCCTGGGACCTCGACGCCTTCTACCGCAACACCGTGCAGGACCTCACCCGGGCCGACGAAGTCACCCACGACGGCGACGCCATCGAGGTCGTACGAAGCGTCAACGCATCACGTATCCGCCAACGGCTCTCCCTGCCCGAAGGGGCCCGCCGGCTCGACATCGACACCACCGTCGAATGGCGAGAGCGCGAGAAGATCCTCAAGGCGGCCTTCCCCTTCGACCTCCGGGCCGGCCACTCCACCAGCGAGATCCCCTTCGGCCACGTCCAGCGGCCCACCCACTCCAACACCAGCTGGGACGCCGCCCGCTTCGAGATCTGCGCCCACCGCTTCCTCCACCTCACAGAACCCGACTGGGGAGCAGCCCTGGTCAACGACTCCACCTACGGCCACGACGTCACCCACGACGTACGGCCCGACGGCGGCACGACCACCACGGCCAGGCTCTCGCTGCTGCGCGCCCCCCTCTTCCCCGACCCGGAAGCGGACCAGGGCGAACACCGCTTCCGCTACGGCCTGGTGCTCGGCGCGGACATCGGCGACGCCGTACGCGAGGGCTACGGCTTCAACCTGGCCGAACGCACCGTTCCCGGCACAAGCGCCGTCGACCCGCTGGTCGAGGTCGACCACGGCGGCGTCGTGATCGAGGCGGTCAAACTCGCCGACGACGGCTCAGGAGACGTGATCGTACGGCTCTACGAGTCACTCGGCAGCCGGGCCGGCACGACCCTCCGCACCGGATTCCCCCTGGCCACCGCCACCATGACCGATCTCCTCGAACGCCCCCTCGCGGACGAACCCGAACTGACCACAACCACCGACGGCGTCACATTCGCCTTGCGCCCGTTCCAGATCGTGACCGTACGTCTGCTCCCACGCGGCTGACCGCTCAACGCGTTCACGACGCCGCGCGGGTCAGGGCACTCCGTCGCCGGGCGGGTCCGCGAGCGCCGGGAGTTCGCGGACGCTCTGATCGTGTCATTGCGCGTGGTTGCGGGGGAGGGGCGGTGACGATCGGACACGCGGGCGGTTGGGGGGAGGGGCGAACAGGGACCACACCGTCGACACTCCGCGCTGACAGGAGTTCCCCGGGTTTTCACGAGGGCGTGCACGGCGTTCCGGAGCCGGCGCGGTCGCTGTACGGAGGCTGGCCGTGCGGGACCGGAGCCGGGCGTGCCGCGCGAGGGCGGAGAAGTCCGGTGCGTGCGCGTTCCTCGCCGCCCGGCCCGCGGGGCCGTGGCCGCGACCGACAACGCGCTGGCGTCCGTCGGCGTGAGCCACCACGTGAGGTACCGCTCTCCGGGCCGAGGGCTGTGAAGGCTCCGCTACCGCCGCCGGTGAACGCCCGTCGACGTACCATCGGGCGGCACCGCCTTCGTCGGCACACTCCCCAACCGGTCGCCGCCTCCACCTCATCGGCGACCGTCCCGGCCCCCATGCCACCGCGATCGGCCGGCCCTCCGGAGCCGGGAACTTCGCCGCGCGCCCTCGGCGCGGTTGTCCGCGCCGCACTCCGGCGTCCTGTCAGGACCACAACGCGCGCAGCGCAGCGTTGACTTCGGCAGGGTGCTGCGTGTGCGGGTAGTAGCCCGGCACGCGCAGGCGCCGGGCGCCGATCCGGTCGGCGACCGCCTCCGCACAGGCCAGCAGCGGCTCCCCGGCATATCGGCGATACGGCTCCGGAGCGTCCTGCCAGGTCCCCGAGACGACGAGCTTGGGCCAGGAGGCAGCGGCCAGTGGCTCCAACGGCGGGTCCGCCTCCCACACCGGCCGCTCACGCATCGACGTACGCACAGCGCGCAGCCTCTCGGGCGTCGGCTCCGGCATCGCCATGCCGAGCCCTTCCGTGGATAGGCGCAGGTACTCCGCCGGGTCCAACTCCTGCTGCCGCGGCGGCTCTTGCCGGGAGCCCGCACCGTCCGGCCGTACCGGCTCCTCCGTGCCCACCGGCATCTCCACCCGGTCAAGCAGCTCGCGTACCGCGGGGTGGTCCGATGCGGCCCTGAAGGCGGACGGCTGGATCAGCGCGAGCGAGCGCACCGCCCGGGGACGACGCCCGGCGGCGAGCATCGCGGCCAGCCCACCGTGGGAATGGCCGACCAGATGCGCCCCGTCAGGGCAGTCGTTGAGCAGCCTCACGAGATCCTCCGCATCGGCCTCGAAATCGCTGCGCGCGGTGTCCGGGGAACTCCCGTACCCCCGCCGGTCCACCAGCAGCAGCGGGCGGGTGTCCGCGAGCGGGCGCTGGGCGGCGAATCCGTACGCCGCGTCCTCGCCCCAGGTGAAGATGCCATGGACGAAGACGGCGGGTACGGCCACCGCTCCGGTCGCCGCCGCATTCCAGACGGTCACGTGTACCGGCTGCATCGGTCCTCCTCGTGCGGGACGGCCGGGCGCTAGGAGGCATGCCCATCACGGAATGAACAATGCTCCGAAGCTCGGGCCGGAACAGGGAGTGCCGAGGACCGGATCGAGTCCCGGGGCGTCGGCCCGCCCACGACGCGGCACCGGGAGAGCCCTGGCCATTGCCGGTTTGGCGGCGGGGGGGGGTACCAACTGGGCCGAGAGCTCACTCGTCGGCCTCGGCGTGCTGGACGAGATCCGCGCTGCCCGCACCGCACCGGCCCCGGCGGGGATCGACGCCCCGCCGCGATGCCTCCGGAGTACCGCAGGGCCGTACGACGGACGCGGCGACGTGGCTGCGCAGCTGCCTTGGCCCACGCCGTGACTGCCTTGACGTGATGGCCACGCGGAGGGCCGCACCGGTAGGAGGGCCTGGCGAATCGGACACCCTCCGTGTCCCGTTCACGGCCTTGAGACCTGGGCAGGGCGAGGCGGTTCAGCGTTTGACGCGGCTGCGAACGGCCAGCACTGCCAGGCCCAGAAGGAGCGGCTCGGTGAGGCGGGACGTCATCTCGATGTACTTGCCCGCGGTGGTCAGGTCCTGACCGGCGGACCGGAACACGACCGAATTGAGTGTGACGTTCAAGGCTTTCTCGAAGCGCTCGCCGGTGAACCGGTCCCCGACGGGGGGCTGCGGGTCGGGATGGTCGATCTCGAAGGTGACCTTCCCACCACCGGCCGGTACCATCCCAGTCGCCTCCTGCTTCGGACCCTCACGGGGGATCCCGATCCCCGTCAACAGCACGACGGTGACGAGCAGCGCCGCGGCGAGCCACCCCAGCGCCCGGGAGGCACGCAGTCCGTAACCGGACAACAGCCAGTAACCGTGCAGCAGAGCGCGCTCGGCGCGCGTCGAGTTCGCGCGGTCCTGGCGGCGCATCTCCATCTCGCCGTAGTAGAAATCCGCCGCCCCCGGCTCGTTCTTCCCGTCCTCGAACGCCTTCCGCAACGCCCGGTACACCGGGGCCAGTTGCGCCGGCCCGACGCTCCCCGCCCCGGTCCCGGTCGTGTTCCAGCCCGGGATCGCGCCGGGCTGCCGCGAGCGCCAGTGGCGCTCTTCGGCCAGCGTGCGACGCCGTGTGAAACGCACCGGTCGCCCGCGCCTCCGGTGCACACCGACCGGGACACCGGCGAAGGCGCAGTCGCCCTCCAGACGCAACTGGTCCAGGTGCACGGTCCCGGCAAACAGACATTCCGTCAGATCGACATCGGCGAGTATCAGGTGAGCCGCGTCGACACCACGCACCGACGCCATCCGCACCGTGGCCTCGGGCCCGCCGGCAAGACCGTTCTCGGCGACGGGCGCACCGTCGGCGAGGAGAAAGGGGTCGGCTTCCGCGGCGATCGTGAGTGGTAACTCGAAAACCGCCTGTGTGAAATCCACCGTCGCGTGACGCAGCCGTAACTCGGCGGTCGACGACCAGCGAGTCCGCCGGCACGTCAGGTGACGTGCGGCGAGTAAGAGGTTCATCGGGCCGTGGAAAGCAGCCCCGGACAGCGTCATCCTTCCCTCGCACAGCATCGGGCCCAGAGTGACTGGCTGATCGAATACCGCCGACACGAACCCGGCATGGGCACCAAAAGCTGCCGCACTGAAGGACACTGCGCCCCCGAACGTTGCTTGCTCGAAATGGGCGGCTCCTTTGAAAGTCGCTTCCTTGAACCACGCGTTGCGCTCGAAGGTTACGTTCTCGAACCGGGCGTCCTTCCTGAATACCGCTGCCCTGAACCCGGCGTTTCCCATGAAAGTCACCGACCCGAACAGGCCATCTCCTCCGAAGTTCGCCGCCCTGAACCATGCGCCACGCTCGAAAGAGGCCGCTTCGAACAGGGCGTCGTTTCTGAAATTCGCCCCCTCAAACCCGGTGTTGGCTCTGAAAGTTGCTTTCCTGAACCCGGCGTTCCCGTTGAAGGTGGCAGCCCTGAACCATGTCTCATATCCGAAGGTCGCCTTCCTGAACCGGCAGTCCCCCCTGAAAACCGCTGCCCTGAACCCGGCAAGACTGTGGAAGGTCACTTCTTGGAAACTGGCGATGTCTTGAAATCTTGCTTCCGGGAACCGGGCGTCACTCTCAAAAATCGCCGCCTTGAAACCGGCATGGTGGTGAAAGACAGCTCCAGTGAAATCAGCGCCGCCCTCGAAGGTCGCGGCAGCGAATTTCGTGGCGCCCTTGAAAATCGCCGCACCGAACCCGACGGCACCCGAGAACGTCGCTTCCCCGAAATCGGCCATGCCGTCGAAAGTTGCGGCACCGAACTGAGCCGCGCCGAGAACGGGTTTGCCGGTGACCGGATCACGGACGGAGCTGAGCAGGGCGACGAGAAGGGGCTCGGTGAAGGGGGTACCGCGGTGGTCCATGCCGGATCCGGGGGCCAGGCCGCTCAAGTAGATGGCGCGGTCTGCGTCGGCGAGATGGGCCAGACACGCGCCATGGCCACTGACACGGATGCCTCGGCAGCCGATCGGGTCCTCCGGCATGCTTCCGTGCCCGCAATGCGGCCACGGGGGTGCGCTGGCGGACGGCTGAGTGTTCGGATGCGGCATACAGAGAGGATGCCCCTGTCCGGCCATCGGTTGCGCATCCGGTCCAGGAACCGCTGTCGATCCCGACACCCTCGCACAACTCTTCGAACGGCCCCGCCCGCGCCCTGCCCACCGACCGGCGAGCAACCCGGATCACGGCCCCCCCCGACCTCCATCGGCCTGCCCGGCGACTTCGCCCCTCGCTCTGAACCAAGGCCGGCGTGACCGACGAGCCGAAGGCCGACAGGGACCCGCTGCCGACTGCCGGGCAGTGACACTACGTGCAAGGAGGGTCGCCGCCACACGGCCATCGTCTGCACTCCCGCACCCGTAAGACGACTCGGGCACGGTGGACAGCCAATGCCTGTGACGGGATCAGTGCGGCGCGGGCCCGGCTGTGCATGAGGGGGCTGGTGTGGATCTGGGACGAACGGCGTGAACTCGGCAGACAGGCAGTGCTGTTGTCCCTGTGGTGTCGGCGAGGGACGGTCGGTGCGCTGTGCGGGGCTCGGGGCTCCGTGGGGGGATGGCATGACTGCGACCGTGTCAGCGAGCGTTGCGGGACGCGATCGCAGCGCGTCGCGCGTCCGTGGCCGCGACTCCGGAGGACAGCCCGCACTGGCCCGGGTACACCGCGAACCTGGCCGCCGCGCTTGCGGACTGGTGCACGAACCCCGTCGCACCCGCCGTCGCGCGACGGGAGCCGCCGGATTTGAAGGTCCTCGCCGAGGCGGTGGACCTGGCCCGGAACGCGGCGCGGAGGCCCGAGCAGGACGCCTATTCCCGGGCGGGTTTACTGACCCGCATCGCCAACGTCCTCGCGCTCGGCTTCCGGCGCCTCGACGACGGCGACGCACTGACCGAGGCACTCGGCTGCTACCGGGAGGCCGCGGCGTCTGCCGCATCGCCGGTGGAAAGCCGGGCGGAAGCGGCGGACCGCTGGGGTGGTCTGGCCGCCGCAGCCGGGCAGTTCGACGTGGCCGCCGAGGGGTACGCCGCCGCGGTCCGGCTGCTGCCCCGGCTCGCCGGGCGCCGCCTGGGCCGCGAGGACGCCCAGTACTGGCTCAGCCGGTTCGCCGGGGTCGCCGCCAACGCGGCCGCGTGTGCGCTGGCCGCCGGCGACGAGGTCAGCGCGGTGACCCTGCTCGAGTCCGGGCGCTGCGTACTCGCCGCCCAGGCACTCGACAGCCGCGGCGATCTTTCCGACCTGCACGAGCGGGCACCCGAGCTGGCCGAACGCTTCCGAACGCTCACCGCGGAGTTCGAAACCGACACCACGAGCGACCGCATTGCCCTCGCAGACGAGCTCGACGCGGTGATCGACCGGATCCGCTCGCTGCCCGGGATGCAGCGGTTCCTACGGACCCCGCTGCTCACCGACCTCACCGCGCAGGCGCACGAGGGCCCGATCGTGTACGTCAACGTCAGCCGGCACCGGTGTGACGCGCTGATCATCACGCCGGACGGGGTCCGGTCACACGCGCTGGACCGGCTGAGCGAAGAGGCCGTAAGTGACCGCGTACGCGCTCTGAACACCGCGTTCACGAAGGGGCGGCTGGCCGCCGAGCAGACGATCCATGACACGCTCGAGTGGCTGTGGGACACCGTCGCGAGCCCTGTGCTCGGCGAACTGGGGCTGACGGCGGAACCGGCTGCGGATGGCCCGTGGCCAAGGATCTGGTGGGCCCCGGTCGGATCGCTCAGCCTGCTGCCCCTGCAGGCGGCAGGCCACCACCGCGACGGCGGACCTGTGCTCCTCGACCGCGTCGTCTCCTCGACAACGCCGACGATCCGCGCTCTGGGCCACGCCCGCGCGGGCCGCCGCGACGACCGGAACGAACCGCGGCTGCTGGTGGTCGCCATGCCGCACACTCCGGACGCCCCGGACCTGCCTGGCGCACAGGCCGAAGCCGACCACCTGGCCGCTCTTGTACCCGGTGCCACGGTCCTGGTCGGCGCGGACGCGACTCGTGACGCCGTTCTCGACGCCTTGCCGGCCAGTAGTTGGGCACACTTCGCTTGCCACGGGTACAGCGACCCGGACAACCCTTCGGACAGCCAACTTGTGCTGCACGACCACGACCGCACGCCGTTTCGGGTGCTGGACCTTTCGCGGTTGCGCCTGCGGAACGCGGAGTTCGCGTTCCTGTCGGCCTGCGACACCGCCCGCACCACCGCGCGCCTGTCCGACGAGGCGATTCACCCGTTGGCGGCGTTTCAGATAGCCGGGTTCTCCCAGGTAGTCGGCACGCTCTGGCGCGTCGACGACGCCGTGGCACCAGCCTTCAGTCGGCAGATCTACGGCGAGTTGATCGCGGATCGATCCGGTGCGTTGTGCGCGTCTGTGGCGGTCCATCGCACGGTCAGGCAGCTCAGCAAGAAGTATCCGAACCTGCCGTCGGTGTGGGCCGCACACGTCCACGCGGGCGCCTGATCACGCACACTCCATCGTATCGGAGGTTGATCCGCAGCCGACCCGGCCCACTGCATCGGTAGCTGTCACCTGCATCCGCTCATGGCTCCCCCTTTGTCCGTGGACTCACTTCGATCTCGCGCCCGATGAGCCGCTCAAGGAGCTGAGTACCGCCGCCCCACGGGCCTTCGAGGTCCTGCTCGGCGCTGCAGCCGCCACATACGAGACCGGTGTTCTGCGCATGACGAAGTCCTACGCCAACGCCGAAGTCGAACTCGACCACTACCCGCCAGATCCACCGACGCGTACGCCGAGTACGCCGCAATCACGCGCCGCTTCACCACGCCCGACCCCCAGGTTGGTGGTGGTGGTCTGGTCGCGGCGGGAACCGTCGTTGCCGCACCCGCAAGTGGCGGTACGACACTTATTGCGACAGGGACATTGCTCGCCGGAACCGGGAGCACCGTCTCAGGAGTGGAGTCATCCTGATGAACACCGGGCAGCGTATGGCGGCGCTGGGAACAATTCTGATGGCAATTGGAGCGATCGTAGCGGTGATAAGCGGACCGCTGTGGCTTGCAGCTGTACTCGTCGCAGGCACGTGCTGTGGGATCGCAGGAGTAGCGGCCGGAGGACGCCGGTGACCACCTGCTCAGCGTCTGGACGCTGGCCGGGGAAGCCGGCCAGGCGGCTCCCGACCGTATGCACCGGCGCTGAACCGCTGCGGCCGGGACCCCTGACGAAGTCCTCGACGACGTGCGGGATTACGTCGCCGAACACCTCGGTGCCCCTGAGGGCGTGCTGATCGTGGACGACACGGGCTTCCTGAAGAAGGGGTCCGCTCGGCCGGGGTCCAACGGCCGTACTTCGGGACTGCGGGACGGACGGAGAGCGATGCCTTCATGAACGGCTCGCTGGGGAGAACACTCGGTGCCACTCCATCTGGATCCGCACTCGGTCACCGGCCGGGTAGCGCGCCCTGAAATCCGTCTCACAGGCCAGAGAGGAGGTAGCTGTGAATAGAGAAAGATCAAGCCTGCAACGCCGTGGGCACGGTGCGCTCGCCCTGGGTGCCTTCGGCGCGCTCATCGCAGGGCCGTTGCAGTACTTCGATTCCGGTAACAGGCGCGATGGCCGGGGTGATCGTGGGCTTCCTGTTTCCCGCCCTGCTGCGACGACGCGAAGAGCAACGGCCAACTACGCCACCACCTGCTCCGCCACCGCCGAGGCCGCCAGAACACGGATAGCCATCCGACCCGGATGAGGCCCCAGGAAGCAACCGGGGCCTCACCTGAATGTGAGGCGCCGTCATCTCGGCAAAGGACTGCGGGAGCTGCCGCACGCTCACCACCCCGCGCCGCCCGGTGAACCAGACCGCCTTCGTCGTACGAGCGACTGCCGGGGCGGGAGAAGCTGCCTCAGCGGGCTGCACGCCCAGTTTCGCCAACCGCTCCTGCCGCTCGGTCGACAGCTGCGCCCCTCATCGACCGCCGCCAGCTGCTTCGCGCGCTCCTTCACCGGCTCCACGTCCTTGCCCAGCCCGCCCTTGCGGCGGAGGAGGGAGATTTCTGTGGACGCAAAGACGAACATTGCGGGGGCCTTCCTTCTGGTGACAGGAGTAGGCCTGATCTGTGCCCGTACCTTGTTCTCCAGGCGAGTCCGGGATCAACGAGGCCCCTTCGGAAGGGCCAACTCCGGCCATCCAAGGTATGCCTGCGGAGGGTGTGGGGTGGGCGGCGGCCGAAACCACCGCGAGACGGTCAGGCGTCAGGGTCGACTTCGGGGTGCGTGAACCGCACGGGCTTGCCCAGCGACCGGGCGTAGGCGATTTCGGCTCGGGTGCTGTCTCCGATGTAGTCGCCGACTACGAGCACCTCATCAGCGAGACGGATCTTCGCTCGGTGCAGTCCGTCGAGTCGAACCTTCAGCGCCTTGGCCTCGACAGGATCAGACCCGAGTTCGTGCGGCGATTTCATGTCACAGCCCGGTTTGACGACAATCTTGCCGGCCTTGGTCTCCCACAGATCGGCCTCGGTCATCTCGGTCATGAAGCGGGTGGAGCCGCAGATCACGACGATACTCGGGAGGCTCAACAGCTTCTTCGCGTTGGCGAGCTTCTCCTCGGGGGTGAGAAGTTGCGGGTATGACACTGGTTCCTCCTGGTGGTGTGGTCCAAGGGGTGCCTGCGGAGACGAGAACGAGGGCGTCCAAGATCGTTTTGTGACGAACGACGTGGACACCCTCGCGACGGCACTCTATGCGGCGACCGACGACATGGGAGTATCCCGAGCCGGCGCGGGGGCGCCCGCCGGTCGGCAATGAGCGATGCCGAACTGGTCACCCTCGCCACGATGCAGGCCGTACTCGTTGGTGGTCCGCCTTTCCTGGTACTCGGATGCATATGGTGGTTCTCAGTGGTGTGCGGTGGTGTCGTGCCGGTCTTGAGGTCCGCTGGAGAGCGATGAGTCGGGTCGCTGCTCCCGCTCGGCGGGACGTCACGCTAATCGCACCTCTTTTGCAGGTCAGGGTGGTGTGGCGTGGTGTTCGTGATGGATATCGCGATCGTTCGAGCCGGGCAGATGTCCCGCTACTACCTGTGCCAGGTCCTCGTCGGCGACGGCCGCTGCCCGGCCCCTTGTGAGCGTGTGGTGACCTTCAAGATCGAGGCGATCAATGCCTCGTGTTCGCCCTCGCGTTGTTCCTCGCCTGGGCGGTGTATCGGCGTACTGACAGCATCGAGTCCGCCGTCGTGACGGGTGCCGCGACGGCGGCCTGCTCCTCGTTCTGTTCAGTCCGATCGAGACCGGCACCAAGCCCTCAGAGACGAACCCGCAGCGCCCTCGATTTCGGTGCCGGCCGCCGTGGTTGGCGGGTGACTGACGCTGCTTGGAGGCGGGCGGGTGGCCGGCAACCCGAAGTAGGTGCGTAAGGATTCGAAATTGCTGCCATGGAGCGGGGGTTGGGGGTCGAACACCGGTATGTCTCCCGTGCCTGCTCGTCGTCCGCGGCTACCGCCGCCGGAACATCGACCGTCGGCGTCCCGGGGGGCCTGGCTCCAGGTCGACAGAGACCTTCTTGCCTCCCGCTCCGAGGCCTGCTTGTCGCCCCAGGCTGTGGTGAGGAAGTCGACGGGCGCGGCGTCGAGGCGGGCGTCTTGTGGGACTCCGGCCGACCTCGCCGGCGCTGGCCACTGCCCACTCGCGGGCTTCCGCGTTCGTCGGGTTCAGCGCTTGGGTCCCGTGAGCGCGGCAGCGTACTGGGTCGTCGCGCTCGGTTCCGCCGTCGTCCGGGCCCACCAACGCGCGGCCGGTCCGGGAAAGGGCCCCGGACCGGTGAAGTGCTCGGCCTTCCCTCTCGTAGCGCGCCGGCAGATGCCGAGGCCGGTCGGCCGCCCCGGACGGTGCCCTGAGCGCTCCTGGCGTTTCCCGTGGCGGCCGGGGGTTGTCGTTCAGGCGGGTTTGTAGGCGACGTACCCCCACTGCTGGGTGTCCGTGCCGGGGCCGGACTTGTCGGGGTGCCAGCGGTTGATCGGGCCGAGTCCGGGGTCGGGGATCGTCAGGCCGTCGGCCATGGCGAGCATGGTCTCGGCGCTGCTGGCCACGTAAGGCAGGGTGCCGGAATCGCCGTACGACCGGGTCATCGCGTCGACTTCCGGCGAGGAGAGCGTCGTGCACATCACCAGGGCGCTGCCCGGGGCGAGGCGGGACATGTAGTCCTGTACCAGGGCGATGGCTTCGACGGGGTCGGTGACGTGCCCGATCACCGACATCAGCATCAGCACGACGGGCTGGTCCAGATCGAGGGTGCGGGCGGCCTCGGTGATCACGGTGCCGGGATCGTTGAGGTCGGAGTCGATGTAGTCGGTGTCCCCCTCCGGGGTGCTGGTGAGCAGCGCGCGGGCGTGCGCGAGGACGATGGGGTCGTGGTCGACATAGACGATCCGGGCATCCGGGGCGGCGCGCTGCGCCACTTCGTGGGTGTTGTCGGCGGTGGGCAGGCCGGTGCCGATGTCGAGGAATTGCCGGTAGCCCTCCTCGGCGGCGAGGTGCCGCACGGTGCGCCCGAGAAAGGTCCGGGTGGAGAGGGCGAGGTCGACCACCGCGGGGAACTCGCGTTTCATCTGCTCGCCGAGTTCCCGGTCGGCCGGGAAGTTGTCCTTACCCCCAAGCAAATAGTTCCAGAATCGAGCCGAACGCGCCGTTTGTGGTTGGAGGTCGACGTCCAGGTTGTGCGGGTTCGGCGGTCGGTCGGTCATCAGCACGGAGCCTTTCTCAGAACGGTGTCGGCAAGGGCGTGGTAGGGGGTGGCGCGAGGGTCGCCGTCTCGTCCATCGCCCCGAGGTAGGTGTGTACGACGTCGAAATCCTCGGTGATGGGGGACACCCCGGGATGCAGGTTCGGGGCGATCAGCCGGTCCTCCAGCAGCGGATGGGAGTAGCGCAGGATTGATACCGGCCCGGACAGCAGCAGCGGGTGACCTCCGACGGCTGTGGGAATCACCTGGACGGTGATTCCGCTGCCGCGGTGGCGGGTGTAGTGGTCGAGGAAATTCATCTGCTCGGTCATGGCCGAAGGCCCGCCGACGGGCCGCTGGAGGACTACGTCCTCGATCAGGGCCCACAGCCGCACCGGCCGCACCGGACGCCGCAGGGTGTGTTCCTGACGTTCGCGCAGGAGCTGCAGCAGCCGGTCGACCTCCTCACCGGTCGCCCGGGGGTAACGCAGCCGCAGGAGGGCGCGGGCATATCCCGGGGTCTGGAGCAGCTCCGGGACGACACCGGGGGAGTAGACGCGGATCAGGTCCGCTGCCGATTCCAGGTCGATCACCCCGGCCAGGTACTCGGGCAGGACATCACGCCACGGGTGCCACCAGCCTGGCTCCTTCGCCTCCTCCAGCGCCCGGAGCACTGCCTCGGCCTCCTCATTGGGGGCGCCGTAGAGGTGCAGCAGTTCGCTGACGATTTTGGGGTTTGGCCCGGTATGCGCCCGCTCCAGGCGGCTAACCGTGGCTCTGTGCACCCCGAGGGAGTCTGCAGCGGCCTCGAGGGTGACGCCGGCGGCTTCGCGGCGGGCTCGAAGATCCGCTCCCAGCAGGCGCAGGGCCGCGGTGGGGCCGGATCGGGGCCGTGACACAGACTCTGGGACCTCGCCTTCGGAACAGGGCTTGGCCCTTCATCACCATGCCCTGTTCCACATGATGGCGCACACTGTGCGATTGCACGGTGTGGGTGGCGAGTTGATGGCGGATGAGGCCGAAAGGTGGCACCGGGGGCTGACGCCTTGGCTGGTTCGGGAGTGCGCGTCGGGGCTCCTGCGGGAGGCGATCCCCCGTCGGCAGATCGCCGACGCGATGCCCGCCCTCGTGGCCGAGTACGAAGAGACGCATGGTCACCCGCCGGGGGAGCGGGCCGCCTACGCGCTGGACTGCCAGGCCGCCGCCCGGTCCGCAGTGGAGGCCTCGGCGGGTGTGGGCACGATCTGCTCCTTCGCGACCGAGGTGGTGCTGTCCCTCGCCGGGACGTGGACCACCCCGAGGCGGGCCGCGGTGTACGCCGACATCGTCCTCACCGCCCCGGAGGACGGGATACCGCTGCTGTTCATCGAGGCCGACAACCGCCACGAGACTCCGCAGAAGATCGCCGCCAAGTTCCACGGCTACCAGCGGTTCTTCCGGCGCACGGTCAAGGACACCGACGGGGCTCCGGGCTGGCCGCCGAGCGCCTGCAACGGCTCTTCCGCTGCGGGGCCCAAGCTTCACACGAGGAGCTTCCCTTATTCGCGAACAGCTCATCGGGGGCCGGTGAGACGGTGAGCGTCCTGCTGGGCGTGGGTCTCCTTCCAGCGGCGTGCCGCCGTTCGGCCGGCGTGCTGGCCGAACCAGACGCATCCGGCGCCGACGACCAGCGCGAGCAGCCCGATGAGGATGTCTCCGAAGGATGATCTGGAGCCGTTCTGGCTCACGTAGTTCAGGAATGCGCCCAGGCCGCGGTCCCGGAGGAGGTCGGAGTCGGCCTTGACACTGTCCGAACGGGACGAGGAATCACCGCCGATTAGGCCGTAGACCAGTAGCAGAGCTGCAGTCGCCAGGGCTGGGCGAGTCGGTGGCAGCCAGGTCGATGGCGTACGCAGCCGCGGCCGAAAAGCGCCGCCGAGCCGCAGGGCGCAGGGAACTACCCGATACAGGGCCGAAGCGCTGAAGATGCAGGCCAGCCAGGACAGGATCTGTGCGGCGTCGAACTCGTAACTGGTGAACCACCAGCTGAGCCAGATTGCCACGATCAAAAACAGGGCCCACAGGGCCCCGAGTGCGAACGCGCGCAGTACGGCCAGGGCACGGATGGCCGCACTCAGCCGGGCTGTCTCGGCAGCCTGCCACTCCGTCTCGCGCTGCCGCTCGCCTTCCTCGTCTTCGGCGCGCCGAAGACGCCGTTGCTCCAGCTCCAGTTGCACCCTGCGCTGCCGCTCGCCTTCCTCCTCTGCGGCGAGCCGAAGACGCTCCCGCCGCTGCCTTTCCTCTGTTTGCCGCCGCTGTTCCGCCGCCCGTTCCTGCCGGAGCCGCTGCTCGCGCTCCCTGGCAGTAGTGAGCGCCTCCTGTCGGGCTTGGGCGGACCACTCGGCCTCGGCCAGCCGGCCGAGTACGGTATCCCGACCCCCCGCGGCCTGGAGCAGATGGTCGTACCACGCACTGCTCGGATCCGGCGGTTGTGCTTCGGCCGGCAGCCGGGGCCGGATCTCCGCCAGGTGGCCCGGCGGCAGACGGGCGGCCAGCAGCGCCCCCGGCCCGACGTCCGCAGCCCAGTCCCGCACCTCGGGCGGCCACAACGTCGAATCGGCGTCCCGCCACTTCTTCAGGGCTTTGTGCCACGACCGCCGCACGCCCCGCAGTCGATCGAGCGTGGGGAACTCGGCCAGAGTGTCGAGCAGCCGTCCGTGCGGCCTGGCCAGTTCCTCGAGTAGTTCGGCATCGCGCCTGCCACCGCCGACGTAGCGGCGCAGGCAGATTTGGGCCAACGAGCCGTAGGTGATCGGGCGACCGCGGTAGACGACCGGGCCGTCTGGGTCGAGCCAGTGCAGCAGGCGCAGCAGCTTGTGGTCGTGTGAGAGGCGTGGGTCGGTCAGGTAGGTGTCGATGAGGACGATCCGACCCTCGACGTCGTCGGTCCGGTGGTCGTTGAACTGCCGTAGCCAGGAACGCAGTTCGGCCCAGCTCTCCGAGGGGTACGACTCGGTGCCCATGCGCCGGAAGAACCGGTCGGCGGCGATTGCCCAGTGCTTGCGGATGGTCGCGGCCAAGTCCTTCTTGGTGACGTGCTCGGCGCCGGCGAAGACGAGGGCACGGGACACGAAGGCGTGGGCGAGCGAGGGCCGGGGCGGGGGCGTGACCGGTGCGGCCGACGGTGGCGGGGCGTCTGCGGCATGCGTCGCGGACGGTGCTGGCACGGGTTGCAGGTGTGCCGGACCGTCGACCGCGCCGAGCCGCCGCCACCACGCCGCCGGATGGGGGACACCCGGCCCCCAGCGGGGCCGGTCCGGGTCCGCTTCCAACGCGGTCAGCGGCAGCACGGTGACGGTCGAGGCCCCCTCGGCGAGCGCATGCTCGACGACCATGCCCAGAAGCCTTTCGTCGGCGACGACAGGGCCGCCGGACATCCCTGACCAGGGCGACTCCCCTGATCGGGCCGACGCCGACTGCGGACCCAGCGTTGCCGGTTCGAGGGAGACCACCATGCTCAACAGACCACGGGAGAGCTTGGACAGGGGTGCGATCACGCCGACCGCGTGGACGCTGTCCCGAGCCGGCCGCGGCTCGGAGGTCTCAGCGAACCCCGGGTAGCCGAACGCGTGGCAGCGTTCGATCACCACGGGTGTCTGGCTGTCCCTCACCGCCCGTCCGAGGGCTAGCGGCGGATAGCCGTCGCCTGGAAGGTCGTCGACCTGCAGTAGCGCGAAGTCCGGGGCGGGGCCTTCGGGCGAACCCACGAACTCGGCGTCGACCTGGGCCGGGTAGGACCGCTTATGGGTGTCGCGGATCGTGACGCCCACCGCGTCGAAGATGACATGCGCGGCGGTGAGCACGGTCTTGCCGGCAACCACGCAGCCGGATCCGTAACGGAAGCCGACCGGACCGAGGTCGGCGATCACCTCGACCAAACGCTCCGACCATGGGACACCGGTCAATGCGTCAGTCCTTCAACTCACTGCCGCCGCGAGCGACTTTGACGGGTCGGCCCTGCGCGTCCACCGGGCTCCCGAAGGTGACCGTCACCCGCTGCTCGTTGCCATGCCCGCGAGTTCCACCACCCCCGACCTCGACGAACGGCACCTTGAACCCCGCCTTGCCGTCCACGGACCGCGACGCGGTCACTGTCAGCTCGACCGTCATGGATTCGATGGGGAGTTGCACCGCCGACTCCGCACCTGCCTCTCGTGCCGCGAGCAACTCGTCGCGCAAGATACCGATCGCCTCCGCAAGACCGAAGCCTGCCACAACTCGCTCTTCGTTCACCTGTTTCATCCTCCCCTCCGGACATTGTCCGCCGGGAAATCCCTTTGCCGTGGCGTTTCCGTCAGATCTCTCGCGGTCTCTTGCGCGCGGGCGCAGTACGGCGGCGTCGGCGCCGGTGTGGTGGCGGATGCTCAGGCCGGTGGTCAACGGGGAATCTCCTCGACGACTTCGCCATGCGTCAGCTCTCCGCAGCCCAGGCCGACGACCTCCACGAGCTGGTCAGTGAGCGGCAGGGACGGTCCCTGATCATCACCAGCAGCCGGCACCCAGCGACTGGTATCCCCTCTTTCCCAACCCAGTCGTCGCCGAGCCACTCCTCGACCGGCTCATCAGTACCAGCCACCAGGTCATCATGAACGGCCCCAGCTACCGCCCCAACAAGCGCCCCAAGAGCCCCACGACAAGAACGGCAGGCCGCCTTCCAAGTAGGAAAACCGGTGGACGCCGTCGGGATACTGCCGTCGTTCCTGTCGCGGCCCTTGTTCTGGTTCCCGTCGTCTTCGGCCTTCTGGCTGGGACGGGGCTGGGGATTTCCGACGACATCGGCAGGTCGATCGAGGATGTCGCACCGACCGCGGCACTGCTGTTCTTCGCGATCACGTTCTTCGGCGTCATGATCGATGTGGGGCTTTTCGACCCGCTCATCCGTGGTCTGCTGCGCGTGGTCCGGCAGGACCCGGTGAAGATCGTCGTCGGCACGGCGCTGCTCTCCGCGATCGTGTCGCTGGACGGTGACGGCTCGACCACGTTCATCATCGTCACGTCGGCGTTCCTGCCCATCTACCTGCGCCTGGGGATGAGCCCGGTCGTTCTGACCTGCGTGACAGCCACTACCAACGGAGCGCTGAACACGGTTCCCTGGGGCGGTTCCACCGCCCGTGCCGCGGCCGCGCCGAAGGTGTCGCCCATCGACATCTTCGTCCCGATGATCCCCGCCGTCGCGGCCGGCCTGAGTGCCTGTTTCTGAGCCGTTCATGACATTTCGAGTCTCTGGGTTTCAGTGTTTGCCCAGCTCAGAATTCGAACGGAAGGGTGTGCGTGGAGATCGGCTGGTCGGCCGCTGCCGGGTCGGCTTCGCCCGCAGATTGGGCGACGTAGTCGGGGCAGCGCGGATCTCGCGGACGTCCGCTCCGCCACCCAACACATCGACCGCCTCAAGGAGAGCACCTGATGCCGGTATCCGCCGCGACCGCCGACAAGCTACGCGAGGCCATGACCCGACTGCTGGCCGGAGAACCCCGGCACAGCGACGGCGCGTTGACGAAGGAGAACCTGGCCCGAGAGACCCGGGTCAGCCACGCCACCGTCCACCGAGCCCAGGACATCCTGAAGGAATGGGACATCCAGGTTGCTCACCCCGTCCTGCGCACCCCCGGAGAGGTCCGCCGCGATGAGACGATCGCCGAGCTCAAGGCCAAGCTCCGCATAGCCAACAAAAGGGCCGGCGAGCTCCAGGCCAAACTCGACGCCCTCGCTACGGTCGCCGCGAACCTCTACCGCGAAACCATCGAGCTGAAGAAGAAGGCAGCGAACAAGCCCCAGCAGAACCGGCTTGGCCTCCTGCAAGGCGGCCACACTTCGACGAGCGGGCTGACTCACCAGCACGACACCGACATCTTCCGGCCTCGGGGAACATCCGTATAGCCATTGGTGCTGATATTGATCTTGGTCGATTGGGTAGTGATCGGGTACCCCTGGCGCGTCAGAGAGTGCCGCGGGGGGTATCACCCAGTCCAGCAAATCCCGGCGACGGTGCGGGCGGCGTCGGCGGCAAGGGGACCCGCCCGGTCCGC
This sequence comes from Streptomyces sp. NP-1717, assembly GCF_022695985.1. Classification (GTDB taxonomy): domain Bacteria; phylum Actinomycetota; class Actinomycetes; order Streptomycetales; family Streptomycetaceae; genus Streptomyces. The sequence goes on along the minus strand of NZ_JAAPBF010000004.1, from coordinate 33,362 downwards.
CGGTACATCCTGACCGCTCGGTCCATCTGAGTGCATATCGCGCGCGGGTAGATCCGCAGCCCGCTTCGCGTACCTGACGCGCTTTACGAAGCAGAGCGATTGCGCCGGAGACAAAGTAGCCTGATTACGCGAGGTCGCCAGCGTTCCGACCCCCGATTACCCGCTGAAGGTTTGCGACAGCCGGCCTGGAGCTTGATCCGTCTCAGATGACGGCCACACCAAGTTGACGCCGCAGTCTCGGAAGTTCCGAGATTTCCTCCTGAAGCTGTTCAAGTTGCTCAGGATAACTGCCGCCAGCAGCGACATAGGAATCTATCAGCTCACGTAGGCGTTGCTCATGGGCATCGAGACACCTGCGAATCGCCTCAAGAGGATCCATTTCATACCCGCGCCACTTTAGGAGCCGCGGAGTATCTGAGGGCAATTGCCTGCTGCTGAGAATCTGCAACTCATGCGGCGTCCACTCTTCATGGCATTGAGCCAATAGGCTCTCAAGTGTAGATAGCAGATGGCTAAAGGTTGCTCTAAGCGGGTGATTCAATACAGGAGATTCAAGCGTCTTATTAAACTTGGCCACCTGTGTAGCGTTATAGGTGACACTCACGCGCGCCTTGAATGCCTGGACGCGCGGCCAGTTCTCAGCATTGACTGTAGGTGGCGACCAGTCTAGACATACCCTGTCTACACTGCCAGATTTAAGCTCCTGGGACAGCGGGATCGCAACCTTACCCTTTCTGGGTAATCCTTGCAGGACTAGCTCAGCATGCGAATAGACTCCATATCTTGCTGACCATTCTTGGAGGTTCATCCGATTGAGGACATCCTCCTCCGGGTCCCAGATTCTAGGCATCTCGGTGCCCGCATTGTAGATTATTTCTGAGAGTTCCAGACTAAGTGCGTGGACATATGCAGTCTGTCCGCCACTATTCAGTAGCTTGACATCAATGACTAATTCTGGGGTCGGCCCGCTCAGGCTGGCTCGCTCGGCCGGCTGAAGCATCTCCGGCAGGATCAAGGAGGCATCAACGAGGTCGACATGCGCCTTGGTCGGCGTTCGAGCCTTGGATACCGCCCACGCTCCGATCAGCGCACCAACGATGGTCCCCAGTCCTCCGATCACAGCTTCCTGCATAGCAGGATTATACGAGTCGTGACCACGCCAAGGCCGTAGTTTCCCGAATCATCCTTGAACCGGAGTTGACGTTGACCAGCCAAACCTATCTGGCTGCTCCCCGTGACTGGAGCTGGTGCCCGTCCGGCATGGCCGGACGCCTGCTCTTGGCCTCAGCCGCCTCGCACGCTCGGGTAGGGAGATCCGCTACAGGGAGGGGCTGTTGATGGCGGACGGGCTGACGTGGGCGTTGGAGCGGCGGGTGAAGTTGGCTGCCGGGTCGGCCGCGAACTCGCCGTGAACAACAACGGCTTCGCTGACCTGATCCCGGGTTTGGTGCTGGTGAGCTCGCCATTCAACTGCCGCGAGTCGCCCTAGCCACTGTGCCAACTAGCTACAGAGAGTAAGACTTGTCCTTGTACACCGGGAGCAGGGGCGACAGTTGAATACGCGAGCTCACCAGTACCGAGGCCGTGAGAGCACCCAGGCGGTGCTGATCCGACCCGGTCCACGGATCACGAGGTCACAGCAAGGCAAAATTTGTCGCTCAGCGTGAGACACCCCCGGTTACGTGTCGACGGATGCCCTGCACATCTCTGAAATGGATCCGTTGAGACAACAGCGGCTCTGAGACATGCGAACTGTTCCTAACGGTGGATACGTGAACGTCGGCGAGGAGATTCTGAAGGCTGCGGCGCGTGAGCTGGAGGAGGAGACCGCCATCTCGCTCTCCACCGCCGAGCTCCGGCAGGTCGGCCCGTACCACGCTCCCGGCCGCGACCCCCGCGGCCGGGTCGTCACCATCGCCTACACGGCCACCCTGCCGACGCCCGTTCCGCCGGCGGCCGGGGACGACGCCTCCGACGCCCGCTGGTGGCCTCTGGACGCGCTCCCGGACCTCGCGTTCGACCACGATCAGATCCTCAAGGACGCCCAAGCGCCGCGCAGCACGGTCTGACCGATTCGACTCATCCCGCCCTACAGTTGCGGCCCGCCGACCCGAACACGTCGGCGGGCCGCAGCTGTTACCCGCCGCCACCGCATGGAGGACTTGCGACAGGGTGTTGCTTGGTGCTTTGAGGTCAACTATGTCGTCAGGAGCGACTGCCACCTGAGTATCCGCACCTACGTTCGCCTCCGCGATCGGACGTGTTTCGTGCGGTCGTGAGCGCTCGCGCCCATGCGCCCGTGATCCCGGGTGAGCCGTTCGGCGATGGAATCAACCGAGTCGTGCACCTGGGCACGCAGGTCGTCCAAGTCGACGCCGACGAGGCGCCCGGCCCACTTGCGGACGCGGCCGGCGACCCAGACCGAGGTGATGTTGCCACGGTCGGCACCGAGCACGAGAGTCCCGATCGGATCGTGCAGCGGCATGGTGTTGAGGCCCTCGGCGTCGACGACGATGAGATCCGCGTGCTTCCCGGGTGTGATCGACCCGGTGGCATCATCGAGTCGGAGCGTTCGGGCGCCGGACAGCGTCGCGAAGTCCAGGACGTCGCGCGTCGTGATGCGTACGGGCTCGTCGTCGGTGCCGTAGACGGCGTGGACGGCGCGCATGCGCTGGACGGCGAGCAGGGTGCGCATCTGCGTGAACATGTCCGACGCGAGCGCGACCTCGACATCGACCGACAGGCCGGGCCGGATGCCGTGCTCAAGCGCCTCGTCGACGGGCGGGACGGCATCTTCGAGGCCGATCTGTGTGTCGGAGGTCGGCGCGAGCGACACGGTGACGCCCGTGTCGCGCATCGCGGACCACGCGTCGGCGGACAGGGCCGTCGAGTGAATCGACTCGATGTGCGGCCCGAGCAGTCCGTCCCGCTCCCACCGCACGATCGCCTCGGATGCCACCGCCCCGAACACGGCGTCGAGGCTCACTCCGATGTCGAGGTCCGCCGCGACCCGGGCCAGGTCGTGGTCATAGGCGAGACGCGCCCCGGCGATCTCGGGGGTGGCGAGAGCGGCGAGTCGCAGCGTGAGGAGTTGGTCGTCGGTGGAGAAGTAGGCCGACCGAAGCCTTGCCAGGTCGTGCGGCCACTGCTGGTCCCAGTCGCCGAAATGCGGGCTCATCGACGCGTGCACGCCGCGGATGCCGGCGTCGAGCAACCCGGTGATCGCGGCGTCGGAGTGCTCGCGGGTGCGGGAGTTGTGGGAGAAGTCGAGCATCGTGGTGATCCCGCCGTCCAGTGCGGTGAGGGCCGCCAAGCGCGTTCCGACGTACATGTCGTGCGGCTCGTACAGCGGCGCGACCCGCACGAGCGTGGACTGGAGATAGCCCACGAGGTCGTCGACGTCGGGTATGGTGCGCCGCATCTGGGCCTGCCACGCGTGCCGATGGGTGTCCACGAACCCGGGCGCGACGATGGACCCCGACACGTCGATGACGACCGCGTTCGCCGCTGTCAGGCCACGGCCGACCTCCGCGATCCGGTCACCGCGCAGGAGCACGTCGGCGCGCTCGACGGTCCCGAGCGAAGGATCCATGGTCACCACGGTGCCGCCGGTGAGCAGGACGAGGCGGTCCGGATCACGCTCCGCGGCGGTGAGCGCCTTGAGCGTGACCAGAAGGTGCTCTGTCATCGGGTGTCCCTCCGACGCATCGTGTAGCCGGCGTGGTGCAGGGTGTCCCCCTCGAATCGGCCGAAGGCCCAGAATCCGAGGTCGTCGAGGTAGTCGATGCGGTCGCCGTCGATCCAGTAGCGGCCCTGGAACGCGTGCAGGCGCCCGCCTCGGGTCTCGTCGTAGCGGGCGTCGGCGGTCAGCTCCTGGTGCAGGAAGCCCTCGGTGTCGACCCAGACGCCGATCCGGTCCGGGCCGGCGCGGCCCGCGCCGCCTCCGTCGGCGCCCGTCGTCGCGGGGCGCTGCGGCGCCGGGGCGAGCGCGGCCCCGTCCCACGCGATGGGCACGCCGTCGCGCAGGACCGCGCGCAGCCGCCCCGGACCGGTCAGCGCGGCACGCAGCGCCGTGGGCAGGTCCGCCGCGTCGGCGTCGTCGAGGACGGCGAGGTGCGCCGGGGCGCCCGGAGCGAGCGTGCCCGGACCCTCTGTGCGTGCTGCGCCCGCGAGCGCGGCGCTCAGATCGAGAACGGCGGGGAAGATCGTGGCACCCGTGGCAGGGACCACCACAGCGCCGTCGTCGGCGGCGGCGGTGACGATGCCCGGGCCGACACCGACCACGAGCCCTGCGCCGATCAGCACGTCGGCGTGGAGCAGGGTCCCGATGACGGGGTCAAGGGTGTGCACGGTGGCATCGGTCAGCAGCAGCGGACGATCGGCGCCCGCGAGGACGGCATCAAGGTCAGCGGCGGTGAAGGTGGCGGGGATGTCGGTCATGTCCTCCACCCTCGACCGGGCCGAGGGACGGGAGAAGACCGCGTCCGTCCTGGGAGCACTGGGACCAGGCTCCCGGCCGCCGGGAGACCTAGCCTGACCGACATGACGACCACGAGACTGGGTGACTACCTGCGGAGCCGGCGCGCGCAGGTGGCGCCGCCCGACGTCGGTCTGCCCGAGGACGGGCGACGACGCGTCCCCGGCCTGCGCCGCGAAGAGGTCGCGATGCTGGCCCGTATCAGCGTCGACTACTACCTGCGCCTGGAGCAGGGCCGTGAGCGGCGGCCGTCTCCGCAGGTCCTGGATGCCCTGAGCGAGGCGCTGCTGCTGGACGACGACGGCCGGCTGCACCTGTACCGGGTCGCGGGGATGACCCCGCTCCCGCGCCACGAGGGCAGCATCGAGCGTGCGGTTCCGCAACTGCTGGCACTGGCCGAGCTGTGGGACCACACGCCGGCCCTGATCCTGGGACGCGCCTACGACGTCCTGGCCGCGAACACGTTGGGGCGCGCGGTCTTCAAGCACCTCCACCCCGGTGCGAACCTGCTGCTCGCGATGTTCGTCGACCCGTCGGCACGTTCGTTCTACGCCGACTGGGAGACGGCCGCAGCCAACGCGGTCGCGGGATTCCGTTTCCTTGAGGGCGCCCGACCGCACGACCCGCGGATCCACGACGTGCTGCGGACGGCCACGGAGAACAGCCGCGAGTTCGCCGACCTCTGGCAGAGACGAGACGCACGGGGCAAGAGTGACGCCGCAAAGGTTCTGCTGCATCCCGACGTAGGCGAACTCACCCTGCGCATGCATGCCTTCGACATACGCTCCGCCCCCGGGCAGCAGCTGATCGTCTATCACGCCCAGGAGGGCACCCGGACCGCCGACGCGCTGCGCCTGCTCGGCTCGCTGGCGGCGACTCGCCCCGGGCACCGGAACGGCTCACGCGGCAGGACCTCGTGAGGGCCCGCCTCGAAACCGTGGTCAGCCGCTCATGCGTCGCCGTCCTCCTCGCCGGAGGTCTCGCCGCGTGCTCCGTAAAGCCGGACAGCGGAAGACCCGCAGGTCCTGACGACGCCGCGCAGCGCAGCCGGCAGGAGCCCCTGACACCCGCGACGCCGACACCGCCCAGACCGACAGCGGGGACGCGTCCGGCCGGGGCGGCGGACGCGTCGCCGCACCCGTACGTCGGGATGTGGGTGACGGCCGATGGGCACATCCGCCAGGAACTGCGCGCGGAAGGCCGCTACGACGAGGCCCGCGGAGAGCGAGAGAACGCCTACACGGGTTCCTATCGGATCTCCGGGACCAGGATCGAGTACGCCGACGACACCGGATTCAGCGCGGACGGGATGTTCGACGCAGACGTACTGCACCACGCGGGCTACGTCTTCTACCGCGAGGGCAGCGACACACACCGACGAGCCAGGGATGAACGATGACGAACGGCACTTCACGGCAGAGCCGGCGCGCATTCGTGACGGCAGGGGTCACCAGCGGGCTGACGATGGTGGCCGGGACCGCCACCGCCTCGGCAGGACCGCACGAGGACGTCGACGCGGCGCGGTCCTGCCGACCGGCTCGGGAACGCCGCAACAGGGCGGCGGTGGCCCGGGCCTTCGAGCGGCAGAACGCCGGCGGCGACATCTACGAGATCCTTCACGACGATGTCGAGTGGACGATCGTCAACGGGCGCACATATACGTCCAAAGCCGACTTCCTCGCGGAGGGGTCGGCACCGATCATGGATCGTCTGGCGTCGACGCTCGTGATGACAGTCCAGGATCTGTGGACTGACGGCGACACCGTGATCATCCGCTTCTACGGCGACGCGGCGGCGATCGACGGTGTCGAGTACCACAACGAGTACTGCTGGGTCTGGCAGCTATTGGGCGGCCGCGTCATGCGCAGCCACGCCTACCTGGACATGATCGCCGTGCAGGAGCTCATCGATCGCATCGAGGTGGGCTGACCCGTCCCTGCTCTCCGCCTGGCCTGACAGTCGGGCACCCCCGAATCGCTGATGCGTGAGGAGATCGACGGCAAGCGGAAGCTTTGCACGGCGCTGGCCGCGTCGGTTCCACGCGTCGAGATCCGCCTCGTGGACACCGCCCGCTGGTGGCCCCTGAAGAACCTGCCGGAACGGCTGGCGTTCGACCACGCCGACATCCTCAGCGCGGCCGTGGTCCTCATCCCCTGAAGACACCGCTCCGCAAAGGCGACCCTGGGCAAGCCCGCGCTGGCGGCGGCAGTTGGAGGCCTGGGATGCCTGGGATGAGGCGAGGGGAGCGGGGCCGTGGTCGGGGCGATCACGAGCCTGCCGATGGGTCCGGACTCCTCGCTCTGAGGGGGTGCACAATCTCCTCTCCGGTCGCGCAGGGAGTGGTGCGGGAACTCCGCGGGGAGCGAGAGACAACTTCACGTCACCACACGGCTTGTATGAGCACGGACAGCCGGATAGGACTGTCCTCGTGACTGATCAACGCAGCTTCGCCCGTACCGTCATCGCGCTCTCCCTGGCCGTGATCGCCTGTTGTGCGCTCACTTTCACCATCATGTTGTTGGCCGGGAGTCCCGCCGTGCAGCCGCAGCGCGTTCTGGATCAGGACGCGCTGGCGCGGGCCGTGCTCAACAACGTCAACTCCGCCGACTTCGCCAAGCCCCCGACCATCGACGATGTCAGCTGCCCCGCTTCCATCCCCGTCGAGACGGGCCGGGAGTTCGAGTGCAAGGTCATCGGCGTCGGCGACGGCCACCGCAGCGGCAATGCCTGGGTCAAGGTGAAGATCAAGGACGATCAGGGCGACCTGTCACTGGGCTGAGGAACGGCAGAGCGGGCGACCGGCCGTCCCGCCGCTCATGGGCGGTGTGGGTGCATCCAGTCGACCTTCCGGCCGGGGGCGCGGACCGGTCGCCATACCGGCGCGGAGGGCCCGTGTTCGCGTAGGTCGGTGAGTGGGGCGGCGAGGGCCGGGACGTGACGCAGGAAGGTGTTCACCGCCGGGTCGGCGGTGTGGGCGTGCAGGGCGTGGATGCGGTTCTCGACACCTGCGGGGCCGGTGGCGTCCAGGACGAACAGCAGTCGGGGGAAGAGCGGATAGTGCCGCTTCCACGTCTCTTGCGTGTCCTGGATGGTGAGGTGCGGCCGGCGGCCGGGGGCGGGCGTGGGTATGTGGCGGTGGAGGCGGGCGTAGGCGGTGAGCTTGGCGGCGAGGCGTTCGGGGCCCATGGTGGCGCGGTCGACTTCGACGAACGCCCGCAGCATCGCGTCGCCGGAGTCGTAGTACAGCAGGGCGTCCGGGGTGACCGCCTCGCTGTTGCCGATCGGGTGGTGGACTTCGGGTATCCAGTCCAGCGGCAGGCACGTCTCGCCGCGGCGCCGGGCGTCCTCGAGGAACGCGAGCGCGGTCTCGGTCACCGCCAGGGTGTGCCCGGCCCGCAGCCGCGCGGCCACCGGATCGGACACCAGCCGCGGCGCCCGCCGCTCCGGCCACTCCATGGCGAGCTCTACGAGGGTGGGTGCTCGGTGGCGGCCTGCCACAGGGGGCGGAAGTAGTCGGGAGAGCGACCGAGGATGCCCAGCAGCAAGAGGAGGGTGGGCCAGTCGCAGGGACAAGTGAGGAACTACGGCAACGTCCACGTCTCGTGGCACACCGGACGAGGCCGATGGCGGTCGTGCCTATCGACGCTCCGGTCCACCAACGACGGCCTGCTGGGAAGCCTGGCGGTGCTCATCCAGATGGCACGGTCCCCGGTAGCGTTCCGCCATGGATACAGAGACCGGAATCGCTCTTGCCGCAGTCGTCATATCCGCTGCCGCGGCCTTCGTCAGCATCCACCAGGCCAAGACCGCCAAATCATCCGCGGACGCGGCCAAGGAACAGTTGGCTGCCGCCAAGGAAGCCAATCAGCTGACCCGGCAGCAGATGGATCGACAGACCGCCAAAGAGCAGCAGGAGGCAGCCGAGACAGAGCAGTCAGCGCAGCGGGAGGCTGAGAAGGTCCAGATCGGATTGACGAACAACGGCGGGTCGCTGGCCGTACGGATCACCAACGACAGCCTGAGGACCGTCACAGATATACAGCTGACCGACGTCACACCGGAGGAAGTGGGGCCATGGCGGTCGTGGAAGCCGAACCCCAACGTCGGTCGCAGCTTGTCCACCACGTCCTGGTCGCTGCTGCATCCGGGCACTGACGTGACCGTCGCCCTGTGGCTCCTGGACGAAAACGGGGCACACGTCCCCCGACTCCCGAGCAAGCCCGCCGTGAAGATCCACTTCCGTGACAGTGACGGCCAGTGGTGGGCGGCTGTGACCGGCAGGACAGCCACCCGCATCGACCCGCCAGCCTCCACTGCATGAGGTCCGCTCAACAGGAACTTCTCCAACGGGATGTGGCTGTGCACGGTCTCCGAGAAAGCTAATTCCGAGTCAGTTGTCAGTGTCCACTGTCAAACTGGTGCAAGCGCCACACCGAGGAGATACCCGGACACACCCCTGAGCCTGAGGAGTAGATCCTGACATGCACAACAATTTGATCTACCTCACCGACGGCCGGGGAAAGACCGATGCTGCGGAAATGACAGATTCCGACTGGGACCAACTTGTCGTCGACAACCGCAACTCCACCCGCCGCCGACTGGTGAAGTGCGCCTGGTGCTGGGACGACGACCAGATCACTCACTGGATGAAGACGTACAACAACGCCCACGGCAAACGTGTCGTTTCCCACCAGCCTGGCGAAGCCGGCGACCACCCCTACCAAGCGCTGGAGAGCGACGAACACAAGGCCTATTGCGACCGCGTCGAACGAGTCGGTACCGAGGAAGGCTACCCGGCCCGCCGCGAGGCCCGAGCCGCCGACGGGCGCACTCGCTCCGACGTCCTCCTCCTCGGCACCCGCCACGTCGCCTACGAAATGCAGCACTCGCCGTTCAAGACCGGTTACGGCGCCACAGAACGGACCCGGAAGTCCCTCGCCGCGAAACGAGACGCCGTCGCCTGGCACACCGACAGGGCATCATCGCCGGCGCCGCTCGCGTCGCCATGCTCCGCTCCAACCAGGCGCAACTGCCCCAGATCGAGAACCCCCGCTACAAAATCCGCATCCTCGGTGGCTTCCGACAGATCGTCATCTGGACCTGCACCGCCCGCGAGGGCTACCGCTGCCCCAACGGGCGGTTCTCTGGCTGCGGTCAAACCCACCTCGACACGGCACCGACCGGTATCACCCTCGACGACTTCATCCGCCAGGCCCCGGCCGGCGCGCTCCTCCCTGTGCTTCCGCTGCAACGCCGCGGCTTCTGGACGACCGCCGTCGACTACCAGCGCTGGACCGACTACAACGCCGGGAGACCGGTCCTCGATGTCCACCCGCCCGAGTCCCGCGACCGGCCGACCCAGGAGGGCTACGGGCACTCCCGGCCGGCCTCGGTCAAGAACCACCTGCCGTCCGTGCCGCCGCAGCGCACCATGCAGTCGTTCGCCTCGGCCAGGACCTGCGAGGCGGGCCGTGCCGTGCGCCGGTGACGATGAGTGAGACGTTCTGCCCGCCGAAGCCGAAGGAATTGCTGAGCACGGCCTCCTGGGGGACGTCTCGTCGCTCTGCGACGACATCGAGATCGATGTCGGGACCGACGGCGGCCGCGGTGAGGTTACGGGTCGGCGGGATGACGCCATGCTCAACACTGAGGACGGCGATGACCGCTTCGATCGCGCCGGCTGCGCCAAAGAGATGACCGAGCGCTGCCTTGGGCGCTGTCACGGTGGCGTGGCCGAAGACCTCCTCGATCGCGTGCGCCTCGGCAACGTCGCCGACCGGAGTTCCGGTGGCATGGGCGTTGATGTGGCTGATCTGCCGCGCTGCGCGCCACGGCGGACACGGGCGTGGCAGGCATGCACACGGCGGTGAATGAGGTGCCGACCGAGCGGCAGGTGCAGATCCTGCGGGCGATCAGGGGCTGGATCGCGGAGCACGGTGAGGGCCCCTCGGTCCGGGAGATCAGTGCCCTGGTCGGATTGTCCAGCACCGCCTCGGTCGCCTATCAGCTCGGCCGGATGGAGGATTTGGGGATGATCAGCCGCAGTGCCCGGCGCTGGCATTCCGTCCGGCTCGGGGGGCTGACACGGCACGGACGGCGCCAGGTTCGCCTGTGGCGTCGGTCACGGACAAAACCGCCCGGTCGACGGGTAGTTACGGCGATACCGGACACCCACCTGGGGTGGTTGTCAGACGGCAGACAAGGGGTGCTTTCACACGGTGGCCCCGGCCCGCGCGCATTTCCGCGTGCGGGCCCGGACTCTCACCGTGCCGGCCGGTAGGCCGGAGAAGCGCGAGGACACCGTGCCCGACGACCTCACACCCGACCCCGCCCACAAGCCGCCCACCACCGCCGATCCGACGCCCGCCGGCGACTCGGACCACGACCTGATGGCCCCCTCCACGGGCCCCTCCACGACCACTTCGCCCACCGGGCGCGTATCCGCAGCTCAGACCCGACGGCCCAGGGCCCGGAGGGCATTCGACAACCCTTCTAAGTCTTCGAAGCAGACATGGAAGCCCACCCACACCCGACAGAAGGAAATACTGACAGCGCTCGGAATCTTCCAGAGGGCCACAGCGGAGCAGCTGTGGCGGATGCTGCGCCCCGGCGACCGGCACGACCGGTGCACGAGGGACACCCTCAACGCGCTGAAGAAGCAGGGCAAGGCCCGGGTGGAGACACGACTGAAGTCGGGCCACCAGCTGTGGGTCCTCACCGAGCGAGGACACGGGGAAGCCAAGCAGCTGCTCCCGAAGAACGTACGGATGTCCGCGCTGCGCAGGCCGCAGTACACCGCCGACGGTGAGCCGGTCGACGGCGACGGCTACGACGCACACGCCGCCGCCGTCACCTCCACTGCCGCCGTCCTCACCGGAGCCGGGCTCGGCACACCGCTGTCCTGGCAGACCGAGACCGGCCACAAACTCCCCTACGGCTACACCCAGTACACCGACCTGACGATGTGCGCCCCGGACGCCGGAATCCCGATCATGCTCCTGGAGATCGACCGGCTCACCGAACCTGTCGACGACCTCGTCGCCAAGCTGCGCCGCTACCACGAGTGGTTCGAGCTCCCTCTCCCGAAGGCCGACCGGAGCCAGGCGCGCGGGGCCCGGGGTGCGGCGGCGCACGCCTTCCGCCTGTGGTCGCGGATCTACCCGGCGACCGGGAGGGAAGGCTACGTGCCGGTGGCGTTCGTGTTCACCGGCAGGACCCAGGCGCAGCGTGCCAATCGGATACGGCGCCTGGAACACGCCGCCCGCCGCTACTTCGCCGGGGAGCGGTATCCGGGGCGGGCGGCGGGGATCACGGCCGTCGACTACCACCAAGCGCTGCCCGTGGTCGTCACCGAGCTGGAGCGGATCACCGCCGACCCGGGCTGGGCCGCCGGCCCGGTCTGGCGCAGGCTCGGCCGCGAGGAGTGGCAGACGCTGCCCGAGGCCCTGGGCAACCCGGACGGCGACCGGCTCCACACGGTCCAGCGCGAGCAGGCCCGCCGCCGCACGGCGGAACGCGAAGTCGCACAGCGGGAGGCTCAGCGGCCTGTGCGCGTCGGCTGCGGAGCGAAATTCACCGACACCCGCTGGCAGCGGACCCGCCGGAGCTCCTGGCCCGGCGAACGGGACAACCTGTGCGGGCCGTGCGAGCAGGAGGACGTCGACCGGGCGGAGTCTGAACGCATCGCGGTGCGGGAGGCGGAGGAAGCCACGGCGCGGGAAGCGGCCGAAGCGGAGACGAAGAAGCACCGCAGCCTGTTTGGGCGCCGCCGGTAGCAGTGGGCAAGCCGCCGGCCCCGGGGCTGGAGGCAAGCCGTCCCCGGACGGCGGCTTGCCCACCCCGGCCGGGCCGCGCTGAGGTGGGCAAGCAGGGGACACGGCTGGCGAGCGGTCATCTCCAGCCCCAGCCATGCAGTTGGCTCCTACCACCGGTCTGCGGCCAACCCGCCTCACCATCCCGCACGCTGCCCGGACAGGGACACCGGGCACGCCTCGAACTGACCGATCACGGCAGCTCGCTGTCTCCGACGCCCGCACCGTCGTCGCCAAGTTGCATGCCGAGGTCCTGGCGGGCCTCACGGCGGAGAACAGGCGAGTCCTGAACCACGCCCTCCTCCACGCCCTGGGGCCTGTCGGCGCCGGACCTCCCAGACTGCTCCCGGCCCCCGGGGCTGAGTGGCGGCCACACTCACACGCTGACGACGTTCCGCCATCCGGCACGAGCCTCAACCGTGGACCGGTCGATGCGGCACCACGCCGAACCGTCCTGCCCTCGTTGAGCTCCGGCCACTCCATCGCGACCCGTACTCCGTACTCGGTCGGGAACCAGGCCCGAAGCCGCCCGGCCTGAGGCAGCGTCACGTGATCGACGAGTTTTTCGGTGCGCAGCTTGCCAGCCGGCGGCGGGTCTGTTCGATTCGTACGCCGGGCGCCAGCACCCGGTGCAACTGCCCTGTGGTGCCCCTCCGGCACTGCGTCAGCACTGCCAGTGCCAGCCGGTCCCTGCCACCCGCTTTCGTGTTCGTCACGGTTCATCGCTCCTCCCGCACGGTGCGGCACCGTCCCGAGCCCGGCGCCGCTGTCTGTCCTCAGAGCAGCAGCCACCCCCGACCAGGACAGTGACCACCAGGACCGAATCCGGTCACGATGCGACAACACCACCCCCGACCACCCCGACAACCGGTCCGACAACCCCGCCGACAGGCGCATGTCCTCTTCCGGCACCAGCCTGCGTCGGCGCAGGTCATCCCCGTGGTCGGGGCGCCGACATCTCCTCTGCTGCTCCTGCTCCCGTGACCGACGAAGAAAAGGGAAAAGGGCGGGCGGGGTCGTGCGGGCGCGCGGCCGGGATTCGGGCGGTGGGGTCCTTCTCGCGCGTCGGCCGGGCCTCCGCGCTCCTGCGGCCATCCGGCGGAACTGGAAGGTGCTGGGCGGCTTGGCGGTCGCATCTCACGGAGCAGAAGTCCGGTCGGTAGTAGTGGAGTTCATGCGCAGGATCGTGTCCGTACGATTAGCGTTATGACCGTCCCCCGCTGGGCTCCGGCCACGGCACTCCCAATTCCCGTCCGTGAGCTCGGAACAGAAACCACCTGGCGGATCCGCGCCGCCGAAGCCGACCTGGATGACGCCGACTCGTTGTATCGGCCCACCGGACTGGAATCGGTGCACGATCTCCGCGCACGAAGCGTTCTTGGGGCAGGCGTCAGGATGGGGATGCAACGTCGGCGAGACGGCCCTCGGCCGCGGCGACAGGGCTGTCCCGTCGACGCATCGCCTTCTCTTGAGCGGCCCGTTCGCCGGACATGAGCTGGAGACCACTGACGCCACCGGCCTGCTCGCACAGAGCTCCAGCAAGAAGGCATGGAAAATCTTATGCGAGCCGGGTCCACCTGCAAAACGTTGGGACTTCGGCAGTGTCCAGATATTCGAGCGTGAAGGATTGATGCGAATGGCTCGTTATGTTTGCCGACCGGCTAAGCCGCGAGAGTGACCCTCTTTTGTTTTCTGGTTGATTGAATATTATGCTCACGAGATAATGTCCGAGACTTTCCATGTCTGTGGCTTGTAATTCGATCCATGGGTTATCGGGGTCCTGCATGGATACGTTCCACACGCCGGACCACTCTTTAACAGCGAGGCGCTGCATGAAAGTTATACTACTTTTCGAAGCGGGCCGGGCTCGGAAGCTGTGATTTAACCCAAAGTCCCAAAGGATAGAAATTAGGGCAGCCCCTTCGATGTCCTCTCGCCATTTGCCGGCGAATTGATGATCTATCTCTTGTTGGCTAATTCCCTGGTGGCTCTGGAAGTGAATACTTCCTATGTTTTGCGCCTGGAAAACATTCTCGGCCCGACTGTTCGAAAAGTTATTGTGAACTCCGCCAGGTTCCTGCTCGCCATTATTCATGGGCGGCATGATACACTTGTGTGCTTTTTTTCGACCCGTTCCATCGCTTGCCGTGCAGGAATCCGCACTCTCCCTACCCTCTCACCGTTACTCCGGTGCCAAGCTTCTGAAGACGAAGACACGGTCGGCCGGATCACCCTACCTAGGCTTCAGTGCTCGATCGAGAGCGCCATCGGCAGCCGGGTAGCGGTCGGGATTCCTGGGCCTACGGTCCGGCGTAGCGGACTTGGTCGGCAGCTCAGCCGCCAGGGTCGCAGACCGCACGCGAGCAGTCGGCGCTGCGCTCGGTCGCCAGGGCGCCGGGCGCGGATATCTCAGTGCAACTGCAATGGTGACGCCCCGACCGGTTCCCGCACCGCGGCCTTACCCTGCGCCCCGAGCGCCGACCAGCGCCGCCGCGCCTGGAACACCCGGACCACCCCCGCATTGGAGCGCCATGTGACCCACGAGGCCCGCGACCTGAGCTTGTTGTTTAAGGTTCGCCCGCAGTCTGGGACCCTGGGGATATGACGTATCGCATCGAGTCCGATGAGGCATTGGCTGAGCTGCTCCACCGTGCTGTCGAGTCGTTGAGGCAGAGGCAGGGGAACGGCCAGGCTGACGTCGAACTGCGTGGTCCGCTCGCGGAGTGGCTGGAGGATGCGGAAGCTGGAGACGACGAGGGGGCGATCAGCCCTTATGCGGTCGATGCCGCCCGAGCAGTGCTGGGCGACGACCGATCGCCTGAGTAGTTCGAGGCGGTTTGGTGCCGAGCTTGTGGTGGGTGGGGCGGCTGATTGCCTCGCCGGTGGCGAGGACTTGGCCCACGTCGTGACGGGTGCCGGGCGGCACGGAGCCGCCCTGCCTGAGGCAGCGTCACGTCCGAACCCGCGAATGTGGCTGGCCAGAGCGTCGAGTTTGGGCGGGACGCGAAGGGCGTACCTCGCCGCCGAGTACGGCATCGACCCTGCCGCCCCCTTCCGAGGGCGCGCGGCGCCGCCCGTACCAGCCCCGTCGGGCGGCGCCGAAGGTCCGGACGGCGCGCCCCCGGGTCCAACTGAGCTTCTCGTAGCCCCGGTCCGCAGGCGTCCGGGCGGCCGGCCGGGGTAGACGGCTGACCGGCCCGCCCATCGGCACGGCCAAACTCAGGAGAGGACACGATCAGCGTGAGCGACGCCGAGCACCGGAAGCAGACCCCCGACGGAGCGGCCGAACTCCTGGTTCGCTGCCTGGAGAACGAGGGCGTCGAGGTGGTGTTCGGCGTGCCCGGCGAGGAGAACATCCGTTTCACCAACGCCCTCGCCCGCTCGGAGAAGATCCGCTACGTCCTGACCCGGCACGAGCAGGCCGCGTCTTTCATGGCGGAGATGCACGGCCGGCTCACCGGCTCGGCGGGTGTGATGTCCGCGACGCTGGGGCCCGGCGCGATCAACCTGATGCTGGGCGTCGCCGACGCTATGACGAACAGCACGCCCGTTGTCGCGATCACCGCGCAGGTCGGCAAGGAGCGCAACTACAAGGAGTCCCACCAGTTCGTGGACCTGGTGAGCATGTTCGCCCCGGTCACGAAGTGGTCGGCGGAGGTCCCGGCTACCCAGGCCATCCCCGAGATGGTGCGGCGCGCGTTCAAGACCGCGGAGTCCGAGCGGCCCGGCGCCGTC
The DNA here is from genome assembly GCF_022695985.1 of Streptomyces sp. NP-1717. Taxonomy (GTDB): domain Bacteria; phylum Actinomycetota; class Actinomycetes; order Streptomycetales; family Streptomycetaceae; genus Streptomyces. The sequence continues at coordinate 17,339 of NZ_JAAPBF010000004.1, read as the reverse complement.
TACCTCGCCGTGCCCGAGGACGTCGACGAGGCGACGGACGGCTCGGACCTGCGCCCGCTGCGCAGGAACGTCGTGCAGCCCGAGGCACCGTCCCCGAAGCAGATCAAACGGGCGGTGGAGCTGCTGCGGGAGGCCCGCCGGCCGGTGATCCTCGCCGGACACGGCGCGGCGCGCGGCGGCGCCGAGGAGTCGCTGGCGGCGTTCGCCACCGCACTCGACGTGTCGACGGCGACCACCTTCCACGGCAAGGGCGTCCTGCCCGACGACCACCCGTGCGCGACCGGCACGTTCGGCTTCATGCGGCGCGACTACACCAACTTCGGGTTCGAGGAGGCCGACGTCGTCATCGCCGTCGGCTACGAGCTGCAGGAGTTCGACCCGTCCCGGATAAACCCGGACGGTGACAAGAAGATCGTCCACATCCACCGCGTCCCGGCGGAGGTGGACGACAGCTACTCGGTCGACGTCGGCATCATCGGCGACATCTCCGCCTCCCTCGACGCCCTCGCCACAGAACTCGACGGCCTGCGCTGGACCATCGACGACGAGGACACCACGGCCACCCGCACGCTGCTGGCCAAGGAACTCGAGCAGGGCGCCGCGGACGAGCGCTACCCGCTCGCCCCGCAGCGAGTCATCGCCGACACCCGCGCCGCGCTCGGTCGCGACGACATCGTGCTGGTCGACACCGGCGCGCTGAAGATGTGGATGGCCCGGCTCTACCCGACGTACGCGCCGAACACCTGCCTCATCTCCAACGGCTTGTCCACCATGGGCTTCTCGCTGCCCGGCGCGCTCGCGGTTCAGCTCGCCAGGCCGCAGACGAAGGTGCTGGCGGCGGTCGGCGACGGCTCGTTCCTCATGCACTCCCAGGAGATCGAGACGGCGGTTCGCGAGAACATCCCGCTGACCGTGCTGATCTGGGAGGACAACGGCTACGGGCTCATCAAGTGGAAGATGGACCTGGAGGTCGGCGAACACTCCAACACCGACTTCGGCAACCCGGACATCGTCCAGTACGCCCGCAGCTTCGGCGCGAAGGGCTACGACATCGAGTCCGCTGGGGACCTGCTGCCGACGCTCCGTGAGGCACTGGCGGACCCGGGCGTGTCGATCATCAACTGCCCGGTGGACTACGCCGAGAACATGAACCTCATCGAGCACCTCGGGCACCTCGACTCGGCGCTCTGACCCGCCCGCGGCGCGGCCCGACCCCCGTACGGGCCGCGCGGCGGCCCTCCCGCGGGGGCGGTGCCCTCGGGTCTGCGGCATCGCGTGGCATTTCCGCGGCGGGGTAGATGGCCACCGTGAGGTTCGGCCAGTTGAGGAGGGGAACTTTTGTCATGCGTGCTCGGAGTATAGGTGCGGCAGCCGCCACGGGGTTGGCGCTGGTGGTCGCCCGCGACCTCGTGCAGAAGAAGCACGCGCTGCTGAGGAACTTCCCCCTGGTGGGACACGCCAGGTATGTGCTGGAGACGATCGGCCCCGAGCTACGGCAGTACATCGTGACGTCCAACGACGAGGAGCGTCCCTTCAGCCGTGACCAGCGCAGCTGGATCTACGCGTCGGCGAAGGGGGAGAACAACTACTTCGGGTTCGGCACCGACAACGACATCGAGCACGTGCAGGGTCATGCATACGTGAAGCAGCGTACGTTCGCCGGTGCGCTGCCCGATCTGAGCGACCCGCAGGCGGCGTTGCCCTCGGCCAAGGTGCTCGGCGGGCCGCGCGGCCGCGCGAAGGCGTTCCGCCCGGCGAGCGTCATCAACATCTCGGCGATGAGCTTCGGCTCGCTGTCCGGCGCGGCCGTCACGGCGCTCAACAAGGGCGCGGCGCTGGCCGGGACGATGCAGAACACCGGCGAGGGCGGCCTGTCGCCCTACCACCTCAACGGCGGGGACCTCGTCCTCCAGATCGGTACGTCGTACTTCGGCTGCCGCAACGAGGACGGGACGTTCAACCTCGACAAGCTCAAGTCCATGGTCGCGGGCGCGCCCGTCAAGGCGATCGAGATCAAGCTCTCGCAGGGCGCGAAGCCGGGGCTCGGCGGTATGCTGCCGGGAGCAAAGGTGACCGACGAGATTGCCGGGATCCGCGACATTCCCGCAGGCAAGGACTGCGCTTCGCCGTCGCGGCACACCGCGTTCCACGACGTGGACTCGATGCTCGACTTCGTGGAACTGTTGGCCACGGAGACCGGATTGCCGGTCGGGATCAAGAGCGCCATCGGGGAGATGGACTTCTGGGAGGAACTCGCCACCCTGATGGAGCGGGGCGAGCGAGGGGTCGACTTCGTGACCGTCGACGGTGGCGAGGGCGGCACCGGGGCGGCTCCCCAGATCTTCGCCGACTCGGTGTCCCTGCCGTTTCGCATGGGCTTCTCCCGCGTCTACGGCGTGTTCGCCGAGCGGGGCCTGACCGACGACATCACCTTCATCGGCTCCGGCAAGCTCGGCCTGCCCGAGAACGCCGTCGTCGCGTTCGCCCTCGGCGTCGACATGATCAACGTGGGCCGTGAGGCGATGCTGTCCATCGGCTGCATCCAGGCCCAGAAGTGCCACACCGACAAGTGCCCCACCGGCATCGCCACCCAGGACCCGTGGCTGGCGCGCGGCATCGACGCGCCCTCGAAGGGCATCCGGGCCGCGATGTACCTGCGCACCCTGCGCAGGGAGTTGCTGAAGGTCTCGGGCGCCGTCGGTGTCCCCCACCCGTCGCTCATCACCCCCACCGACATAGACATCCTGAACGGCGACTACGACGCCCGCAGCCTGGGGAGTGTGTACGGCTACAAGGATGGCTGGGGCTCGCTCGGCCCGGAGCTCGCTCATGAGATCGCCGAACTGCTCACCACCTGAGCCAGCTACTCGGCCACCTGTCTTCAACCGTCATGCCCTGCGCAGCACGCCCACCGAGTGGACGGTGGTGCGCATCGCGGTGCGCACCGGATGGACTCGGTGTGCACCGGGTGCGGAGTGCACCGCGTACGCGAGCACCAGGTGCTCATCGCGCATTGCCTCCAGGGTGTCGGCGGTGTCCGGGTGCTCGGGGTCCGGGATCACGTTCACCGTGAACCGGATGATGTTGCGGGCGATGCCCGGCGCCGCCGTGACGGGGGAGTCCCGCGCCCAGTCCCGTAGCGCGGACAGCAGCGCGCACCCGACCTCGTCCAGCGCGGAGGAGTCCGCGGACAGCTCTGCCTCCCCGTCCACGGCCGTGGCGGACCCGACGATGTCCTCGGCAAGCCGCAGTAGGACGAACGCCAGCTCCGGTTCTGCTTCCGCCCGCCCGTCGACAGCACCGCCGCCACCCGTCTGCAGCGCCAGGAGGTAGTCGAAGCCGAGCTCCACCTGCTCGGGCGTCAGCGGGGTCCGAGGCGGGATCAGGTCCGGCATGGAGGTCTCCTCAGACGGGTGGCGCCGCGTTGATCGGGACGACTCCCCGCAGCCTCGGGCGATCACCCTGTGGACAGAGACCAGAGATCTCTCCCTGCCCGTCCGGGGTGGTCGGCCCGACCACGAACGCGACCGCACCCCCTTGTCGACCTCTGCTACCGCCCCGACCACGGCCGCGTTCCCCCCCCCCGGACAGGGTTCGCTACCGGCCACGGTCAGACCGCGGACTAGGGGGTCGGCTGCACGCTGCTCCTTCACCCCGACCTCCTCGGCCGGGGCGGCGAAGGAGGCGAGACGATGACGAACACCCACCCGAGGACCGGGCGGCGGCACCGCTCGGACTGCTCCTACCGGAAGGCCGGCCCGTGGCGCGCAGGCCCAAGAGGGCTCCCCTGGGTGCCCACTTCAAAGGGCCCTCGGGAACCCCCTTTGGTGCCCGGCACTCCGAGGCATGGAAAAACACCAGGTCAGAGCAGTAATCGGTGCGGGTTTCGCACCGTCACACTCCTCTTATCTCCTCTTGCTGTCTGTAGTGGAGGAGATCATCGGGTCCGGGGGCCGGACGCACTCCCAGGCCGGGCGCGGCCAGCGGCAGCAGCCGCGGCGGTCGGCCGGCGGCGGGCGGTCGCGAGCAACGAGGGAGAGGGAGCAGGGCTGATGGCGGAGAAGCGGATCACCAACTCGGCCGGGTCGACGAACAGCTCCCGCGGTGATGTGCTGCGCGTGCTCGGGGAGCTGAAGGTTGCCACGACCGATCAGATCCAGCGGATCGGCGCCCCGCACCTGAGCTTCCGGCACGCGGACAAGCAACCGCCGTCGAAGGAGAAGCAGGCCCGCACCGCCGCACACACCGGCGCGCTGTCCGACCTGCGCGCGCACGGTCTCTCCGAGAACGGCGGCTCCACCCAGACGGGGGAGTCGCTGTGGAATCTGACCCTCAAGGGCCTGGAAGCCGCCTCTCACGAGCTGCGGCGCCCCATGACGGACTTGAAAGCACCACCGCGCGCGGCGCGGGCTCCAGCGGCGCCTCCCACCCGATGGCCGTCAACGAGACCGTGATCGCACTGCTGCGATCGAAGCCGGACATGGCCAAGCTCACCGACGACCTGCCGCACGTGCGGGCCGCCGTCGACGCACCGGACGGGATCGGCACGATCGCCTCGTACTTCACCGAGATTCCGCTGCCCGCGACCGGGACGTGGAACACACCCGGCAGGGGCGGCGCCCAGGCCGACCTCGTCCTCACCGCCCCGCAGGGCCAGGTGCCGCTGCTGTTCATCGAGATCGACAAATTGCCACGAGGGCGCTGAGGAACTCGCCGACAAGATGGGGAAGTACGCCCGGTTCCTCCGGCGGAAGATGAAGGACATCGACGGCAAGGAGCGCCCGATGTGGCGCACCCGCTGGACGGCCCCGGCCGCCTCGTCCGGCGACAAGGCGCACCCGCCCGTGCTGCTGGTTTTCAACCGCATCGGCGACCGCAAACCCAACAACACGGTCCCGCGCCTGATCGACCTCACCCGTCGCCTGTGGGCGTGCCAGCGGCAGCATGGTGGCCACCACCACTACGACGGCAAGATCTCGATCATCGCGACGGGGCTGCGTAACCTCCGCGAACACGGCCCGGCCGGCCCGGGCGGCCGAGGAGCAGGCGGCGAGGAAGTCAGCCGAGCGTGAGGCCCGGCGTCCCGTCTGAGCCGTCTGCGGGGCGAAGTTCACCGACGAACGGTGGGCAGCAGCCCAGGTGACGGGCTGGGACAACCACCCGGAGCTCTGCGACGACTGCAAGCACCAAGGCGTCCACGAGCGCCCGGATCAGGACCAGGCTGCGGAAGTGCGCGTGCATAAGGCGGGCGGCTGGCTCTCGCGCCGCCGCGTCTGACTCCGGGGTGTCCTTTTCCTAGACTGCGCGGGTCTGCCCAGGCGACCCTGGGCAGACCCGCGTTGCCATCGCGGCCAGGACGCCGGGACGTATGGATGATGTCGCCGTGGTCGGGGCAACCATGAGGCTGACCACGGGGAACAAAGTCGCCATCGCCTCCAACGAGTCGTTTGGCGGGTGGACGAAGACCTCCACCGATCCCCGTCTCTGCGCGGCCATCGTCGATCGCCTCACCTTCAAAGGCACCATCCTCGAGACAGGTGCCGACTCCTACCGGCTCGTCAGCACCCGAGCCAAGGCAGAACAGGCTGCCACGACCTGAGCCGGGGACTGGCGCGGTCGCCGACGCTCCGCTGCCAGTCCCCGGATCGGCTCATCCGGCCATGCCGTGAGGAACGGCCAGGTCCCCCCGGGCGAAGAGTTGAGTCAGAGTCAGCGGATCGTCCTTGGAGCAGGCATCGGCGACCTCGTCGATGAGCTGGTCGTAGTCGGGACCCGTCTTGCCCTGATATGCATCAGTCATACGGCCCCATTCATCCCAGTTCAGCATTTCCTGTTTGCAGAGCGCCGCGAGGTCGCGGACGGCGTTGCCGCTGATCTCGGCAGGTCCCCAGGCGAAGTCGACACCGGCCACCCCGAACTTCTGGCCGTCGACCAAACCTTGGCGGTATTGAACCCACGCCTCGCCGCCGGTCAGGAACTCGCCCACAGCGAGATCCTCGGGATGCTCGACATATGTCTTGCCGAGGTGTTCGGTGTCGACGCGCACCCAGCGTTGCTGATCAACGTTCCAGTACTCGGTGATCCAGTGGTCGACGCCGCAGTTCTCCAGGAAGTAGGTCCCAAAGCCGCACCGGGCCCGCGAGGGGATGCCCCTCGCTCGCAGGAATGCGCAGGCGATGGTGGCGAAGTGCCGGCAGGTGCCGATCACCCGTGTCTCGGGGGTGCGAGCCTGGTGCAGCGGAGACGGATCGAGGGCCATCAGGGCGGCGATCAGCTCGCTGACCGGCCGGATGTTCTTCTCTGCGAGCCGTGCCTCCGGAACCCCTACCGCGGTGGCGTCCGCAGGCTGAATGACCAGGCCCTGCGCGGCGGCACAGATACCAACGGGGTCATCCGGCAGGCTCTCGATGAGCTGGAGCTGCGTCGCGTCCAGGCTCGTGAAGGGTCCGGGCTGGGAGTAGTTGAGCACGTCATCGGCCATAACCGGGGATGGTATGCGGCGGGTCTGACATCTGGCCCGTTGCAGCCCAGCCGATCCACGGCGTTGCTGAAACTCCCTGCCAGACGTTGCTGCTTCTCACCCACACCATCACGGACCCGAGCCGAAGAGCCCGACAAGGCCGGCTGTCTGCCGCTACCCACTCGACGGCCCGCCGCTCTCCGGGCGGCGGGCCCTCATGGCTGACGTCACTTCTCGGTTGTGGCACTCATTCCGTGTAGCGCATACGTTGAGTGACGGCTCACGCGTAGAGAACTGGTCCTCTCCGTCAGAACAGCGGGTCTTCGGCGTGTTCGCCTGTCCCGTTGCTCGCCCACCACACATTGTGATCCTTCATGCGGGTGCGAAGTTCACGGGCAGCGATGTCGTTCGTGTTTTCCAGAGTGCTGGTGTCGTGGCCCCAGGCGTTGAGCGCGTTGGCTTCGTTGATGTCTGGGGACGCGTATGTCGACGGTTTCCGGAGGCAGTTAGTGATCGACAGGCTCGGAGATGTCGAGGTGAAATGACGGCACCGCCGTGCCCGGGAAGATGGGACGGCCAGACGCCTCTCTTACTCGAAAAGGTTGCGGTTGGCCTGGCTCCAGGCGACTCGTTGGGCGAGACCGTCGAGGTAGCCGTCGGCGACCCAGCGGACTTGCGGCTGTAGTCCCCGCTCGGCGAGCCCGCGGACCTGCTCGATCGCGGCCTTCTGGACATTGATGACCGTGCCGACCAGGCCGTCAGCGGAGGTCAGGCCGTAGGCGTCGGCGAACAGCTCCAGACGGTGGCGTCGGGAGGGTGGTTCGGGATACCGCAGCCACTGGAGACACTCGGCGTCATCCCGGAACGGGGCCACGTACTCCAGCGCGTAGGCGACGTCGTGCAGCCGGTTCGCCGGCCGGGCGTAGTCCCAGTCCAGGATGCCGATGGGGTCCTCCCGCTGCCAGACGATGTTCCACGGGCCGAAGTCACCGTGACAGACCACCTCACCTTCGCCCGGCCCGCTCTCCCCGGTGCACCAGCTCAGTCCTTCAGACAAACGGAAGCCCGCGACCGCATCGTGATACTGGCGCAGAAGGCGGGCGAAGGAGACCAGGCCGACGTCGTCGACCACCTCGGCCCAGCCCTGGGGCCCTGATTCACCGTCCAGATACGTGAGGACCTCACGGCCCTCCTCATCGATCCCCCGCACCCGTGGCGAGTACGGGAAGCCGACGTCCTCAAGGTGCCGGAGCAGTTCGTGAACCGCCGGGGTCCACGCATGCACAGGCCGCCGGACCGTGTCGCCGACGCGCACCACTCTGCGATGAGGATCGTCCTGCAATACGCGTGTGTCAGTCACATTCGCATATTCCCTCTGCGTTTTCCTTGGCGGGTGTGCGCAGGGTGAGGATGGCGATGTCGTCGTCGTTCCTCTTGCCGACTGGCCGGGCGCGTTCCAGCAGGAGGTCGGTGAAGGCGGTTAGCGGCCGGTGGGCCAGAGACGCGGCGTGTTTGCGCAGCTGGTCCAGGCCGTCGTCGATCGGGCGGTCGCGGCTCTCGACGAGTCCGTCGGTGTAGAGGACGAGTGTGGCCTGGGGCGGCAGGGTGAGACGCGCCTCGCGGCGTACCGGCTCCAGACCGGTGCCCAACAGCAACCCGTGTCCGTCGGTGAGGTAGCGGGCCCGACCGTCATGGGTGATCAGCAGCGGTGGTGGATGGCCGGCGTTCGTCCAGGTAAGCCGCCAGGTTCCCTCGACGGTCCGCTCCATGTTCCCGAAGACAAGCGTCGCCATCGTTACGCCCGTGAGGTGGGTCATCGACCCGTCCAGCCGGTGCACGATCGCACTGGGGGGCTCGTGGCGGGTCCAAGCGTAGGCACGGAGCATGCTGCGAACCTGTGCCATTCCCGCGGCTGCGTCCAGATCGTGGCCGACCACGTCACCGATCGCCAGGGCTGTCGTGCCGTCGGCAACCGTGAAAGCGTCGTACCAGTCACCGCCGACCTGCGAGTCATCCGGCGCGGGCAGGTAACGGGCGGCCATCTGCAGGCCCGGCACCGAGGGCAACTGCGCCAGGAGGTGGCGCTGCATGGTCTCGGCGACCTTGCGCTGGCGCTGGTAGAGCCGGGCGTTGTCCAGAGCCAGTCCGGTGCGGCGAGTGAGGTCCTCCAGCAGCGACAGGTCTGCCGCAGTCAGAGGCTCGCGGTGCTCCGACCGCCCCAGAGTCAGCGCGCCGATCACGTCCCGCACGCCCCGTATGGGTGCGATCGCCGCTGAGCCCATGCCGGTCGCCTCGAAGAGCCGCTGCTGCTCGATGGCGATGCCGGAATCCGGCGGTCCCTGGTACGTCTGAGGCGTCACCAGCGTGGAGGCCGCGCCTCGCAGTGCCCGCGACAGCGGCATCGGGGACTCCTGCGGAACCGGTGGCATCGGCCCCTGCAACTCCTCCCGTGCGACCAACGCGCCGTCCTCACAGTGCACCACGATGGCGCGCTCGACCTCGTCGAGCTCGGTGATCAGGTCGACCACCGCCCAGTCCGCGATCCTGGGAACCACCAGACGCACCAGCCTGCGCAGAGCCTCCTCGCTGTCGAGAGTCGACGTCAGTTGCGTGGTCGTCTCGGCCAGCAGCGCCAGCCGCTCCAGCTCCGGCAGCGCTGAGCCGGTCGCGGTCGGCAAATCGGTACGGTCCGACCCGCGGTCCGGATCGGTGAAGATCACCATCGTGTCCGCATGGTCACTCGTGGGGTCACACGGCGCGACGAGCCAGGACAGCTCGACCAGCGACCCGTCGCCCCGCTCGAACCAGCCGACGCCGACCTTCGCGCGGCGGGCCAGGAACGCCTCGGTCATCCGGCACTGGGCCTTAGCCAGCGGCTGACCGTGCCGGTCGCGGTGCAGCATTTCATGGGCATCCCGGCCGACGAGACCGGCGGCGTCCCTGCCCAACAGGCGCTGCGCATGCGCGTTCGCCGAGGTTATTGTCCCGCGCTCGTCGACCACGCACACCGCTGCTCCGAGCCTGTCGGGCAGCCCCGCCGGGGCCGACACCACTGCGGGCACCCTGTCGGCCTCGGACATGGACATGATCACCGCGTTTCTGGAGGCTGCTGGGGCGCCCCTTACCCAGCGTTCGCCTCTGAGAGGAGCCATGCGACCGGGTCTCCGAAAATCACGCTCCGAAACCACCATGATCCGTCGAATCTCAGATCGTCGCATCCCCGACGGCTTGTCGGGCGGGTTTCATTACAAATGGGTACGGCACATCGTCGCCCTGCTCAAGTCCATCGAATTCATCCTCGACATCATCAGCAGCGCCTGACCGTCTCCTGCGGCTGGGGCCGTGTCGTCATGCTCCTGGTCCCCTCGTACAGGGCGGCCTCATCCCGGCGGCGCCGCGCTACGAGTCCAGGGCAGCAGCCACCCCCGACCACAGCTCTGACCACCAGGACCGGATTTGGTCACGATGCGACAACACCACTGTGGACAGCCCTGACCACGGGGCCGACAACCCCGCCGACAGCTGCATGTCCTCTTCCGGCACTGGCCCGCGTCTGCGCAGGTCACCCCCGTGGTCGCCCCTGTGGTCGGGGTGCCGGACATCCCCTCTGCTGCCCCTGCTCCCGTGCTCGACGAAGAAAAGGGAAAAGGGCGGGCGGGGCGCGCGGCGGGGATTCGGGCGGTGGGGTCCTTCTCGCGCGTCGGCCGGCCTCCGCGCTCCTGTCGCCACGGGGCAGCGGTGGCGGGCGCCGACCAGGCTCCGGCGGGCTGGACGTATCCGGCGTGACATAAAAATCGAACACGCGATCTAATCGAGGGATGAGTGACCGATCTTTCCCCGACGATCTCGTTCGTATCCAGCACGCGTGGACTGCCACCTATCAGGCGCTCGCCGTCTGCCGCCCGGCCGACAACACGGTGCTCCGGCGAAGGCTGCTGCGGCTCTCGGCCCGTCTGTTCTGGCACCCGCACCTGGCCTCTCGACCGGCGGCCCGCCCCGCCCTGCGCGCCACCGCGGACCGGGATACGGCAGGAAGGCGCGCGGCGGGATGAACGAGGTGCCGGCCGGGCGGCAGGTGCAGATCCTGCGCGTGATCCGGGGCTGGATCACGGAGCACGGCGAGGGGCCTTCGCTGCGGCAGATCGGGGAACTGGTCGGCTTGTCGAGCACCGCCTCCGTTGCGTACCAGCTCGGCCGTATGGAGGGGTTGGGGATGATCAGCCGCAGCGCCCGGCGTTGGCATTCCGTCCGGCTCGGAGGCTGATCAACGCCACCGGGGCCGGCCTCAGTAGCTGTTTCTGATCCCCGGTTCTGAGTAGCTTTGGGTCCTACTCTGGCGTGGTGTCCAAATCGTCTGGGCCGACTCCGCCTATGCCGGAAAGCTCGACCTGGGCAAAGAAGTACCTCAGCCTCACGATCAAGACAGTGAGCCGTCCCAAGGACGGCTCCGGGTTCATCGTGCTGCCCCGCTGCTGGGTCGTCGAACGGACATGGGCCTGGATGATGCACGCCCGCCGCCACGCACGCGACTGCGAACGCCTCGTCCAGCACTCCGAGACCCTGATCACCTGGGTGGGCGGCCATCACACTGATGACCCGCCGCCTCACCCGGCGGCGAAGCAGTCCCGTGAAACCGTCCGCGACACCGCCCCCACTCATGCAAGAAGCTTGAGCGCGTCAGCGCGGAAGGACATCGGGGGCGGCAATTCCTCTGCGGACTGCCCTCGCCGTTTCGTCGAGCAGGCGGCGCTCGTGCACCTGCCAGTCCGCCTCGATGCGGAACGGATCTCCCTTGTAGCGGGGGAACACATGCAGATGGATGTGAAAGACCTCCTGGAAGGCCGCCTCGCCGTCAGCCAGGAAGAGATTGACCCCCTCGCACCGCAGGCCGGATTGGCGCAATGCGCGTCCGAGCCGGTGCGCCATCGCCCAGACCCGCATACCGATGTCGTCCTGAAGATCTTCCAGCCCTTCCGCATGTGACTTCGGAATGACAAGCAGGTGCCCGGGGGTCACGGGTTGGAGGTCCATGAACGCGACGACCCACTCGTCCTCGAACACGATGCTCGCTGCCGCCTCACCTCGTGCGATGGCGCAGAAGACACATTTCCCGCCCAGCAACCTGACCCCCAACTCGAAGACACCTCGTGCGGCCCACGACACCAGGTGCGAGAGGGCACGCGCCAGTCAATTCCGCAACGCTGGGTGCTCTCGAAGGACACCCCTTTTCGATCAAGGGATCGCAAACAGGTACTGAGCACAGCCCGCTCGTATGCCTGGAGAGCGGTCGGCTCGGCCCCGAGCTGGTAACCGTCGGCTCTCGTCCAGATCAGCGGCGGCCAGCCGTTCTCCGCGATGATGTCGCGCAGGAAGGCCAGACCAATCCTGACCTGGCTGTCGGACAGTCCGGAAGTGCGGGTCAACTGGTGGAACAGCAACCCGGCGGGCCGGGCCTCGAACAGCACGAACCGCAGGGTGTCCGCATGCCTCCTGGCGGCGTCGCCCCGACGCCGTGAGGCGCAGGGCATGCCTACTCGCCCTTCGGCAGACGGGCCAGCTCGCCGTCCATGTCGACCCTTCCCGTATCGACCGCGGTCTCGATCAAGTCCAGTGTCGACCGGACCTTCGCGGCGTTCTCGTGCACGATCGTGCGCTCTTCTCACCGGGCGTGCGATCACGCAGGCCCGGAACCGCCCGGCCAACTGCGGCCACGAACGAGTGACAGGCAGTGACCAGATCCAGAAACTCCACCGTCCGGTCGATATGACGGACCGCCGGAGCGACCGGACTGATGTCCTCGAAGTGATCGCGGGCTTGCCGGGACCGCTCGACCTGGGCATGGTTGGCCTGGAGACGGGCGGTGTCGTCGCTCATCGCCTTGAACGCGACGGCCGGCCTGCGCAGCAGACTGGTCGCCGCACTCGCCGCGACCGTCTCGTCGCGGGTGAACTCCTCCACCACCCGAACCTTGTTCTCCGGGGAGACTTTGGCCGCTACCTGCGGACGCTTGAGGAATTCGGTGGTCACCGACGCGGTGACCTCCTCATCCCGGGCCAGATGGTGGATCGCGGTGATCTTCTCCTGCGGTGTCTCCGGGTTGTCGACCGTCCAGCCCACCCGCCGCTCCCGCCGCTCCCACCGACGTGGCGATCCCTCGATCGGCGTCGACAGTTCCCTGATGGAGCTCGGCCTCAACGCGGACGCGAACCGTCGAGGTCCCGCCGGCCGAGAAGGGCATGACCGCGGGCTGGCACACCGGCGGTGCGGTGCCCGGCGAGACCGGTGCCGCAGTCATCATCGGCCACAACATCACCCGTTTCGGCAAGGCCGTCTTCCACGATCTCAAGGAGATCACCAAGGGCGCGGCCATCACGATCGGCAGACGAGGGGAAGAGCCGGTCCGCTTCACCGTCACGGGCATGGAGAGCGTCGGCAAGGGGTCCTTTCCCACCGAGAAGGTCTACGGCCGGACCGAGGACCGGGCACTGAGACTGATCACCTGCGACGGCGAGTTCGACGCGGAGGAGCACCCGGTGAACAATCTCATCGTGTACGCGACTTCGGACTGAACCGCGTCATCTCGCCCACGGGACAGGGGACTTGGGCATGGCAGCGCACGGCGGCGGTGGCAGCGGCCCCGTACCGGCGGGACTTCCGCCCGGCTGTGTCCTCAGGCCGTATCGCGGCCGGGAGGACCACGGCGCGATGGCCGCCGTACGGCTGGGCTGTGCGGAGCGGGATCGCCTCGACGTCCGCTCGATCGTGGAAGGAGTCCCGACAGCGGCCGAGATCGGCGAAGACTGCGCCGAGTTGGACGACCCGACCGGGAACCAGGTCCTCGTCGATCACCCCGACGGCCCCGTCGGCTACGCGACCGTCCGGTGGTGGCAGGAGCGGGACGGGACACGACTGTATCTGCACCGCGGCTATCTGCTGCCCGCGCACCGGGGCCGGGGCATCGGCTCGGCCATGCTCGACTGGGCCGAAGGCCGGATCCGCCTGCTCGTACGGCGGCACGGGACCGCGCGGTCGGCGGTGTTCGGCGCGAACGCCATGGCTTCGGAAGAGGACGCGACGAGGCTGCTGCTCGACAGCGGATACCAACGGGTTTTCAGTCTTGTGGAGTTGGAACTGGCCGATCTCCGACTGCTGCCCCCCGGCGAGCCGTTGCCGGCGGGTATCCGGGTTGGTGCCGTCGAGCCGGACCTCTACCGCGCCGCCTGGCGGACGGTCGTGGACTCGTACGCGGACGCCGCCTTCACCAAGGACTGGACGTTCGACAGGTGCCTCGCGACGGCCGCCCCGGCCTGCTGGCGGGCCGCCTGGGACGGTGAGGAGATGGTGGGCGTCGCGCTGTGCTCGGTCCGTCATCGGGACGGCGCCCTCGGCGAAGTCGAGGAGTTGAGCGTTCGCGCGGAGTCGAGGCGACGGGGAGTGGGCCGCGCCCTGCTGCTCGACGGGCTGCGATGCCTGCGCGGGCACGGCGCGCGGACCGCCCGTCTGTACACCGGCACCGCCAACGCGTACCGCTCCTACGATCTCTACGAGAGCGTGGGGTTCCGGCGCCGGAACGAGTATGTGCGCTACCGGAAGCCGGTCCACATCTGAGCTTGTCCTACCTTCCAAGCGTGGGTCTGAGACGGTCCTTCGTAAGATCGTCGGACCCGGGGGTTCTGGGTATGGCTGTGAGCTTGTCGCCGTTGGATGGCTCAAAGAACTTGGCCGCCTGGAGCCTCGCGACGACTCGACCGCTAATTGGGATACGCGACTTGATCGCTGTGTAGGACAACGTCGGCGAGGTCGTCTGCTGGGCTTCTGTGTGACGACGAGCTGGCGGAGGTGACCGTGCCCGAGATCTGGGCCGGAGTGGACATCGGCAGGGAACACCACCACTGCGTGGTCATCGACGCGCAGGGCGAACGCCTGCTGTCGCGACGATTCCTGAACGACGAGCCGCACTGCTGGAGCTGATCGGCGATGTCCTCGCTCTGTCCCAGGACTCGTTGTGGGCAGTGGACATCAACCACGGCGGGGCCGCCCTGCTCATTGGTCTGCTGCTCAGCCACGACCAGCCGATGGTCTACCTCACCGGCCTTGCCGTTCACCAGGCGTCAGCGGCCTACCGAGGCCAGGGCAAGACGGACGCGAAGGACGCCTTCGTCATCGCCGACCAGGCCCGCATACGGAAGGACCTCGGCGTGCTGCGGCCCGGCGACGAGATAGCCGTCGACCTCAAGATCCTGGTCAGGCACCGCACCGACCTGGTCAACGACCGCACTCAGCAGGTCAACCGGCGTCGAGGGCAACTCCTGGAGATCTTCCCGGCATTGGAGCGTTCGTTGAGCCTGACGAACAAGGGACCGCTTCTGCTGACGGGTTACCAGACGCCGCCGCGATCCGGCGCAGCGGCGCCAGGCGTATCGAGGCATGGCTGAAGAACCGCAAGGTCAAGGGTGCTGCCGACCTTGCTCAGGCCGCTGTGGACGCGGTGATGTCAGAAGCAGGGCCGCCTCGACACACTTGCAGTCAGGCTTGTAGTGTGACTGCAAGCCGAGAGAAAGAAGGGCCATGTCCAAAGAACAGCGCAGTCTCGAGATCGCGATGCTGGTGTGCCCCAAGTACGCGCCGGTCGACGTCATCGGGTTCCACGCGGCCATGGGCAGCATGCCCGGGGTGAATCTCCACCTCGTCTGGAAAGACTTGGAGGAGTTCTCGGGTTACGCCGGGTTCCCCACGCGCGCGACCACCACCTTCGCGGACTGCCCCGCCGACCTGGACGTCTTGTTGATCGGGGCAACGCCGCCCGAGCTCATGGAGGACCCCGACACGGTCGCGTTCCTCGCCGACCGGGGCACCCGTGCGAAATGGGTCGCCGGCGTGTGCGAAGGCAGCCTGGTTCTGGGTGCAGCCGGCCTGCTTCGCGGATACCGGGCCACGACCAACTACCACTTCTACGGCCTGCTGGATCAGTTCGGTGCGACGGTGGTCGAGACCAACAAAGTCGTGGAGGACCGGAACCGCATCACCGCGGGCCCGGCGACCGGGTGCTTTGAGATCGCACAGCGGCTGATCCAGCACTTCTTCGGCACCGACGCCGCGCGCCGGATGGAGCTGAATGCCGAATACGATCCGCACCCTCTGTTCGGAGTGGGCACCCCCGAGCTCGCCGGCCCGGAGCTCACCCGGGACGCGCTCGCAGAAACGCATGAGTGGACAGGGACCGTCTCCCCGATCGCACGGCGGGCCGCGGACCGGCTGGGGATCTCCGCCCCGGCGTGATCCCCTGAGTCTGGGAGACTGTGCCGGAAGCATCCGACACAGGGAGAGTCCCAGATGAACGGCGAGGTACCGGAGAGTGCACTGTCGACCGTCATGCTGCTGATCACGGGCGGCCGTCGGCTGCAGGAGAGGCTGGACGAGCGGCTCGCCAGCCTCGGGCTGTCGCTGCGCCTCCTCGGGGCACTCGGCCACGTCGCCCGCGACAGCGAACTGTCCTACAGCGACCTGGCCCGCCGGGCCGGCGTCACGAGCCAGAGCATGCGCGCCACCGTCCTCCTGCTCGAGGAACTGGGGGCGGTGCGCCGCACACTGCCCGGACAGGGGCACCGGGCACGTCTCGAACTGACCGATCACGGCAGCTCGCTGCTCTCCGACGCCCGCACCGTCGCCGCCGAGCTGGACGCCGAGGTCCTGGCGGGCCTCACGGCGGAGAGCAGGCGAGCCCTGAACCATGCCCTCCTCCACGCCCTGGGGCCGGTCGGCGCCGGATCGTCCCGGACTGCTCCCGGCCCCCGGGGCTGAGTGGCGACCACACCTGACGCTGAGGTGGCCTCCGTCTGATCATGTGCTCCGACCAAGGGTTACGTGACCACGACGAAGGCCGTGAGGCGAGTTTGCTGCCTGAAGTTGTTCCGGGGGAAGCGTTCGTGGAAGCGTCGCGCTTCCGGGGCGACCTGTTCGATTGCCTGACCGCGCTGGGACGAACTGTTCGAGCTCGTGGACGCGTTGCTGTGCGCGGACGGTCCGGTGATCTCGGCGGTGACCTCACGCTGGTGGCCGAGCACCGGCGCGGGCCCGGCCCGAGCAGCACCGGCACCACGAGCGAAGCCACCTTGCCCTCGCCCGGCTGCATCCGCAGCGCCCGGCCCACGGCCTGGACCAGGCCCGGCATCGCCCCGCGCTCATCCGCCCAGAACACGGAGTCACATTCCCGGGTATCTACACCTTCGCCGAGCACCTTCACCGAGCCCAGGAAGCACTTCTCTACGACCGTGCCGTCGGTGTCGATCCCAGCCGCGAACTCCCCCGAGGACACGGCGCAGGTGGCCCGGCTTGTGCTCGTCGCACAGCCAGTTGGCCAGATCGTGCGCGGGTACAGCTCAGCGTCGGCGGCGTGCAGCTGCGCGGCAACATCGGGAAGGCCGGCCGCGAACGCCTCGGTCTCCTTCACGAGAGGGTGGAAGACGAGGGTGCGTCGGAGGGTCTCCTCTGACGAAGCCTTCACCAGGGCGGTCTGCAGAGCGGCGAGCCGCGCTCCGCGGACCTCTGCCTGATGGACGTCGTGTGATGTGCATTGGATGTGCGTCATGGGTTTTCACTGGTGTTGGGCTGGGGTGATGCCGGTGCCGGGGTGTCGTTTTGCCAGTCTCGGTGGGTGGGGGCTTGTCGCTCCTGTGTGTGGGTGATGGAACGGCTTCGGATCTATGGGGCGTCTCCTGGACAGCGGAGTGACCTGGCTGGAAGTGCTGCGCCCCCATCGGACCAAGCCCATAGACGCACTGCTCATCGAGCCGACGCCTCGCACGTAACCGGAAACGCCCACCCGTGCTCTCGGTGTCGAGCCCGGTGACCGGGTCCCGGCCGCCACCGCCCGCGAGAG
>NZ_JAAPBF010000399.1 GCF_022695985.1 Streptomyces sp. NP-1717 | reverse complement strand
GAACTCGACGTCGGCGTCGCGCAGATCGGGGCGGTCGGCGGCGAAGTCGTACAGGCGCTGGGCCTGCCCGCGAAGTGCGGTGGGGGTACGGGCGGATATCAGCCACGGCCGGGCTGGCTCGTCGGATGCCGCGGTGCCGTCGAGGCGGCCGGCGGGCTCGGAGACGCCGGTGTCGTCCGGTGCCTCCAGGATGACGTGCGCGTTGGTACCGCTCACCCCGAACGAGGAAACGGCCGCGCGGGGCGCACGGTCGCGTTCCGGCCAGGGCATCTCCTCGGTGACCAGCGCCATCGTGCCGGCGGACCAGTCGATCGCGGTGTTGGGCGCCTCCGCGTGCAGGGTCCGCGGCAGAGTCCTGTGCCGCATCGCCATGATCATTTTGATCATGCCGCCGACGCCGGCCGCGGCCTGGCTGTGCCCGATGTTCGACTTGAGCGACCCGACGCGTACGGGATCGCCCGCCGGCCGGTCGGTGCCGTACGTGGCCTGAAGCGACTGCGCCTCGATGAGGTCCCCGAGCCGGGTGCCGGTGCCGTGCGCCTCCACCGCGTCCACGTCGGCGGCGGTGAGCCCGGCCGCCGTCAGCGCCTGGCGGATCACCTTCTCCTGCGCCGCACCGCTGGGGGCGGTCAGGCCGTTGCTCGCGCCGTCCTGGTTGACCGCGCTCCCGCGTACGACCGCCAGGACCGGGTGCCCGTTGCGCCGCGCGTCCGACAGTTTCTCCAGCAGCAGCACACCCGCGCCCTCGGCCCAGCCGGTGCCGTCGGCCTCGGCGGAGAACGCCTTGCAGCGACCGTCCCGGGCCAGCCCGCGCTGGCGCGAGAACTCCACGAAGGTGTCCGGCGTGGACATCACGGTGACCCCGCCCGCCAGCGCCATGGAGCACTCCCCACGACGCAGGGCCTGGGCGGCCAGGTGCACGGCCACCAGCGAGGAGGAACAGGCGGTGTCGATGGTGATGGCGGGGCCTTCGAGGCCGAGGGCGTACGCGACCCGGCCCGAGGCGACACTGGCGGTGTTGCCCGTGCCGACGTACCCCTCGATGTCCGGCGGGAACTCGGACAGGCGCCAGGCGTACCCCTGACCGATCAGCCCCGAGAAGACACCGACCTTGGAGCCCCGGAGGGACTTCGGGTCGATACCGGCCCGTTCGACGGCCTCCCAGCTGCTCTCCAGCAGCAACCGCTGCTGGGGATCCATCGCCAGCGCCTCACGCGGACTGATCCCGAAGAACTCGGCGTCGAAGTCCGCCGCGTCATGCAGGAATCCGCCGCGGTGGACGTATGAGGTACCGGCTTCGTCGGCGTCGGTGCCCCGCAGCTCGTCCAGGTCCCAGCCGCGGTCGCGTGGGAAGGGGGTGATGGCGTCACCGCCCCGGGCGACCAACTGCCAGAGTTCCGCCGGTGAGTTGACGCCGCCGGGGTAGCGACAGGCCATGCCGACGACGGCGATCGGCTCCCGTGCGGCGGAAGCCATGTCGTGGTGCTCGCGACGCAGACGGTCGTTGTCCTTCAGCGCCGCGCGCAGGCCCTGGACGAGCTGATCGGCCGAAGTTTGCATGGTCGTCACTCCCGGAGGGGTCAGTCTTCGAACGTTTGGAGGGCGATGCGGATCAGTTCGTCGGCATCCATCTCATCGATCTCCCCGGGTCGGTCGTCGTCCGGCAAGGCCGGCGGACGGCCGTTCCCGCGGGCGAGGCGCATCAGCGGGACGCTGAGCCCGGATTCGCGGAATGTCTGGAACGGGATGGTGGCCAGCATCCGGCGGAAGTCGGCCTCGGTGAGGTCGTCGTCGGACGTGTCCGCGCCGGGCCCGCCTGCGCCGGTCGTGTCCACACCGTTGGCCGTGGCTGCCGCGGCCTCTGCCGCGAACTGGCGGTTCAGGTGTTCCGCGAGCAGGACAGGTGTCGGATGGTCGAAGACCAGCGTCGGGCGTAGCGCCACCCCGGTGGCGGCGTTGAGCCGGTTACGCAGCTCGATGCCGGTCAGCGAGTCGAACCCCAGCTCCTTGAAGGCCCGTTCGTCCTCGACCGTCTCGACGGAGGGGTGGGCCAGGACCGCGGCGGCGTGCTCACGGACCAGGCTGAGCAGTTCTCGGCGCCGCTCGCCGTCCGGGAGCGTGGCCAGCCGGTCGCGGGCACCGGTCTGCCCGAGCGCGACCGTGTTCCGCGCCTGCGGGACGCGCCCGGCCGCGGCTGGACCAGCCAGCAGTGGGTGCGTGTGCCGGTGTCGCGGTTTCAACTGGAGCAGGGCCAGATGGGGCCGGTCGGCGCGGTCCCGTGCGTGGTCCCACATCCGCAGGCCGACCTCGGTGCTCAGCGGCTCCATCCCGGAGGCGGCGATGCGTGCCAGGTCGCCCTCGGAGAGGTGCCCGCTGATTCCGCTGCGCTGCGCCCAGAGGCCCCAGGACTGCGACTGCGCGGGCAGGCCACGGGCGTGGCGGTGTTCGGCGAGCGCGTCGAGGAAGGTGTTCGCAGCAGCGTAGTTGCCTTGACCGGGTGCGCCGAGGATGCCTGCCGCCGAGGAGAAGAGGGTGAACATCGCCAAGTCGTCGCCGCGGGTCAACTCGTGCAGGTGCCAAGCCGATTCGGCCTTCGCGGCGAGCACCGCTCCCACCCGCTGCGGGGTGAGCGAGCCGATGACGGCGTCGTCGGCCACCCCGGCGGCGTGCAGGACACCGGTCAACGGGTGGTGCGGGTCGACGCGGTCGAGGAGGTCGGCGACCTCGTCCCGGCGGGACATGTCGCAGGCTACGACGCGCGCCTCGGCGCCCGCCCGTCGCAGTTCCTCGACGAGTTCGCCGGCCCCGGGCGCCTCAGGTCCACGGCGGCTGGTCAGCAGCAGGTGCCGTACGCCGTGCCCGGTGACCAGGTGCCGGGCCATCAGCGCCCCGAGGGTGCCGGTGCCGCCGGTGATGAGCACGGTGCCCTCGGGATCGAGCGGCACGGGGACGGTGAGGACCATCTTGCCGGTGTGGCGGGCCTGGCCGAGGTACCGGAACGCTGTCCGGGCCTCGCGGATGTCCCAGGTCGTGATCGGCAGCAGGTCCAGTTCGCCTCGGCGGAGCAGGGCGAGTACGTCGGCCAGCATGGCGCCGATCCGCTCCGGCTCCGGGTCGGAGAGGTCGAAGGTCCGGTACGTCACGTCGTCCGGT
>NZ_JAAPBF010000398.1 GCF_022695985.1 Streptomyces sp. NP-1717 | reverse complement strand
GGGGTGGCGGGTGGTTGGTCGTTGTTTGAGAACTGCACAGTGGACGCGAGCATCTGTGGCCAAGTTTTTAAGGGCGCACGGTGGATGCCTTGGCACCAGGAACCGATGAAGGACGTGGGAGGCCGCGATAGGCCCCGGGGAGCTGTCAACCGAGCTTTGATCCGGGGGTGTCCGAATGGGGAAACCCGGCAGTCGTCATGGGCTGTCACCCGCTGCTGAACACATAGGCAGTGTGGAGGGAACGAGGGGAAGTGAAACATCTCAGTACCCTCAGGAAGAGAAAACAACCGTGATTCCGGGAGTAGTGGCGAGCGAAACCGGATGAGGCCAAACCGTATGTGTGTGATACCCGGCAGGGGTTGCGCATACGGGGTTGTGGGAGTGCACTTGATCAGTCTGCCGGCTGGTCGGAGAGTCAGAAACCGTTGATGTAGGCGAAGGACATGCGAAAGGTCCGGCGTAGAGGGTAAGACCCCCGTAGCCGAAACATCAGCGGCTCTCTTGCGTATTTCCCAAGTAGCACGGGGCCCGAGAAATCCCG
Source organism: Streptomyces sp. NP-1717 (assembly GCF_022695985.1). Lineage (GTDB taxonomy): Bacteria > Actinomycetota > Actinomycetes > Streptomycetales > Streptomycetaceae > Streptomyces. The sequence goes on along the minus strand of NZ_JAAPBF010000398.1, from coordinate 2,700 downwards.
TGTGAATCTGGCGGGACCACCCGCTAAGCCTAAATATTCCCTGGTGACCGATAGCGGATAGTACCGTGAGGGAATGGTGAAAAGTACCGCGGGAGCGGAGTGAAATAGTACCTGAAACCGTGTGCCTACAAGCCGTGGGAGCGTCGCTGTATGTGCTTGCACATACAGTCGTGACTGCGTGCCTTTTGAAGAATGAGCCTGCGAGTTTGCGGTGTGTTGCGAGGTTAACCCGTGTGGGGAAGCCGTAGCGAAAGCGAGTCCGAACAGGGCGGTTTAGTAGCGCGCTCAAGACCCGAAGCGGAGTGATCTAGCCATGGGCAGGTTGAAGCGGCTGTAAGAGGTCGTGGAGGACCGAACCCACCAGGGTTGAAAACCTGGGGGATGACCTGTGGTTAGGGGTGAAAGGCCAATCAAACTCCGTGATAGCTGGTTCTCCCCGAAATGCATTTAGGTGCAGCGTCGTGTGTTTCTTGCCGGAGGTAGAGCACTGGATAGGCGATGGGCCCTACCGGGTTACTGACCTTAGCCAAACTCCGAATGCCGGTAAGTGAGAGCGCGGCAGTGAGACTGTGGGGGATAAGCTCCATGGTCGAGAGGGAAACAGCCCAGAGCATCGACTAAGGCCCCTAAGCGTACGCTAAGTGGGAAAGGATGTGGAGTCGCAGAGACAACCAGGAGGTTGGCTTAGAAGCAGCCACCCTTGAAAGAGTGCGTAATAGCTCACTGGTCAAGTGATTCCGCGCCGACAATGTAGCGGGGCTCAAGCGTACCGCCGAAGTCGTGTCATTCGTACACATAGCCTTAACGGGCGTGCGGATGGGTAGGGGAGCGTCGTGTGCCGGGTGAAGCCTCCGCGGAAGCGAGGGGTGGACGGTTCACGAGTGAGAATGCAGGCATGAGTAGCGATACACACGTGGGAAACGTGTGCGCCGATTGACTAAGGGTTCCTGGGTCAAGCTGATCTGCCCAGGGTAAGTCGGGACCTAAGGCGAGGCCGACAGGCGTAGTCGATGGACAACCGGTTGATATTCCGGTACCCGCTTTGAAACGCCCAGTACTGAACCAGGCGATGCTAAGACCGTGAAGCCGTCCTGGAGCCTTCGGGCAAAGGGAAGTGGTGGAGCCGTCGGACCAGACTTGCAGTAGGTAAGCGATGGGGTGACGCAGGAAGGTAGTCCAGCCCGGGCGGTGGTTGTCCCGGGGTAAGGGTGTAGGACGCACGGTAGGCAAATCCGTCGTGCATATAGTCTGAGACCTGATGCCGAGCCGATTGTGGTGAAGTGGATGATCCTATGCTGTCGAGAAAAGCCTCTAGCGAGTTTCATGGCGGCCCGTACCCTAAACCGACTCAGGTAGTCAGGTAGAGAATACCGAGGCGTTCGGGTGAACTATGGTTAAGGAACTCGGCAAAATGCCCCCGTAACTTCGGGAGAAGGGGGGCCATTTCTGGTGATGAGTCTTGCACTCTGAGCTGGGGGTGGCCGCAGAGACCAGCGAGAAGCGACTGTTTACTAAAAACACAGGTCCGTGCGAAGCCGTAAGGCGATGTATACGGACTGACGCCTGCCCGGTGCTGGAACGTTAAGGGGACCGGTTAGTCACATTTCGGTGTGGCGAAGCTGAGAACTTAAGCGCCAGTAAACGGCGGTGGTAACTATAACCATCCTAAGGTAGCGAAATTCCTTGTCGGGTAAGTTCCGACCTGCACGAATGGCGTAACGACTTCTCGACTGTCTCAACCATAGGCCCGGTGAAATTGCACTACGAGTAAAGATGCTCGTTTCGCGCAGCAGGACGGAAAGACCCCGGGACCTTTACTACAGTTTGATATTGGTGTTCGGTTCGGCTTGTGTAGGATAGGTGGGAGACTTTGAAGCTTGGACGCCAGTTCAGGTGGAGTCGTCGTTGAAATACCACTCTGGTCGTGCTGGATGTCTAACCTGGGTCCGTGATCCGGATCAGGGACAGTGTCTGATGGGTAGTTTAACTGGGGCGGTTGCCTCCTAAAGAGTAACGGAGGCGCCCAAAGGTTCCCTCAGCCTGGTTGGTAATCAGGTGTTGAGTGTAAGTGCACAAGGGAGCTTGACTGTGAGACCGACGGGTCGAGCAGGGACGAAAGTCGGGACTAGTGATCCGGCGGTGGCTTGTGGAAGCGCCGTCGCTCAACGGATAAAAGGTACCCCGGGGATAACAGGCTGATCTTCCCCAAGAGTCCATATCGACGGGATGGTTTGGCACCTCGATGTCGGCTCGTCGCATCCTGGGGCTGGAGTCGGTCCCAAGGGTTGGGCTGTTCGCCCATTAAAGCGGTACGCGAGCTGGGTTTAGAACGTCGTGAGACAGTTCGGTCCCTATCCGCTGCGCGCGCAGGAGTCTTGAGAAGGGCTGTCCCTAGTACGAGAGGACCGGGACGGACGAACCTCTGGTGTGCCAGTTGTCCTGCCAAGGGCATGGCTGGTTGGCTACGTTCGGGAGGGATAACCGCTGAAAGCATCTAAGCGGGAAGCCTGCTTCGAGATGAGGACTCCCACCCACTTGATGGGGTAAGGCTCCCAGTAGACGACTGGGTTGATAGGCCGGATATGGAAGCACTGTGAGGTGTGGAGTTGACCGGTACTAATAGGCCGAGGGCTTGTCCTCAGTTGCTCGCGTCCACTGTGTTAGTTCTGAGACAACGAACAACCGTGTTTACATCCGGTT
>NZ_JAAPBF010000397.1 GCF_022695985.1 Streptomyces sp. NP-1717 | reverse complement strand
GATGGGCACCGTCACCGCGGCCGCCGCACTCGCGGCTGGCTATCTGCTCGGGCGACTGCGCCCGTGGCAGCGACTGGGCGACTGGGCGGCCGATCAGGTCCGCTTCACCGGGGCGAGGGCCCAGGGTGGCAGGCCGTCGTCATCCTGGCCCACGCCGTCACCGCGCCGCGCACCAGCTGGCCCATCATGCGCACCCCGGCCACCGACACTCGTTGCCAGTGCCCAAACGCGATCCGGACTGGTGTGATGTCACTCTTGGCTACGGCCCGGACTCGACGTCTGGCCCGATCGGTCACATGCGGATGAACGCGACCGGTTGTCGGGCCACGTCAGTGCCAGGCACAGGCGATCAGCTGTCCGCGCAGTGGGCGTCGGCAAGGGCCTCGCCGAAGAGCCGTCCGGCGAGTTCCACGCAGCGCATTCGGGCAGGAGAGAAGTCGTAAGGCATCTTGGTGATCGCTGCGGCGGCACTCACCTCTGTGCTCTCCTCCCCTTTCAGGTCGGCTTCGTAGATCTCGAAGATCTTCTCCTCGGCCGCGTCGAGACCAGCTGCCTCGATGGCCTGATTCAGGGCTATTTGGTGAGCGCATCGCTGTACGGCGAGCTCTTCGACGCACGGGTCGTAGGGTTCGACGCCGTCGTCGAGGGCGGCCTCGGCCGCCTCTAGACGGTCCTCCTCGGCCCGCAGGTCGGGGTGGGTGGCCAGCACGATGAACGTGCCAGCCTGGATGGCGGCGCCCAGCGGCCCGAAGATCCGTTCTGTGACTAGCAGGACGTCCAGATCGGAGGGGCGCAACGCGCCCGGGGGCAGGTGGCTGAGCCGGTCCGTGACCAGTCCGGAGAGCAGCCCCAGCGGGCTTCCCACCGTCTGCAGGCGCTGGACAGCCGCGCGCCGACGTTTGATGGCGGCCTCCTGCGCCGCCAAGGTTTCCTCCAGCCTGCTCAGGACCGACTCGATCTCCGGGGCTTGGTCCAGGGCTTCGTCTCCAGCTTCGTCCCGGGCTTCGCCGAAGGCGGCCCGCATGTCGTCCAGGCTGATACCGGCATCAGCCATCTTGCGGATCCACAGCAGGCGGGTCATGTCGTCATAGCCGTAGCGGCGGCGGCCGTCCCCGCCGCGCTCGGGCTCCGGCAGCAGACCGATCTCGTGGTAGTGGCGGATGGCGCGTGGGGTGATCCCGGCGAACGCAGCGGCATCACCGATCTTGACCTGCCGGGGAGGCGTGAGGGAGGGGTACATCGCAGACCCTTTCGTGCTGTGGTGCCCCGACCCCACCACATGCCGCTACGGCATGTGCAACAAACCCATCCAGGTGCCACCGGAGCCAGGCCCTAACCGTGTCATTCGGATCAGGCTGGATCAGGGAGCGGGGTCTGGCGCCGTGGATCGCAAGGCGGAGGAGGGAGGCATGGCGGGAGCCGTGCCTCCCTCCTGCGCTGTCAACGCAGCGGGCGTGCGTGCCAGGGCTCGCGAGCCCGGCAAGATCCGAAAGACACGCCCTGGCCCGGTAGGTCGTCTCTTCGAAGTGCCGCCTGCCTCGCGGGCGGACGGCGCCACTTCGAAGACACGACCTGGATCAATTCGTGAAGCGGCGTACGGCCTCCGGGTGGATCACGAGACGTACCTGGTCCGCGGCCATCATCCCGGCGAGTTCGTCCGCGCGGGCCGGGTCGTCGAGGTCCCAGTAGCGGGCGGCCAGGCGGGCACAGAGGTCGTGTGCTCCGTCGGGCTCCACCGTGGTGCGGCCGGCGACCGACACCCAGCGCTCGCGTTCACCCACCGGGGCGGCGACGACAATCGAGGCCCGGGGGTCGCCGCGCAGGCGCCGCACCTTGACCGTCTCCGGGCCCGTGAACAGCTGGATCGTTCCCTCGGCGGTGGCTTCGAACCACACCGGCCGGGGCTGCGGGGGGACCGGTCCCCCCGCCACGGACAGGAACCCGTGCAAGGGGCGCCGGAGGAATTCGAGGTCCCCAGTGGTCAGCGAAGTGGCGTCGGTGCTCATCACAGTCCTTCCGTGGGGTGAGGCGGCTGGTGCCAAGCTCCCGCCGCGGCGGCCCGTACGACGTAGTCCTCGAAGGTCCTGGGAGCCCGTCCCAGTACGGCGGCGAGATCGTCCGTCGTCCCGGCGAGCAGCCCGCTTTCCATCAGCGCGAACATCTCGGCGACGTGCTGGGCATCGTCCTCGCCCAGGCCCTCCGCGACCAGCGTCGCGGCGTACTCGGCGGACGTGATCCGCCGGTAGGTGAGGGGCCGCCCGGACGCCCGGGAGATCAACTCGACGGCCTCACCGAAGGTGAGGGCGCGCGGTCCGGTCAGCTCGTAGATCCGTCCGGCGTGCCGACCGGGCTCGGTCAGCACCGTGGAGGCGACGTCGGCGACGTCCTCGATGTCGATGAACGGCTCGGGAACTCCGCCGGCCGGGAGCGCCAGTTCCCCGGCCACCAGGGGGGCGTGGAAGACGTCCTCGTCGAAGTTCTGGTTGAAGTTCGACGGCCGCAGGACGGTCCACTCCAGCGCCGAGCCGCGTACGGCGTCCTCGGCCGAGCGCATGTCCAGACCGAACGTGGAGTCGCCCCAGGTGTCGGCGCCGTGCCCGGAGAGCAGGACCAGGCGCCGTACGCCGGCAGCCTCGGCCCGCGCCACGAACTCGTGCACGGGGCCCGGCACTCCTGGTGCCACGACATACGCGACGGCGATGTTCCGCAGGGCGGCGTCCCAGCCGCCGGGGTCGGACCAGTCGAAGCGGGTCGGGCTCGACCGGGAGGCGGCGCGTACGGGCGTGCCGCGCAGGCGGAGCCGGGCGAGGACCCGTCGGCCGGTCTTGCCGGTCGCGCCCAGGACAAGAGTGTTCTCGTTGCTCATGACGTCGATTGAACCGGGCCCGATCGGACGATTCCATAGGTGAGAAGCCGGTTCGCATGTCCATTCGTCTAGCCTCGGCGGTGTGGATGTCTTCAGTGATCTGATCCGCGGGGTGCGGGCGCACGGTTCGTTGTTTGGCAGCACGACCCTGTCCCCGCCCTGGGCGCTGCACTTCGTGGACGGCGCGCCGCTGACGCTGTGCACCGTCATCGACGGGGCGGGCTGGCTCGTACCGGAGGGCCGTCCGCCCGAGTTGCTGCGGGCCCGCGAGACGATCGTCGTGCGCGGACCGGGGACGTTCACCTTCGTGGACGAGGTCGGCACAACGGCGGAGCCGATCGCGTGCGGCGAGGACTGCGCGACGCCGGAGCAGGGCGGGA
>NZ_JAAPBF010000396.1 GCF_022695985.1 Streptomyces sp. NP-1717 | reverse complement strand
ACATGCCTCAACTTCGGGGGGACGGGGTGCGGATGAACGACGCTCAGGTCTGCGGATCACCCGGCGCGGGGACGCGCGCCGTTCCAACGCCCTCGTACACCCCGCGTGTTGACGTATGAGCTCCCTCGAAGACCCCGTGAGCCGGGGAGTCGTCCGCATCGGCCCCGCCGCCGCCGGGTATGACGCAGGCAGTGCCGGATTCTGGGGCAGCGGATTCTTCGTCGCCCCCGAATGGGTCGTGACCTGCGCGCATGTCGTGGACAAGAGGGTGGGTGCGATGGAACGGGAGCCAGGCGGCGGTGTCACCGTCACCACCTGCGACGACGAGCGGCTGGAGGGCGAGATCGCCCACCTCGTCACCGGCCACGACCTCGCGCTCGTACGGGTGCCGGGCGCGGACTTCGCCGACTGCCTCTGGCTCAGCGACCGTTCGGCGCCCACACCCGCCGAGGTCGAGCTGTACGGCTGGGCGCAGACCTCGGGGGCGTACGGCCCCGAGGAGTTCCTCTCCACGAAGGCGATGGCCACCGGCGGGCGCCGGGGGAACGCGATGTGGCTCCAGGACGGCCTTGTCCTGCGCGGCTGTTCGGGCGGGCCCGTCGTCGACACGCGGTACGGCTCGGTCATCGGCGTCATCAAGAGCCAGGGCCAGGGCGACGCCACCGTGGGCCGCGCCGAGTCCGTCACCGCCCTGCGCGCCCTGTGCGACCAGGGCGCCGAAGCCGTGTGGGCGGAGGTTGTCGCCGCCCACGACCGGCACCATCTGCGGCGTTTCGAGGGCTCCGGCGACTGCTGGCCGCGCCTGCACACCCGGCTCGCGGTGCGGCAGGGCCGGCCGCACAGCTTCGACCCGCGCTCACGCACCCAGCTGTACGGGCTGTTCGCCGACGTCGAACCGCCGTCGGGGCCCGGCCAGGTGCTGCATCTGGTCAACGGCACCGGCCGCCGCCTGCTGCGCAGCCCTCAGCGCATCGAGTCCAACGACCCCCGCAGCTGGCGCGAGGGCTCGGGCCTCCTCTACGACCCGCGCGAGCGCACCGAAGCGGCCCTGGCGGGACGGGATCTCGAACAGGAAGCCGTCGTCCTGTACGCGGCGATGGTCTACGGCGCCCTGCGCGCGCCCCGCGACACCCCGGGCGCCAAGAAACTCCGCGACTGGGTCGAGACGGCCGCCAACGCCCTGGAGACCGACGTGATCCGCGAGGAGAGCCTGGCGCTCCTGGCCGCCGGCGACAGCGATCAGGCCACGGGCGACGGCCCGCGCACGGGCCCCGGCGACGCGGCGCACGACGACGTACTCGTCGTCATCGAACCCGAGGTCTACGGCACCCACCCCTGGCGCGTGCAACTGCTGGACTCCGACGGCGGCACGACCACCGTCCGGCACGACGAGGAGGGCGTCCCGCGCACCGATCTGGAGGCCGCCGTACGCCAGGGACTGAGCGAGGCACTGGCCCGCGCCGACGCCGGGCAGTACCTCGCCGCCGTCGACTTCCTGCTGCCCCGCGCGCTCTTCGACGAGCCCGTCGACGAATGGCGCTCCCGGCTGCCGCGCGCCGACGAACCGCCCAGCGTGCACACCCTCCCGATCGGACGGCGCCGGGTCGTTGCCCTGCGCGACCAGTTGCGCCGGCGCGACGGCGTGACCCCGGAGTGGAACCGCGCCAAGCGCGCCACCGACCACGGCCCCCTGGAGGCCGTACCGCTGTGTCTGGACGTACCGGAGGGTGGGCACGGCGCCGCCGCGCCCGAGGGCGAGGAAGCGGCGTACGCGCGGCTGTCGGTGAGCACGGCGGGCGACGCGGGCGTGCCTCTGCCCGTGTACTGCGCCAGTACGGCCACGGGGCGCGGCTCACGCGTCCTCACCCGCGCCTTCCACGCCGGCCACGTCGCGGTGCTGTGCCGCCGCACCGGCGAGGACGGGCACGACGACTGCGCCGAATTCCACCGCAGGGCAGCCGAGTTGGTGCGCGAGGCCCCCACCGGCAGCGAGCTCCGCGAGCGCGTACGGCGCCTGCGCATCCTCAGCGCCGACCCCGGCCGGGACGATCAGGACACAGCCTGGGCACGGCACATCGTCCTCATCTACGATCCACCCCACAGGCCGGCTCCCGACGAACCCCTGCACTTCCCGCCCCTATGACAGACACATGCCCCCAAGCCACCTGCTGCGGACGGGGTACGGACGTCCAGGCGGGGTACGGACGTCAGGATGCCGGGCACACGCCGGGCTGACAGCGATGAGGAGCCCACAGTGAGCGACTGGCGCATCTACCGGGGAGCGGGGCTGCCGCACGACGGTGCGCGGCAATTACCCGATCCGCCTCCCTGGCGCGAATTCACCGCGCGGAGCCCCGACGGCGCCGACGGCCCGCAGGACGGCCCGGCGGACAGCGAAGAGGTGGACAACGCCCGCCGGCTGGGCGTCAAACGCCGCCTCGTGGAGTCGTTCCACCCGCGCCCCGAAGAGGTCGAGGCCGTCAACGCCGCGCTCCAGCTGCGCCGTCCACTGCTCGTCACCGGCACCCCCGGCACCGGCAAGTCGACCCTCGCGCACGCCGTCGCCCACGAACTGCGGCTCGGCCGGGTGCTGCGCTGGCCCATCGTCAGCCGGACGACCCTCCAGGACGGCCTCTACCACTACGACGCCATCGGCAGGCTCCAGGACGTACAGCTCGACCGGGCCGTGTCCGGCGACGCCGTGCGGCAGCCGCCCATCGGCTCGTACATCAGGCTCGGTCCGCTCGGTACGGCGCTGCTGCCCTCGCCCGACGGGCTGCCCAGGGTCCTGCTCATCGACGAGTTCGACAAGAGCGACATCGACCTGCCGAACGACCTCCTGAACGTCCTGGAGGAGGGCGAGTTCACCATCCGTGAGCTGGAGCGGCGCGCCGAGCGGGAGCCCGCGACCGACGTCCTCACCGACGACGGCACACCGGTGACTGTGGTGGGCGGCCGGGTGCGGTGCACCGCGTTCCCCTTCATCATCCTCACCTCCAACGGAGAGCGGGACTTCCCCGCCGCGCTGCTGCGCCGCTGCATCCAGCTCGAACTCAAGCCGCCCGGCGAGAAACAGCTCGCCGCGATGGTCGCCGCGCACCTGGGCGAGGAGGCCCTGGAGGAGGGCGCCGAGCTGATCGAGCGGTTCCTCCAGCGTGAACCCGGCGAGGTCGTCGCCACCGACCAGCTGCTCAACGCGCTGTACGTGACCCAGCGCGCCGCCGACGACGAACAGATCACCCGCAACAG
>NZ_JAAPBF010000395.1 GCF_022695985.1 Streptomyces sp. NP-1717 | reverse complement strand
GGAGCCCGTCGCGGGTCCGGTGCGTCAGGCCCGGGGCCGTGAGCCCGGACCGCGTACGGGACGCGTGGGCCCGGCGGGCCGGTCCCGCGCCTTGCGCCGACCGGTGCCGAGCTCCTGATGCCTACGGCCGTACGAACTGCGGACCCATCGGCGGCAGCCGGAAGTTCGGGTCCGGCGCGGGAGCCGCCGCCGCGGCCGGCTGCGGGTAGCCGTACGCCGGCGCGCCCTGCGGCACCGGTGGCGCCACCGGCGGCTGAGGACCCGGCCCCGGAGCGGGCGCGTGCGGGTAACCATAGGCGGGCTGGGCCGACGCCGACTGCGGGTACCCGTAGGCCGGCGGGGCTGCGGGCTGCGGGAATCCGTAGCCGGACTGACCCTGCTGCTGGGCCGGGAAGGACGGCTGCCCCACGGGAGGCGAAGGTGCCGCCTGAGGTCCGCCGTGCACCGCCGGACCGCCGGGAAGCTGCGCGGTCACGCCCTCCGCACCCGGTACCCCGTCGGCGGCTTCCGTCTCGTCGACCAGGATGCCGAAGGCCGTCGCCAGCCCGATCAGCCCGGTCGGGTACCCCTGACCCACGGCCCGGAACTTCCAGCCGCTCCCGCGCCGGTAGAGCTCACCGCAGATGACGGCGGTCTCCTCGCCGGTCTCCGGGCGTACGTCGAAGACCGCCAGCGGGTCCCCGTCGGCCTGGGCCGCGTCGTACAGCAGGATCCGAAGGTCGTGCACGTGCTGGAAGGTCGCCCCGTCCGACGACGCCGCCAGGACCACCTGGTCGACGCTCGGGTCGAGAGCCGCGAGATCCGCCTCGACGGTGTCGGTGAGCCCTTCCGGCACCTGCTTCTTCGGCAGCCGCCTGACCACGCCCGACGGATGACGCGGCTGGTTGTAGAAGACGAAGTCCTCGTCGGAGCGCACACGCCCCTCCGGCCCCAGCAGCAGTGCTGACGCGTCCACGTCAGGCACCCCCGGCCCCGGCGTCCAGCGCAGCACGGCCCTTACGGCCATGGCATCGAGGGGAACGTTCGAGCCCTTCACCATCGCGTGCGTCATGCCGGTCATCCTGCCTTCCCGCAGGCCGCGCGGACAACGTGGGGGCATGGTGGATAGCAGGGACGCGGCGGCGATGCGGGGGTGAGGCAGGGGCGAGAAGTGGACGAGTTACCTGAAATTCATGCACGCGTGGAACTCTTGACTCCCGTCCATACGTACTATTACCGGCCACATGTCAACGCGACCACCGTGGCAGTACGGGGGATGTAAATGCGTCACTTCGGGCACATTCCGCCCACTGCCCGGCAAGGGTTGTTCCACCAGGAGCCCGGCGAGTTCACCGCCGCCTCCCCGGCCCGCATGCTGTCGGCAGCCCTCGGAGCCACCCTCTACAGCCCCGCCACCAGGCCCCGGCTGGCGGACGACGTCGTCAAGCTGGCCGGTCGAGGTGTCGTCTCGATGGTGCTGTGCCTTGAGGACTCCATCGACGACTCCGACGTCCCATGGGCCGAGGAGAACCTGATCAGGCAGTTCACCGACCTCGACCGGCGCGGCGCGGCGGTGCCCCTGCTGTTCGTCCGCGTCCGTGAACCGGGACAGATACCCGACCTCGTGCGCAGGCTCGGGCCGGCCGCTCACATCCTGTCCGGATTCGTACTCCCCAAGTTCACCGAAGAGCGCGGAGTGCCCTTCCTCGAAGCGCTGATTTCAGCCGAACATGAGAGCGGGCAACGGCTCTTCGCCATGCCCGTGCTCGAATCGCCCGAACTGCTCCATCTGGAGACCCGTACCGACACCCTCACCGGCATCGCCCGCACCGTCGACAAGTACCGGGAGCGGGTACTGGCCCTACGGCTCGGCGTCACCGACTTCTGCTCCGCGTACGGGCTCCGCCGCTCACCCGATATGACCGCGTACGACGTACGCATCGTCGCCTCCGTCATCGCCGACGTCGTGAACGTCCTCGGCCGCGCCGACGGCACCGGCTTCACCATCACCGGCCCCGTCTGGGAGTACTTCCGGCTCCACGAGCGGATGTTCAAACCGCAGCTGCGCCGCAGCCCCTTCCTCGAAGGGCGGGCCGAGGAGTTGCGCACCGCGCTCATCGAGCACGACCTCGACGGACTGCTCCGCGAGATCCAGCTCGACCAGACCAACGGGCTCATGGGCAAGACCTGTATCCACCCCTCGCACGTCATGCCCGTACACGCGCTGTCGGTCGTCAGTCACGAGGAGTTCAGCGACGCCCAGGACATCCTGCGGCCGGAACGGGGCGGGGGAGGCGTGCTGCGCTCCTCGTACACGAACAAGATGAACGAGGTGAAGCCCCACCGCGCCTGGGCAGAACGCACCATGCAGCGCGCCGAGGTCTTCGGCGTCGCCAAGGAGGACATCGGCTTCGTGGAGCTGCTGGCCGCCGGGCTGGTGGAGTGAGCACTACGGGGGCGGAGAACAAAACCAGGTACGAAACCGGGAACGGAACCGGGAACGAATCCGAGAAGGCAGAGGAGAACACAGACGTGGTGTGGTCGGGGTCATGGGTCGCCGAACGGCTGGGCATAGAGCTCGTCGGCGGGGACGAACTGCGCGAGCTGCTGGGTCTGGCCCTGCGCCGCAACCCCAAGCGTGCCCATCTCCTGGTCTCGAACGTTCTCGGCAAGCACGTCCCGCAGCGGCCCTCCGTCGTCCACGGCGTCGGCGTCGCCCTCGGCGAACGCGTACGGGATCTGCTCGGCGACGCCGTCGAGCAGACCGTGATCCTCGGGTACGCGGAGACCGCGACGGGGCTCGGCCACTCGGTGGCCGACGGTGTGGCACGCGCCCCGTACCTGCACTCCACGCGGCGGCCCGTGCCCGGTGTCGCCACGGCGGGCGGCTTCGAGGAGTCCCACTCGCACGCCACGTCGCATCTGCTGCTGCCCGAGAACCCGGCGCTGCTGGCGGGCGACGGCCCGCTGGTCCTCGTGGACGACGAGTTCTCCACCGGGAACACGGTCCTCAACACCATCCGTGACCTGCACGCCCGCTATCCGCGCCGGTGGTACGTGATCGTGGCGCTGGTCGACATGCGCTCGACCGCTGACCAGGGCCGGCTCGCGGAATTCGCCCAGGAGATCGGCGCCCGCGTCGACCTGGTGGCGATGGCCTCGGGCACGGTCACCCTCCCGGAAGGCGTCCTGGCACGGGGCCGGGCGCTGGTGGCGGAGCACGAAGCCGGTTCGCTGACGGGCATGGAGTCAGGCACGGGGGCGGGGTCGCT
>NZ_JAAPBF010000394.1 GCF_022695985.1 Streptomyces sp. NP-1717 | reverse complement strand
CCGGAAGCGCTCCGCCACCACCAGGGTGCCGTCGTGGACCGTGAACGACGGGTCGCCCAGCGCCTCGCGCATCTCGGCGCTGTGCCAGAACGCCTCGTGGCCGGCGCGCCAGGCCTCGACCGACTCGTATCCCTCGCCCTCGTCGAGCGCGTGCTGGAGATCGACCTGCCCCAGCGGCAGCACCCGTACCTCCGTCAGCTCCGTCACGGCCACCTCACGGCCCTGCGAGTCGATCAGCGCCGAGCGTTCACCCACCGGCGGCAGCTCCTCCTTCTCCGCCTCGTACTCGGCCAGCAGACCGGTCGTCGAGACCTTCTCCCCGCGAAGGACCGCGGCGACCAACTCGTCGCGCAGCGGCCCGGGGAAGGCGAGCAGAAAGGGCGGGAGGGGTTCGCGTTGCTCCTGGGGTTTCTCCATGGGCGTCAGTCTGCCGGACTCTGACGAAACCATGACGGAATACCGGCGCCCCTGGTTTCCCGGCCACGGTGGTGTTCGAATCGACGGGTGACCACTCCACAGAGCGACCCGGAGGGCACGCCCGTCGGGCGGCGCCTGGTGCTCTCCATGCTCGGACTCGGCGCGGCGGGCGTCGTCACCGCGCCGTATCTCCAGCGGGGACTCGAAGCCTTCCTCGGCGCGGCGTCCGACCGTGACCCGACGGGGCTGACCGGGCTGCTGCCCAACGGGGGCGGGTTCCGCTACTACTCGGTGGCCGCCTCCGTACCCCGCAAGGGCCCCGAGGACTACCGGCTGACCGTGGACGGGCTGGTCGACCGGCCCACCACGTACACGCTCGACGCCCTGCGGAAGCTGCCGCAGACCCGCATGGTCCGGGACGTCCAGTGCGTCACCGGCTGGCGCGTGCCGGATACTCCGTTCGAGGGCGTACGGCTGTCGCGGATCCTCGACGCGGCGGGGGTACGGCCCGGCGCGAAGGCGATCCGCTTCACCTGCTTCGACGGCACGTACAGCGAGAGCCTGACCATGGAGCAGGCCAGGCGGCCCGACGTGCTGGTGGCGCTGAGAATGCGGGACAGGCCGGTGGAGCACGCGCACGGCGGTCCGATACGGCTCTACGTGGCGCCCATGTACTTCTACAAGTCGGCGAAATGGCTCTCCGGGATCTCCGTCACCTCCGACGTCCGCCCCGGCTACTGGGAGGAGCGCGGCTATGACGTCGACGCCTGGGTCGGGCGGTCCAACGGCCGCACCGACACCCCGACGGTCTGACGGGCGGGAGGACCCGCACGTCGAGAGGCCGGACACGACACGGCCGCGGCGGCGGTTCAGCCGCGCCGAGCGACTGGTCCACCGCACCACGGCCGCGCTGATGCTGCTGTGCGTGGCGACGGCGGCCTGTCTGTACGTGCCGCAGCTCGCCGAACTCGTCGGCCGCCGCCATCTGGTGGTGACCCTGCACCAGTGGTCCGGGCTGCTGCTGCCCGCGCCGTTCCTCGCCGGGCTCGCGTCCCCGTCCTTCCGCGCGGATCTGCGGCGGCTGAACCGCTTCGCGCCGCACGACAAGGAGTGGCTGCGGGCGGTACGGCGGCGCGACTTCCGGCCGGAGTCGCGGCCGTCGGGGAAGTTCAACGCGGGCCAGAAGGTGTACGCGGGCTGGATCGCCGGAGCCGTCCTGGTCATGCTCGCCACCGGCCTGATGATGTGGTTCACCTGGCTGACACCGTTGGTGTGGCGGACGAGCGCCACGTTCGTGCACGACTGGCTGTCGCTCGCCGTGGGACTCGTGCTCGCCGGGCACATCGGTATGGCGTTCGCCGACCCGCAGGCGCGCCACGGCATGCGGACCGGATCGGTGGAGAGGCCGTGGGCGGAGCGGGAGCACCCTCTGTGGAAAGAAGAGGACTGACCCGCCCCGCCGCTCCGGCCGTGCCGGGATCGCGCTACAGGATCAGCGACAGCAGCATCACGAAGCCGAGACCGACCACGGAGATGATCGTCTCCATCACCGACCAGGTCTTGATCGTCTGGCCGACGTCCATCCCGAAGTACTCCTTCACCAGCCAGAATCCGGCGTCGTTCACATGGCTGAAGAAGAGGGATCCGGCGCCGATCGCCAGCACCAGCAGCGCCGCGTGCGAGGTGGACATGTCCGCGGCGAGCGGCGCCGCCAGTCCGGCGGCGGAGATCGTCGCGACCGTCGCCGAGCCGGTCGCCAGCCGGATCGCCACGGCGATCAGCCAGCCCAGCAGCAGCGCCGGGATCGCCCAGTTCTCGGAGAACTCCAGGATCATCTGGCCGACGCCCGCGTCGATCAGGGTCTGCTTGAAACCGCCGCCCGCGGCGACGATCAGCAGCACGCCCGCGATGGGCCCGAAGGACTTCTCGACGGTCGAGGCGAGCCGGTCCTTGGTGAACCCGGCGGCGCGCCCCAGGGTGAACATGCCGACCAGGACGGCGGCGAGCAGTGCGATCAGCGGGGAGCCGACGACGTCGGCGACCTTCTGGACCTGGTTCTCCGGGTCGTCCACGACGATGTCGACCAGTGCCTTGACCAGCATCAGGACGACCGGCAGCAGGACCGTGGCGACGGTGGCGCCGAAGCTCGGGCGCTTCCCGGTCTCGTCGGATTCGCGCTTCTCCAGCGTCTGGAGCATCCGCTCGGGCGGCTGGATGTCCACCCAGCGCGCGGCGTAACGGGAGAACAGCGGACCGGCGATGATCACCGTCGGTACGGAGATGAGCAGGCCCAGCGCCAGCGTGACGCCGAGGTCGGCGCCGATGGCGTCGATCGCGACGAGCGGGCCGGGGTGCGGGGGTATCAGCCCGTGCATGACGGAGAGGCCGGCCAGCGCCGGGATACCGATCCGCATCAGGGAGAAGTTGCCGCGCTTGGCGACCAGCAGCACCACGGGTATCAGCAGCACGATGCCGACCTCGAAGAACAGCGGCAGCCCGATCACCGAGGCGATGAGGACCATCGCCCAGGGCATCGCCCGCCCGCTCGCCCGGCTGAGGATCGTGTCGACTATCTGGTCGGCGCCGCCCGAGTCCGCGAGCAGCTTGCCGAGTATCGCGCCGAGCGCGATCAGAACGCCGACACCCGCGACGGTGGAGCCGAGACCGGCGGAGAAGCTGGTGATCGTGTCGCCCAGGGACGCGCCGGCGAAGGCGCCGAGCGCCAGCGTGCCGATGGTCAGGGCGAGAAAGGCGTGCACCTTGAACTTGGTGATGAGCAGGACGATGACGGCAATACCGGCGAGAACGGCGATGCCCAGCTGCGCGTTGCCGGCCGAGGTGATCGGCTCTACGGCGTCCGCTGC
>NZ_JAAPBF010000393.1 GCF_022695985.1 Streptomyces sp. NP-1717 | reverse complement strand
CAGCCCACGCTGCCGGCTGAACTCCACGAAGGTGTTCGGCGTCGACATCACCGCGACTCCGCCGGCCAGCGCCAGCGACGACTCACCCTTGCGCAGCGACTCGCATGCCAGATGCAGCGCCACCAACGACGACGAACACGCCGTGTCGATACTCAGCGCGGGGCCCTGGAGACCCAGGTTGTACGCGATCCGACCGGACATGATGCTGCCGAACGTGCCCGTGAGCGCGAAGCCTTCCGCGCTCTCCCGCGCCTGCTCGGCCCAGTGGGCGTAGTCGTGATACATCGCGCCGACGAAGACACCGGTCGCGCTGCCCGTGAGCGAGGTGGGGTCGATGCCCGAGCGCTCCAGCGTCTCCCACGCCGTCTCCAGCAGCAGCCGCTGCTGCGGGTCCATCGCCACCGCCTCGCGCGGCGAGATACCGAAGAACGCCGCGTCGAAGGCGTCGGCGTCGTGCAGGAAGCCGCCCTCGCTGGTGTAGGAGGTGCCGGAGTGATCGGGGTCCGGGCTGTAGAGCTCCTCGATGTTCCAGTTCCGGTTGGTCGGGAACTCGCTGATGGCGTCGGTGTGTTCGGCGACAAGGCGCCACAGGTCCTCCGGCGAGGTCACTCCCCCGGGGAAGCGGCACGCCATACCGACGATCGCGATCGGCTCGTCGTCCGACCGAGGTGACGTCACCGCGACGGCTGCTCCCCCGCTGTTCGCGGTGGCAGCGGCCTCGATGGCGGACGACCACACGTACTCGATGAGCGCGGCAGGCGTCGGATAGTCGAACAGCAGCGTCGCGGGAAGCCGAAGACCCGTGCTGGAACTGAGCCGGTTACGCAGATCGACCGACGTGAGCGAGTCGAACCCGAGTGCCTTGAAACTGTCCGCCAGGTCGACCTGTTCGGGCGCCACATGCCCGAGGCTGGTGGCGACCTCGGTGCGGAGCAGATCGCGGATCAGCGTCTCCTGCTCGGACTTGTCGAGACCGGTGAGCCGGACGGTGAGCGACGACGAAGGGATACGTGTCCCCGGGCGGCTCGCCGCCGCGCCTGAGCGTCCGGCCGAGGGCGCGAGCGAGCGCAGTACGGGCGGAAGTTGACCGGTCAGGGCCTGGGAGCGCAGCGAGCCGAAGTTCCAACGCGTGGGTAGCACAAGGGCGTTGGTCGTGGCGCAGCCCGAGTCGAGCAGTGGCAGCGCGTCCTCGGGAGCCAGCGCCAGGACGCCGTTGCGTTCCATCCTCGCCACGTCGGCCGCGTTCAGGTGACGGGTGATGCCCGATTCCGTGTCCCAGAGTCCCCAGGCCAGCGACGTACCCGGTAGTCCGGCGGCCCTGCGGTGCTGCATCAGGGCGTCCAGGAACGAGTTCGCGGCGGCGTAGTTGGCCTGCCCCGCGTTGCCGAGCACGCCGAAGACGGACGAGAAGGTGACGAAGACCGAGAGGTCCAGGTCCCGGGTGAGGTGGTGCAGGTGTGTCGCGGTGTCCACCTTCGGGCGCAGTACGCGTTCGAGTTGGTCCGGTGTCATGGTGTCGATCAGACCGTCGTCCAGGACACCCGCCGCATGGACGACGCCCGTCAACGGGTACGTGTCGGGCACCTCTCCGAGCAGTGCGGCCAGCGCGTCGGCGTCCGTGGTGTCGCACGCCGCGACCGTGACTTCCGCGCCCAACGCCCGCAACTCCGCGCGCAGTTCGGCGGCGCCGGGAGCCTCCGCACCACGACGGCCGATCAGCAGCAGACTCGGGACGGAATGTCGTACGACCAGATGCCGGGCGACCGCCGCGCCGAGCGCCCCGGTACCGCCCGTGATCAGGACCGTACCGGCACCCTCCCAGGGATTCGCCGGCTGTTCCGGGGACAGGTCGAGACGGCCGAGGCGTGGCACGAGGACCGACTCGCCCCGCAGAGCGAGCTGCCGCTCGTCGGCCGCCACCGCGCTCAGTACAACGGCGGTGAGGTGGTGCGGGGGCAGTTCCTCGACGGCTTCCGGATCGAGGTCGACCAGCAGATAGCGGCCCGGGTTCTCGGCCTGCGCGCTGCGGACCAGGCCCCACACGGGCGCGGCAGACAGTCCCGGCAGCTTCCCCTCCCCCGCCGCCACCGCGCCCCGCGTCACGACGACCAGCGTCGCGTCCGCCAGCCCCGCGTCCGCCGTGAAGGTCTGAAGTTCCTTCAGAACGGCCTGGGTTGTTCGGTGCGCGGTTCCCGCCGTGTCATCGGCGCTTTCCGGGGCGACGGTGAGCGATACGAAGTCCGGCGCGGTCGCGCCTCCGGCGACGGCCGCACCGAGCTCGGCCATGTCCCCGTAGACAGCCGGTTCATCCGCGAGACCGCGTGGTGGCGCGCCGACGTACGCCCACGAATGTGAGGAGGGGGCCGCCTGGGAGACGCCGCTCTCCATGGCGTTCCACTCGACGACGTAGTGGGCGGCGACGTCGGTGCTCACCCGCGCGGACGCGAGCTGAGCCGCCGACGCGCGGCGGAAGGCCAGCGACTCGACGGACGCGACGGGCCTGCCCGCCTCGTCCGTGAGGGTGAGGGAGACAGTGTCCGCACCCGTGGGGCGGATACGAGCCCGGAGCGCCGAGCCCCCGACGGCATTGACGCGTACTCCCGACCACGCGAAGGGCAGGCGCAGACCGTCCAGGGCCACGTCGGGCGCTTCGGGGGCGAGACCGAAGAGCAGAGTTGCGTGCAGGACCGCGTCGAAGAGAGCCGGGTGGATGGCGAACGGAGCGTCGGCCGAGTCGAGTTCGCCGTCCGGCAGCCGCACCTCGGCGAACACTTCGTCGCCCGAACGCCAAACCGCTGTCAGACCTCGGAACTGCGGACCGTACTCATAGCCCCGGAGAGCCAACATGTCGTACGCGTCCGTCAGCGGCAGCGGCTGGGCATCGGCCGGCAGCCATTCGAAGTCCGCGGGCGTAGCGAGCGGTTCGGCCACCAGCCGGCCGCGCGCATGACGTGACCAGGCTGCCTCGTCCACCGGGGTGGATGCCTGACGTGAGTACACGACGAGGGAACGCCCGCCGGTCCCGTCCGGCGCGCCCACCGCGACCTGAATCCGGACCGCGTCCGTCTCGGCGACCACGAGTGGCGCTTCGAGCGTCAGCTCCTCGATCGTGTCGAGCCCGACGTGCGTCGCCGCGTGCATGACGACATCGATGAGGGCGGTCCCCGGGAGCACGGTCGCGCCGAGGATGACGTGGTCGCCGACCCAGGAGTGGTCCGCCTGCGCGAATCGCCCGGTGAGAAGCGTGCCGCCGCTCTCGGCCTGCTCGACGGTCGCGCCGAGGAGGGGGTGGTCGGTGGTGGTCAGTCCTGCGGAGGTGAGGTCCCTGGTCGCGGGCGTGTCGTTGAGCC
>NZ_JAAPBF010000392.1 GCF_022695985.1 Streptomyces sp. NP-1717 | reverse complement strand
ACCGGCCGCGCCGACGGCGACCGCCGCGCCCGTACTCATACCGGAACCGGAACCTGAGCCGTGACCATGCCCGGACCCGTGGTCGGAGCCGTACCCGTGCCCATGCCCGTGCCCGTGGTCCGCGTAGGCGCTCGCCATGCGGTCCATCCACCCGGCCACCACCGCGTTCCAGTCGGTGTGCGGCACCTCGTCGTGCCCGAGGGTGTAGCGGTTCAGCGCGTCGTCCACGCCCGCCTCCCCGCGCCCGTCGGCCTCCAGGACGACCTCCGTGCCGCCCGGGTGCGCCAGGAACGTCACCTCGACCTCGTTCAGCCGGTGTGCGTAGTTCGGCGCGGGGATCAGTTCGATCTCCTGGTAGAACGGCAGCCGTTGGCCGGTCCCGTTGATGTGTCCCAGCTCCAGGTCCGCCGACCTGAAGCCGAAGCCGAGCTGCCCGAACGCCTCAAGCACCGCCTCCTGCACCGGCAACGGCCGTACGGCGAGGGCGTCGAAGTCGCCCTTGTCCCTGGCGCCGGAGATGTCGAGGTCCGTCACCACGCCCAGTGTGATCCCGAGCGGTTCACCGTGCAGCTCGGAGAACGGGGTCTCCCACGGCACCGGCACCGCGAACGGCACGGTGTGCGACTCGCCCTCGCCCAGCCGGAATCCCCCGCCGATCTCGTACCGCTCGAAGCCGACGAAGCCCTTGCTCTCCCCCTCCTCGTGCTCCGCCTCGACATGGGCGACCAGTTCCAGGTCGACGCGGTCGACGTCGTACGACGCGCTCCCGCCGACCAGCCGGACCTCGCCCCGCAAGGTGCCTCCCGGCAGTAACGCACCCGCCTCCAGCACCGTTTCCACCGTCGGCCCGCCGACGCCGAGTGAACCGAGCAGTCGTTTGAACACCATCGAGGTGTTCCCTCCTTCGTTCCCGGACTCCAGTTACGGAGGTATCTCTACAGATCTGTAGAAGTACGCACCAAGCATAGGGACCAATCCGCTCGGCGGAGGCCGTCGCCGAGTCCACGGTCGACTGCGTCCCCCGACAAGAACCGAGCCGCGCCGGGCCCCCCTTCGGAAGGCGGGCCCGGCGCGGCTCGGTTCGGCTCGGTTCGGCTCGGGCCTTACACCCTGACCGCGTCCTCGCTCTCGCTCTCGTCCGCCGCGCGCTGCTCCGGTACGAGCTTGCGCTGCAGACTCTCGCCCTCGATGTCGAGGTTGGGCAGGATCCGGTCGACGAACCGCGGCAGCCACCAGGCGGCGCGCCCGAGCAGGGACATCACGGCCGGGACCAGCGCCATACGCACGATGAACGCGTCGACGAGCACACCGATGGCCAGCGCGAAGCCCATCGACTTGATGATCGGGTCGGGCATGAAGACGAACCCTCCGAACACGGCCGTCATGATCAGCGCGGCGGCGGTGACGACACGGGCGTTGTGCCCCATCCCGCTCACCGTCGCCTGCTGCGCGCCGGCGCCGTGGACGAAGTCCTCGCGCATCCGGGAGACGAGGAACACCTCGTAGTCCATGGCCAGTCCGAACAGGATGCCGATGAGGAGGATCGGCAGGAAGCTCACCAGCGGGCCGGGTGTGTCGACGCCCAACAGGTCGGCGAAATGGCCCTGTTGGAAGATCGCCACGGTGATGCCGAAGGTGGCGCCGATGGTGAGGAGGAAGCCGAGCGCGGCCTTGAGCGGCACCAGGAACGAGCGGAAGACCAGCATCAGCAGCAGGATCGACAGGCCGACCACGAGCAGCAGATAGACCAGCATGGCGTCCGCGACCTTCTCGGAGACGTCGATGCCGACGGCCGTGGTGCCGGAGAGCGCGACATCCGCGCCCGCCGCGCCCGGGAGGTCCCCGATGTCCGCCACGCGGTCGCGGACGGCACGTACGACCGCCTCGGTCGCCTCGTCCGTGGGGCCCGCCTTCGGGATGACGGTGAGGAGCGCCGTGGTGCCCTGCTTGTTCAACTGCGGTGGCGTGACGGCCAGTACGTCCTTCGTGCCCTGGATCCGCTCGGTGGCCTCCTTCGCCGCGACGGCCGTGGCCGCCGCGTCGTCGCTCGAAACGACGGCGATCAGGCGGCCGTTGAAGCCGGGGCCGAATCCCTCGCTGGTGAGGTCGTACGCCTCACGGGGCGCGGAGCCGGCCGCGGCGGTGCCCGCGTCGGGCAGCGCGAGGCGCATGTCGGCGGCGGGGAGGGCCAGTACGCCGAGACCGAGAATGCCGACGAGGAGGACGGGGACGCGGAAGCGGGTGACGGTCCGTCCCCAGCGGAAGCCGAATCCCTCACGGGGCTCGGTGGTCGAGCCGTCCTTCGAAGTGCCCGTACCGGTGGCGGCGCCCGTGTCGGTGCCCGCGCCGTTCGCGCTGTCGCGCTGCTTGCGGGGCAGTACGCGCAGCCCGGCGAAGCCGAGGAGCGCCGGGAGGAGGGTGAGCGCGACCAGGACGGCGACGGCGACCGTACCCGCCGCGGCCAGGCCCATGACGCTCAGGAAGGGGATGTTGACGACGGTCAGCCCGGCGAGGGCGATGACGACGGTGGCGCCCGCGAAGACCACGGCCGAACCGGCGGTCCCGACCGCGCGGCCGGCCGCCTCCTCGGCGTCCAGGCCTTCGGTCAGGTACTGGCGGTGCCGGGAGGTGATGAACAGCGAGTAGTCGATACCGACGGCGAGCCCGAGCATGAGCGCCAGGATCGGAGCCGTACTGGTGAGTTCGACCACGCTGCTCAGGGCGAACAGCCCGGCCATCCCGGCCCCGACGCCGACGAGCGCGTTGAGCAGTGTCATGCCGGCCGCCACCATCGAGCCGAAGGTGACGACGAGGACGCCCGCGGCGATCAGGACACCGATCGCCTCGGTGGAGCCCACCTCCACCTCGGCGCTGAGGACTTCACCGCCGTGCTCGACCCGCAGCCCCTCCTCGTCGGCGCCGACCTTCTCGTACGCCGCGCGCTGCGCGTCGGTCACGTCCTCCGGGCCCGTCTCGAACTGCACCTGGACCAGGGCGTACCGGCCGTCCTCGGAGACGGCTCCGGCCTGGAACGGGTCCACCGCGCCGAGCACCCCGGGCACGGCGGCGGCGTCCCGTACCACCGGCGCGACCGCGGCCGGGGAGAGCTTCCCGCCCTCGGGCGCGGCTATGACGATGGTGCCGGTCGTGCCGCTGGCCTGCGGGAACTGCTCCTGGAGCGAGTCCAGCGCGCGCTGGGACTCGGTGCCGGGCATGGTGAATTTGTCGCTGCTGGGGCCCATGAGGGTGGCGGCGGCTCCGCCCAGCACGACGAGCAGGAGGAGCCATACGGCGACGACGCGCTTGCGCCGGCGGAAGGAGAACCGGCCGAGCCGGTACAGCAGGGAAGCCATGGCGAAGGTTTCTCTTCTCGGTGGTCG
>NZ_JAAPBF010000391.1 GCF_022695985.1 Streptomyces sp. NP-1717 | reverse complement strand
CATCGCTGGCGCCCGTCACGAAGACGGCCCCGAGGACCATGTAGGCCGCGACCACGTCCCGCGCCGCCGTCGACCGGCCCGCGAACGCGTCCAGCAGCCGGTCGACGGTGCCGGGGATGCTGCCGAGCGCCGGATGGGCGGTCATTCCGGGGATGTCCTCGAAGAGGATCTTGATCTCGCGGCGGAAGCGCATGGCGAGATCGACGTAGCCGGTGACCGCGGCTTCCGTCGCCGCCCGCCCGTCGAGGCCCAGGAGCCGGGCGTCGAGGGCGGCGAGCCCCTCGCCGGCCGGGGTCAGCAGCTCGGTGAGGATCGCTTCCTTGCTGGTGAAGTGGTACAGCAGGGACGCCTTCGAGCAGCCGACGGTGGTGGCGATGTCGTGCAGCGACGTGCCTTCGTAGCCGCGGGTCGCGAACAGCTGCAACGCCGATTCCAGGATGTGTCCGCGCAGGGCGGAGGCCGGGCGTGCCATGCGTCCACCATAACTGTCCGATCGGTCAGCTTTGGCGGACGGGGTGGCGGGGTGGCCGGACGGGACGGCCTGACACCCTTGGACGCCTTCCCGCGCGCCTGCGGAAAACCGCAGGGTGCCGCTGGCGGAAATCCGCAGTGAGCCCGGCGGTATCCCGCATACCGGGGCTGGTCTGCGGTTTCTATTGTTGTGGGGGAAGCGCGATGTACGCGCCGAAACCGCTGGTACCACTCCGCCGGACGTCGGAACCGTTCGCCGGACCCGCCCCGCGCCCTCTTGGAGACCACTGATGAATGACGTAAGGCTCGCTCTCTCGCAGGAACCTGCGGGAGGCGTCGCGGGCTGGGCCGCCGATCTCGTGGACACCATGGGGGCGCCGGGCGCGGGCCTCGCCATCGCGCTGGAGAATCTCTTCCCGCCGCTGCCGAGCGAGATCATCCTGCCGCTGACCGGCTTCGCGGCGGGTCAGGGAGTGATCAGCCTGGAGTCCGCGATCTTCTGGACCACGCTCGGTTCGGTGGTGGGAGCGGTCGTCCTGTACTGGGTGGGGATGCTCTTCGGCCGCGAGCGGATGCACGCGATCTGGGCGAAGCTGCCGCTGGTCAAGGACGCCGATCTGGTGCGTACGGAGCAGTGGTTCGCCAAGCACGGCACCAAGGCCGTCTTCCTGGGCCGCATGGTGCCCATATTCCGGAGTCTGATCTCGGTGCCGGCCGGAGTCGAGCGCATGCCGCTGCCGGTCTTCATATCCCTGACCACTCTCGGCAGCCTGCTGTGGAACTCGGTTCTGGTGATGGCCGGTTACTGGCTGGGCGACCAGTGGCATCTGGTGGAGACATACGTCGGGCTGCTCTCCAAGGTGGTGCTCGCCCTGGTCGTGCTCGCCGTCGTCGCGTACACGCTCACGCGCGTGGGGCCTCTCGCCGGCAGTGGTCAGCGGCGGCGCGGGCGAGCGGGGAGGGGTTGAGGCGGGCGAAACCCTCCTGGCGCTCGTAGGGGAAGTAGGGATACGGCGCGGGCTTGGCGCTCGACGCGTCGAGCCGCGCCACCTGCTCGGGCGTCAGCTCCCACCCGACGGCACCGATGTTCTGGCGCAGTTGCTCCTCGTTGCGGGCCCCGATGATGACGGAGGACACGGTGGGGCGCCGCAGCAGCCAGTTGATGGCCACCTGGGGGACGGTCCTGCCGGTCTCCTCCGCGATCTCGTCGAGGGCGTCGACCACACGGAAGAGGTGCTCGTCCTCGACGGGCGGCCCGAAGTCGGCGGTCTCGTGCAGTCGGCTGCCCGCCGGCAGCGGCCGGCCACGGCGCAGCTTGCCGGTGAGCCGCCCCCACCCCAGCGGGCTCCAGACCATCGCGCCGACACCCTGGTCGAGGCCGAGGGGCAGCAGTTCCCACTCGTAGTCGCGGCCGACGAGCGAGTAGTAGACCTGGTGCGCCACATAGCGTGGATGGCCGTGCTTCTCGGCGGCGGCCAGCGACTTCATCAGCTGCCAGCCGGAGAAGTTGGAGACGCCGACGTAGCGGATCTTCCCCGACCGTACGAGCAGGTCGAGCGTGGACAGCACCTCCTCGACGGGGGTCGCCGCGTCGAACGCGTGGAGCTGGAAGAGGTCGATGTGATCGGTGCCGAGCCGGCGCAGCGCGTCCTCCGTCGCCCGTATGAGCCGCGAGCGCGAGGATCCCGCGTCCGCGGGTCCGTCGCCCATCGGCAGGCTCGTCTTGGTCGACAGGAGCACCTCGTCCCGACGCCCCTTGATGGCCTGGCCGAGGACGTCCTCGGAGGCACCCGCCGAGTACACGTCCGCCGTGTCGAACATCGAGACGCCCGCCTCCAGGCAGATGTCCACGAGCCGGCGCGCCTCCTGCGCGTCGGTGTTGCCCCACGCGCCGAAGAGCGGCCCCCGGCCGCCGAACGTGCCCGCTCCGAAGCTGAGGGCCGGGACCTTGAGCCCGGACGCTCCCAGTTGCCTGTACTCCATGACGACCCCTCCACCAGAACGGAAAAACACTAACGGGACTTCGGTCCCTTTAGGATGGTCCCAACGTAACAGAGGAGTGCGACTAATGAAACTGGAGTCTCGTTATGGGGGTGAGGTGTGCCGATGAGTCCTGAGGAGAACGACGACACCGGTGGCGATCCCGGGACCCTGCGCCCCGGAGGCCGTACAGCTCGGGTGCGCGCCGCGGTGCTCCGGACGGCCGGCGACGCCCTCGCCGAGGACGGCTTCGCGCGGCTGGACCTCGCCGATGTCGCGCGCCGCGCGGACGTGGGCAAGTCGACCGTGTACCGCCGCTGGGGGACGGTGGCCGGTCTCGTCGCCGATCTGCTGACGGACATGGCCGAGCAGTCGCTGCCGCGCACCGAGACCGGTTCGCTGCTCGGCGATCTGAAGGCCAACGCCGAACTCGTACGCGGCACGCTGGCCGACCCGCGGCAGGGCGCGCTGTTCAAGGCGGTGATCGCGGCGGCCACGACGGACGCGAGGACGGCCGAGTCCCTGCACCGCTTCTACGAGATCCGGGTCGCCGAATGGGCACCCTGCGTCGAACAGGCAGTGGAGCGCGGCGAGTTGCCGGCGGGGACCGACCCGCACGAAGTGATCCGCGCGGTCTCCGCCCCCCTCTACTACCGGCTGCTGACCAGCGACGCGCCCCTCGACGAGGCGGCGGGCATACGAGCGGCGGAAGCGGCCGCGGCGGCGGCGCGGGCGGGCGTCTACGCGTAGGGCACGGAGGTCGGGGTGAGGCGGTTCGGGGCCGTGAGCCGGTTACCTGGGGCGCGGTAATCGGGGACCCGGCGGACGGCGGCGGACGCAAGCTCGTCGTGGCCGGCCACTCGCGTGGGCGGTTCGCCGCCGCGGCCGCTTCCGCCGCTCGTATGCCCGCCGCCTCGTCGAGGGGCGCGTCGCTGGT
>NZ_JAAPBF010000390.1 GCF_022695985.1 Streptomyces sp. NP-1717 | reverse complement strand
ATCTTCGAGGCGAACTCGATGTGCGCGCCGCCTCCCTGGACGGGGCCGTCCTCCGGGTCGCCCGCCCGGACGAGCGCTTCCCCCGCCTCCGTACGGAAGTACAGCACCGACCGGCCCGCGCGCCGCCGGCGGATCAGCCCCGCGTCCAGCAGGACCTTCAGATGGCGGCCCACCGAGCCGAGCCCCTGGCCGGTCAGCGCCACGAGCTGCGTCGTGCTCTTGGGGGCGCCGAGGAGGACGAGGACTCCCGCCCGCGCGGGACCCAGCAGCGCCCGCAGCGGCTCGGGCACCCGCGCCCGGCCCGTATCGGCGAGGGCGCCCGCGCACGGGTACACGACGGCGTAACGGTCCGCGTCCCAGGACACCCACCCGGTGTGCGGTGTGACGGGCACGAACATCAGCCGCACGCCGGGGATCACCTGCGAGGGGCCGCCGCGCGTGTTGATCTGGAGGCGGCTGCCGCCCAGCCAGCGCGTCCCGGGGCGCATGGCGCTCAGCGCGCTCGCCCAGCCGCCGTGGCCCAACTGGGCCGTGCGCGCGAGGACATCGGCCTCGATGAGCCGGCGGCGGCGCGGCCAGTACGGCAGCACGGCCTCGGCCCACACCCACTCCAGGACGGTGGCGGCGCGTTCCGGCAGGTCGGAGCGGTGCAGGCGGGCGGGGACGGGGCCGTCCAGGGACAGGAGGAGATCGTCGCGTGCGCGCTCGGGCGGGGTCTCCCGGATCCGTACCAGCTCGTCCTCGAAAGAGGGTTCGCCGTCATGGTCGCCGGACGGTGTCGGTGTGATGAAGTCCGCGTTCCAGGAGCGGCCGAACGCCGACCGTACGAGCAGCGCCGTGACCGGGTCGGCCGCCTGCCGCGCCCGGTACGCCGGCAGGTGCGCGTCGAGCCACGCGCGCTCGCCGGGGTGCGCGCCCGCGTGCGCGGCGGTTCCGCGCTCCAGCGCCTTCAGGCTCGCGACGGTCTCGGCCAGCGGGGAGACCACGAACCGGCTGCCCGCCAGCGTGTCCGCGTCGATCTGCCACCAGCCCATGCCGCACCTCCCCACCCGACGTTTCGCCCCGGCGCGAAACATTAACGCGCCGCCGACGGCCCCACCGAGACTCCGGAGCATGCGCACCTACCGGGAACTCTTCCGTACGAAGGAGTTCACTCCGCTCTTCCTGACCTCCGCCGCACAGGTCGCCGCCCAGACCGTGAGCGGACTCGCCCTGGGCACGCTCGTCTTCACCGCCACCGGCTCGCCGCTGCTCTCCGCGCTCGCCATGTTCGGCCCCTCCCTCGCCCAGGTGATCGGCGCGACCACGCTGCTCTCGGCGGCCGACCGACTGCCGCCGCGCGCCACCCTGACCCTCGTCGCGTTCGTCTTCGCCCTCGGAACCGCCGCCACGGCCCTGCCCGGTCTGCCGATCGCCGCCGCCCTCGCGATCGTCCTCGGCCTCGGTGTCGTCTCCGCGCTCGGCGGCGGGGTGCGGCTCGGGCTCCTCAACGAGATCCTCTCCACCGAGGGCTATCTGCTCGGGCGCTCCACGCTCAACATGTCGAGCGGCCTGATGCAGATCGGCGGCTTCGCGACCGGCGGCGTGCTGCTGACGGTCCTGTCCCCGCGCGGCACGCTGCTCACCGGCGCCGCCCTGTATCTCACCGCCGCCACCGTGGCGCGGCTCGGCCTCAGCAGGAGGCCGCCGCGGGCGTCCGGCCGCGCGTCGATCTCCGCGACGTGGCGGAACAACGCGCTGCTGTGGGCGTCCCCGCCCCGCCGCCGCGTGTTCCTGGGGCTGTGGGTGCCCAACGGGCTGGTGGTGGGCTGCGAGTCCCTGTACGTGTCGTACGCGCCGCAGCACGCGGGCGTCCTGTTCGCCGCCGGTGCGGCCGGCATGCTGACGGGCGACATCCTGATCGGCCGCTTCGTCCCCCGTCGGCGGCGGACACGCCTGGCCGTCCCGCTGTTGCTGCTGCTCGCCGCCCCGCATCTGATCTTCGTCCTGGGGCCGCCGCTGCCGCTCGCCCTGGCGGCCGTCATGCTCGCCACCGTCGGATACGCGGCGAGCCTGGTGCTCCAGGAGCGCCTGATGGGGCTGACGCCGGAGGCCCTGAGCGGGCACGCGCTGGGGCTGCACTCCGCGGGCATGCTCACCATGCAGGGCGTGTGCGCGCTCCTGGCGGGCGCGGTGGCCGAACTGACCTCGCCCGCGACGGGGATCACGGTGCTGGCGGCGGCCTCCCTGACGGTCACCCTCGCGCTGTCGCGCGGACTGCGGGCGGGAGCGGGCTCTGTCGTCCGTACGCGTGCAGGTGACGCCGTACCGCCGTCCCCCGGCGCCCCGGTGGGTACGGATCCTGCATGAAGTACTTGGTGCGCGACAAGATCTTCGCCATCGGCGACGACTACTGGATCGAGGACGAGCAGGGCCGGCAGGCCTTCCTCGTGGACGGAAAGGCGCTGCGGCTGCGGGACACGCTGGAGCTGAAGGACCCGCAGGGCCGCGTCCTGGTCACGCTCCGTCAGAAGCTGCTCAGCCTGCGGGACGCGATGACGATCGAACGGGACGGCGAGCCACTGGCCACCATCCGTAAGAAGAAGCTCTCGCTGCTGCGCAACCACTACCGGGTCGCCCTGGCGGAGGGCACCGAACTGGACGTGAGCGGGCGGATCCTGGACCGCGAGTTCACGATCGAGTACGACGGCGACCTGCTGGCACACGTCTCACGCCGGTGGTTCCGGGTACGGGAAACGTACGCCGTGAACGTGATCCGCGACGACGCGGACCCGTCGCTGCTGATCGCGGTGGCGGTGTGCGTGATCCGAATGGCGGAGAGGGAACACGAGGAGGCGTGAGCGACGGGGCCCGCCCGTGCCGCCCGCCGGGGCGGCGGGGCTACGGCGGGCCGAGCAGGCGGGGGAACCGACGAGTCGGCGCCCCCGCAGGCGGCCAGACGACGCCAAGCAGGCGCGGGCCCGCGCGTTCATCGCCGGGCCAACCGGCAAGCGCGGAGCCGGCCAAGGCGGTACCCGCATCGCCCCCAGGGCAGACGGGCCGCAGCGGGCAGACGCGAAACTGACCAACTGACGTTCCGGGGGGGCGGCCGACGGCGGGCGAAGCCGTTTCGCCCGCAGGCGGCCAGACGACGCCAGGCAGGCGCGGGCCCGCGCGTTCACAGCCCAGCCGGGCCGACCGGCAGACGCGAAACAACGAACCGACGCCCCCGGTGGGGACTGGCCGAGAGCGGGGCGCGTGCCATCCGCTGGGGCGGCCAGGCGAGGCCGGGCAGACGCGCGCCCGCGCGTTCATCGCCTGGCCGACGAGCAAGCGCGGGGACCGGCCGGGAGCGGGACGCGAATCCTCCACCCCGGACGGACGGGCTGCGGCGGACCGACCGGCAGACGCGAAACTGACG
>NZ_JAAPBF010000039.1 GCF_022695985.1 Streptomyces sp. NP-1717 | reverse complement strand
ATCCCGCACGGGCCGGGGCCTGCCCGGGGGGGCACCACGCTCGGCCGCGCCCACGCGGGCGCGGCCAGGAGCCGCTCCCTACGCCCCGAGCCGGTCGGTCCTGCCCGGTGGGTTCACCGCGCCTGACAGCGCACGTGCTGTGGCGGAGCCGCGCCCGGCCCCGCCCGACGCGGGGCGGGCCGGGCGCGGCTCCCTGCGCCCCGGCCGGCAGGAGCCGGTCTCGGGCGGGCGGAGGTACCTCCAGCGGCAGGGCCGGCGGAGAGGCTGTTCGGCTGCGCCTCGCCGGCGAGTGCCGACCGCCTTGCGGCGGGCCTCGCACGCATCCAGGAGCGGGGCCGGGCCGGCCTGGCCGGCCGAGGCCGGTCGTGGTGTCGGCCGGAGGTCTGCCGCATGCGACGTTCCGCCTGGCGGCGCTCGCGGCTGCACAGGGGCTCCCGGGCGACTGACCTGGCGCCGGCAGGAGCCGATCACCGCGCCGCGCGGGCGCGGCCGGGAGCCGCTGTACCGAGGCGGCCCGGGGCCCGCCGCCGGGACAACAGCGGGCCCGGCGGCGGGCCCCGGGGC
The DNA here is from genome assembly GCF_022695985.1 of Streptomyces sp. NP-1717. Classification (GTDB taxonomy): domain Bacteria; phylum Actinomycetota; class Actinomycetes; order Streptomycetales; family Streptomycetaceae; genus Streptomyces. Next base: position 42,842 of record NZ_JAAPBF010000039.1, on the reverse strand, counting down.
TACACCACCGGGTTGCCCGTCAGGTGGACGCCCGATGTGCGCAGCTCCGTCAGGGCACGTTCCGTCGTGTCCTTCGAGACGCCCGCCGTCAGGTCCAGCAGCACGTGGGTGGTGAACCCCTCACGCGCCGCGTCCAGGGCGGTCGCCCGTACGCAGTGGTCGGTGGCGATGCCGACGACGTCGACCTCCGAGACCTCGCGGGCCCTGAGCCACTCGCCCAGCCGGACCCCGTTCTCGTCCGCGCCCTCGAAGCCGCTGTACGCCGCCGCGTAGGCGCCCTTGTCGAAGACCGCGTCGATCGACCCCGAGGCGACCGCGGGCGCGAAGTTGGGGTGGAAGCCCACCCCCTCCGTGCCCGCCACACAGTGCACCGGCCACGAGTGCACGAAGTCGGGGCGCGCGGAGAAGTGGTCACCCGGGTCGACGTGGTGGTCACGCGTCGCGACGACGTGGCGGTAACCGGCCGTCGTCTGGCCGATCAGATCGGTGATGGCGGCGGCCACGTCGGCGCCGCCCGGCACCGCGAGGCTCCCGCCCTCGCAGAAGTCGTTCTGGACGTCCACGACTATCAGTGCGCGGTGCATGGCGGGTGTCCTTCGGTGGGGAGCGGGCGGGGGCCACCGAGCCTATGGCGTCCCGTCCTGGTTGGCCTCTCGGAGCCTGGCGTTCCCGGTCGCTGTCCGTTCATGCCTGCCACACCTCTTCCGAACCTCGTGTCCGTCACATGTAGACGGTCGGGATGACCGGCTCGCCGCGCGAGAGCTGGATCGCCGACATCGGCAGCGCCGCCCGCGCCTCGACGTGCCGGTTGCGGACCGCGTCCAGGGGCTCGCGCGCGACCACCTCGCCGCCCTTGACCAGCTCCACCAGCAGCTGCCGGTCCAGCAGGTCCGCCGGCACGGGACCGGTGCCGACGACCTCGGCCTCCGCGTACCCCTCGGCGTCCACCCGCCGCGCCGCCCACTTGCGGCCGCCGATCGACGTCTTGCCCCCGAGCGACTTCTTCGCCACCGCGTGCAGCGGCGCCCGCCGGTCCGCGGAGTGGGCACGGGCGACCAGTTTGTACACCATCGAGCAGGTGGGGTTGCCGCTGCCGGTGACCAGCTGGGTGCCGACCCCGTACGCGTCCACCGGCGCCGCGGCCAGCGAGGCGATCGCGTACTCGTCCAGGTCGGAGGTGACCACGATCCGGGTGTTCACCGCGCCCAGCTCGTCCAGCTGCTGCCGCACCCGGTGCGCGACGAGCAGCAGGTCGCCGGAGTCGATGCGCACGGCGCCCAGCTCCGGCCCGGCGACGTCCACGGCCGTACGGACCGCCTCCGCCACGTCGTAGGTGTCCACGAGCAGCGTCGTCCCGCTGCCGAGCGCGTCGACCTGCGCCTGGAACGCGTCCCGTTCGTTGTCGTGCAGCAGCGTGAAGGCGTGCGCGCTGGTACCCACCGTCGGGATGTCGTAGCGGAATCCGGCCGCCAGGTCCGACGTGGTGTCGAAGCCGCCCACGTACGCGGCGCGCGACGCGGCGACGGCGGCCAGTTCGTGCGTGCGGCGCGCGCCCATCTCGATCAGCGGGCGACCGCCGGCGGCGGCCGACATCCGGGACGCGGCGGCGGCGATCGCCGAGTCGTGGTTGAGGATCGACAGGACCACGGTCTCCAGCAGCACGCATTCGGCGAAGGAGCCCTCGACACGCAGGATCGGCGAGCCGGGGAAGTACACGTCGCCCTCCCGGTAGCCCCAGATGTCCCCGCTGAAGCGGTAGTCGGCGAGCCAGTCGAGCGTCTCGCCGTCGACGATCCCGCGCTCGCGCAGAAAGCCGAGGACGTCCTCGTCGAAGCGGAAGTTCTCGACGGCGTCGAGGACGCGCCCGGTGCCCGCGACGACTCCGTAACGCCGTCCCTCGGGCAGCCGCCGGGTGAACACCTCGAAGACGGAACGGCGCTCGGCCGTCCCCGCCCTGAGCGCCGCCCGGAGCATCGTCAACTCGTACTGGTCGGTGAAGAGCGCGGTCGACGGCACGCCGATCCGCCGGCCGCCCTCGTCCTTGGCAAGGCCCTTCTCAAGCTCCGCAGAGTTCATACGAGCGATGCTACAGCGGATCTCGTCAGATTGACGATTTCTATTGAACGGCCGGAGCCCGGCGGGTCGGAGGCGACTCGGGGGCGACTCGACGGCCTCCCGCGCCGCCGTTTGTGCGACAGGCCCCTCCTGGTGGCAGCATGGGGCTGTGAGGCTGTGCATCCCGGGGCGTGTCCCGGGACCCCCGGCGGAGAAGAAGGTCGTCCCGAACCGTGAGTGTTGCCCCGACAGAGATCGAACTTCCCGAGTCGGCCGAGGAGACGTTCACCGTCCCGGAACCTGACGTGCCGTGGATGACGATCGTCCACAACGACCCGGTCAACCTCATGAGTTATGTGACGTACGTCTTCCAGACCTACTTCGGCTACTCCAAGGACAAGGCGCGCAAACTGATGCTCGACGTCCACCAGAAGGGCCGCGCCATCGTCTCCAGCGGCAGCCGCGAGGAGATGGAACGCGACGTGCAGGCCATGCACGGATTCGGCCTGTGGGCCACGCTCTCCCAGGACGCCGGCTGATGGCCGGGCAGTTCGAGGCGATCCCCGGCGGTGGCGCCGCCGTCGCGCTCGACGAGGTCGAGATCTCCATCCTGCGCTCGCTGGCCGTCCAGCTCCTGGAGCTGATCGGCCCCGGCGACGAACCGGCCCAGGGGGAGGACCCCCTGGCGGCGCTCTTCGCGGAGGGGCCCAGCAAGCCGCCGTCCGACCCCGCGCTCGCCCGGCTCTTCCCGGACGCGTACGGCTTCGGCGACGACACCGACGACGAACTGCGCGAGTACTCCTCCGAGTTCAGGCGCTTCACCGAGAACGACCTGCGGAGCCGCAAGCGCGAGGACGGCCTGGCCGTCGTCCGCGGCCTGGACGCCCTCTCCGCGTCCGGCGAGGGCGGTGCCGTCCTGAAGCTGACGCCCGACGACTGCCGGCACTGGCTCGGGGCGCTCAACGACCTGCGCCTGACGATCGGCAGCCGGCTGGAGGTCTCCGACGAGGACGAGGGCGAGAGCCTGTACCGGCTGCCGGACTCCGACCCGCGCAAGCCGATGGTGATGGCGTACCTGTGGCTCGGGGCGCTCCAGGAGACGCTCGTCGAGACGATGATGCCGTGACGGATCCGGTGACCCCGGTCCGGCGCCCCGGGCCCGGCCCGGGCTCGCCAAGGACCCGCCCGGCCGGGCCGTCACAGACTCCGCGTACCTCCGTCACACCGTCTCCGGACGGCCATGCTCCGTTTCCTCAACGGACACTCAACTCCGGATAACGATCGCGTCACCGCCCCCGCATGCCTTGCGATTCCGGGGGAGATTCGTCCGCTTCTTCCTGTGGGCCGCGCCACAGCCGCCTCCGCGGATCGCGGCCCGGCCCGTGGTAAATCTTCACGACCACCGGCACAGGCAGGGAGAAAGGGCGCATCACCATGACCTCCCCACAGGTCGACAACACCTCGGACAAGCCCTCCGCAGACACCTCGGAGGAGGGCTACGAACGCGGGCTCGGCAGCCGCCAGGTCCAGATGATCGCGATCGGCGGCGCCATCGGCGTCGGCCTGTTCATGGGCGCCGGCGCGAACATCGCCAAGGCCGGGCCGAGCATCATCCTGATGTACGCCCTCGCCGGCGTGGTGATCTTCTTCATCATGCGGGCGCTCGGCGAACTGCTGCTCTACCGGCCGGTCTCCGGCTCGTTCGCGGAGTACGCCCGCGAGTTCCTCGGCCCGTTCTTCGGCTACGTCACCGGCTGGACGTACTGGCTCATGTGGATCGTGACCGGCATGGCCGAGCTCACGGCGGCGGCGATCTACATCCACTTCTGGTTCCCCGCGATCCCGCAGTGGGTCAGCGCCCTGGTGTTCCTCCTGGTGCTCTTCGGCGTCAACCTGATCTCCGTCAAGATCTTCGGCGAGGTCGAGTTCTGGTTCTCGATGGTCAAGGTCACCGCCATCATCGGCATGATCGTCATCGGCCTCGGCGTCCTGACCCTCGGCTTCTCGGACGCCGGCGACACCGCCGCGACCGGCAACCTCTGGCAGCACGGCGGGATCTTCCCCAACGGCATCGGCTCCAGCCTGATGACCCTCCAGGGCGTCATGTTCGCCTACCTCGCCGTCGAACTCGTCGGCGTCACGGCGGGCGAGTCCGAGAACCCGGAGAAGACGCTCCCCAAGGCGATCAACACGCTGCCCTGGCGCATCATCGTCTTCTACGTCGGCGCGCTCACCGTCATCCTCGCCGTCGTGAGGTGGACCGAATTCAGCGAGGGCGAGAGCCCGTTCGTGCACGCGTTCGCCAAGATCGGCATTCCGCTCGGCGCCGGCATCGTCAACTTCGTCGTGCTGACGGCGGCCCTGTCGTCCTGCAACTCCGGCATGTACTCCACCGGCCGGATGCTGCGCGACCTCTCCGCCAACAAGGAGGCGCCGCGGGCCCTGGGCAGGCTCAACCGCCGCCGGACACCGGCCACGGGCATCGCGGCGTCCGTCGCGCTGATGGGCATCGGCGTCGTGCTCAACTACGTCGTCCCCGAGAAGGCGTTCCTGTACGTCACCTCGGTGGCCACCGCCGCCGGTATCTGGACCTGGATGATGATCCTCATCAGCCATATCAAGTACCGCTCCGCCGTGGTCGCCGGCCGGCTGCCGGCCTCCTCGTTCCCGGCCCCGGGCGGCTCGGCCCTGAGCTGGGTGGCGCTGGTCTTCCTGTCCTTCGTGACCTGTCTGATCGCCTACGACTCCGACGCCCGGGTCTCGCTGTACGTCGGCGCGCTCTGGGCGGTGTTCCTGGTCGCGGGCTGGGCGCTGCTCAAGAGCCGTAACCCGGAACTCGCGGCGCGCGCCCCCGAGGGCCCGAACGAGCCGGAGTTCGCGAAGGTCACCGACTGACGCCCACCAGGCGCTCACCCGCCGCCCGTCCGGCGGTCACCCGGCACCCGCCGGACGGTTGTCGGCCGGCCGCCGGGCGTCTCAGAACCCGTCTCACCAGGTGGTCTCCGTATCTCATCCACGGAGGCCACCTGTTTATCCTTCACCTCATGCTGACCATCACCCAGGCGCTGTACGACCAGATCGTCGCCCACGCGCGGGCGGACCACCCCGACGAGGCGTGCGGCGTGATCGCGGGCCCCGAGGACAGCGACCGGCCCGAGCGCTTCATCCCCATGCTCAACGCGGCCCGCTCGCCCACGTTCTACGAGTTCGACGCGGACGACCACAAGAAGCTCGACAACGAGCTGCGCGAGCGCAACGAGGACCTGGTGGTCATCTACCACTCGCACACCGCTACCGAGGCGTACCCCTCCCGCCGGGACATCGACCTGGCGATGGAGCCGTTCGCCCACTACGTCCTGGTCTCCACGGCCGACACCGACGACATGGGCCCCTTCCAGTTCCGCTCCTACCGCATCGTCGACGGCGAGGTCACGGAAGAAGAGGTCGAGGTCGTCTGAGAAGATGACGCCGTCCAGGGCGGCAGGACCCAGGAAGCCGGTGTGAATCCGGCACGGTCCCGCCACTGTGACCGGGCCCCGCGCGCGAGCGGGGGCCCGGAAGCCAGGAACTGACCTGTCGCCCTTCTCCCACCATGCCAGGGGACGCGGAAATCCCCCGGAGGAGGCCCAGTCATGCCCTCGCGACGCCACGCCCTCATACCGGCGGTCCTGCTTCCCCTGCTGCTCCCGCTCGCCGCCTGCGGCACCACCCCGGACCCCGTCCGCAGCGCCGGAGCACCGGCCGGCGGATTCCCGTACACCGTCACCAACTGCGGCGTGAAGACCACCTTCGAGGCGCCCCCGAAGCGCGTGGTCACGATGAACCAGCACGTCACCGAGATCATGATCGAGCTCGGTCTCACCAAGTCCCTCATCGGCACCGCCTGGCTGGACGACGCGGTCCTCCCCGCCTACGAGAAGGCGTACGACAGCGTCCCGGTCATCGCCGAGGAGTACCCCTCCAAGGAGAAACTCCTCGCCGCGAACCCCGACTTCGTCTACGGCGGCTACGCCAGCGCCTTCGCCGCCAAGGACGGCCGCACCCGCGACGACCTCAAGGGCGCCGGCATCGACACCCGGCTCAACCTGGAGAACTGCACCGGGGGCCGGACCTCGATGGACGACGTGTTCCGTGAGGTCGAGGAGGTCGGCCGCACCTTCGGCGTCACCGGCCGCGCCGAGAAGTGGACCGCCGGGGCGCGCACCACGCTCGCCACCACCGCCGCCGGGCTCGACGGCGTGGAGGCCGTCCCGGTCTTCGTCTACGACAGCGGCGACAAGACCGCGTTCACCGCCGGCGGCAAGGGCATCGGCAACGAGCTGATCCGGCGGGCCGGCGGACGCAACGTCTTCGCCGACCTCGACAAGTCCTTCGGCGACGCCACCTGGGAGCAGGTCGTGGCCCGCGAGCCCGAGACGGTCGTGATCTACGACTACGGCGCCACCACCGTCGCGCAGAAGAAGAAGCGCCTGCTGGAGGACCCCGTACTGAAGGACGTCCCGGCGATCAGGAACAAGAGCTTCGCCGTCCTGCCGCTCTCGGACGCCGTGCTCGGTGTCCGCGCCCCCGCCGCCGTCCGGCGCCTCGCCACCCAACTCCACCCGGAGGCGGGACTCTAAGGCATCCCGTCATGACCTGTCGGACCCCGCCCGGCCACCGCCGGCTGCGGCACGCCCTCGTCCTCGCCTCGCTCGCCGCCGTCCTCGCCTGCGCCGTCGTCGCCGGGCTCGCGCTCGGCTCCGTCCGCATCCCGCCCGGCGAGGTCCTCACGATCCTCACCGGCGGCGCGGAACCCAGTCCCTTCCGCACGATCGTCCTCGACGTGCGGCTGCCGCGTGTGCTGCTCGGCGCCGTCGTCGGCGCCGGGCTGGCCGTCGTCGGGACCGTCCTCCAGGCCCTCGTACGCAACCGGCTGGCCGACCCGTTCCTCCTCGGCATTTCCTCCGGGGCGTCCGCCGGAGCCGTACTCGTACTGGTCCTCGGCGTCGGCGGCGGCGTCGGCGCCGGGATCACCACCACCGTCGCCATGCCCGCCGCCGCCTTCGCGGGCTCGCTCGCCGCGATGACCCTCGTCTACGCGCTGGCCCGGCGCGGCGGCACGATGACCGGCGGGCGGCTCGTACTGGCCGGGGTGACCGTCTCGTACATCCTGTCCGCGCTCACCACGCTCGTCCTGGTCGTCTCGGCCCGGCCCGAGCACTTCCAGGAAGCGCTGTTCTGGTCGCTCGGCGGGCTCGGCAGCGCCCGCTGGGGCACGCTCGCCGTCCCGGCCGTCGTCCTCGCCGCCGGCACCGCCGTCCTCATGGCGCTGGCCCGACCGCTCGACCTGCTGCTGGTGGGGGAGGAGGGCGCGACCGTACTGGGGCTGGACACCGCGCGCTTCCGCGCCGCCGTGTTCGTCCTCGCCTCGCTGGTCACCGGCGTCATGGTCGCCGCGAGCGGCGCCATCGGCTTCGTCGGGCTGCTCGTGCCGCACGCCGCGCGCATGGCGGTCGGGGCCGCGCACCGGCCGCTGCTCCCGGTGGCGGCGCTCGGCGGGGCGGTCGTACTCGTCGTCGCGGACCTCGCCGCCCGTACCGTCGCCGCGCCGCAGGACATCCCCGTGGGCGTCCTCACCGCGCTCACCGGCGGCCCGTTCTTCCTGTGGCTGATGCGCCGCCGCCCCGAAGGAGCCCCGGTATGAGTGACCGTACGGCCGCCTCGCTCCAGGTCGAAGGGCTCTCCTACGGAGTCGGCGGCGGCCGGCATCTGGTCGACGCCGTCGACCTCACCGCCGCCCCCGGCGAGACCGTCGGACTCGTCGGCCCCAACGGCAGCGGCAAGACCACCCTGCTGCGGTGTGTCTACGGGGCGCTGCGCCCCACCCACGGCCGGGCGCTGCTGGACGGCGACGACCTGCACACCATGACAGCCAAGGCGCGTGCCCGGCGCGTGGGCACCGTCCCGCAGGACGGGCAGACCGACTTCGAGCTGACCGTCCGCGAGGTCGTCGCCATGGGCCGCTCCCCGCACCGCCGCTTCTGGGAGGCGGACACGGCGGCCGACACCGCGCTCGCCGACGCCGCGCTCGACCGGGTCGGCATCGGCCCGCTCGCGGACCGCGCCTTCCCCTCCCTCTCCGGCGGCGAACGCCAGCGGGCCCTCGTCGCCCGCGCGCTGGTCCAGCGGCCCGCGCTCTTCGTCCTGGACGAGCCGACCAACCATCTGGACATCCGCTACCAGCTCGAAGTCCTCACCCTGATGAAGGAGTTGGGGGCGACCAAGCTGCTCGCCCTGCACGACCTGAACCTCGCCGCGTACTACTGCGACCGCCTGTACGTACTCAAAGCGGGTACGGTCGTCGCCTCCGGAACCCCGGCCGACGTCCTGACACCCGCCCTCCTGGCAGGTGTCTACGAGGTGGAGGCAGAGGTCACACCCCATCCCCGGACCGGCGCCCCCACCGTCGTCTATCTGCCCGAGCCCCCGGTCCCGTCCATCTGACGAACACCAAACGTCCAACATGCGAGATGGCATACCGGGATGCGGACCGGGAATCGATACGATGACCCCATGGTTTCCCACGACGTGAGCGACAAGACGCCCGGCGATCTGCTGGTTGCGCGGCTGCACGTCGACCTGTGCCGCCTCGCCAGCGCCATGTGTACGGTCGGCGCTGCCGCCTGAGTCCGGCGGAAACGCCCGTTCCGAGCACCACCCCCCGCGCGGGGGCAGAGCCGCGCGCCCGTCACGCCTCTTCTCCGACAGGAGCCCACGCCATGGCCATCGAGGTCCGCATTCCGACCATCCTCCGCACCTACACCGACGGAGCCAAGGCCGTCGAAGGCACCGGTGACACCATCGCGGCACTGCTCACCGACCTCGAATCCCGCCACACGGGCATCCGCGAGCGCATCGTCGACGGCGCCAACGGAGACCAGCTCCGCCGCTTCGTCAACGTCTACCTCAACGACGAGGACGTCCGCTTCCTGGACGGCATCTCCACCAAGCTCGCGGACGGCGACAGCGTCACCATCCTCCCGGCCGTCGCGGGCGGCGCACTCGACAAGCCGATGCTCGACACGCACACGCTCTGATGCGGTACGACTCCCCGCTCGCGGTCGTCGGCGACACCCCCCTCGTGGGGCTGCCCCGGCTCTCCCCGTCGGACGAGGTCCGGCTCTGGGCCAAGCTGGAGGACCGCAACCCGACCGGATCGATCAAGGACCGCCCGGCGCTGCGCATGGTCGAGCAGGCCGAGAAGGACGGCCGGCTCACACCGGGCTGCACGATCCTGGAGCCCACCAGCGGCAACACCGGCATCTCCCTCGCCATGGCCGCGAAGCTCAAGGGCTACCGGATCGTCTGCGTGATGCCGGAGAACACCTCGCAGGAGCGCCGCGAGCTGCTCGCCATGTGGGGCGCCGAGATCATCCCGTCCCCGGCGGCGGGCGGCTCCAACACGGCCGTGCGCGTCGCCAAGGAGCTCGCCGCCGAGAACCCGGACTGGGTGATGCTCTACCAGTACGGCAACCCGGACAACGCGGGCGCGCACTACGCCACCACCGGCCCCGAGATCCTCGCCGACCTGCCGTCCGTCACCCACTTCGTGGCCGGCCTCGGCACCACCGGCACGCTCATGGGCGTCGGCCGCTACCTGCGCGAGCAGAAGCCCGACGTGAAGATCGTCGCGGCCGAGCCGCGCTACGACGACCTCGTCTACGGCCTGCGCAACCTCGACGAGGGCTTCGTCCCCGAGCTGTACGACGAGTCCGTCCTCACCAGCCGCTACTCCGTCGGCTCCGCCGACGCCGTCACCCGCACCCGCCAACTGCTCCAGCGGGAAGGCATCTTCGCGGGCGTCTCCACCGGCGCCGCCCTGCACGCGGCCATCGGTCTCGGCAACAAGGCCGTCAAGGCGGGCGAGAGCGCCGACATCGTCTTCGTCGTCGCCGACGGCGGCTGGAAGTACCTCTCCACCGGCGTCTACACGGCCGCCACGGACGAAGAGGCGATCGAAACGCTCCAGGGCCAGCTCTGGGCCTGAGCCGTCCCGTCCCCGGGCGCCGGGCGGACCGGCCGACGGTCCGCCCGGCGCGTCCGGTGCGCCGGGTCGGCACGGCCCGCCCGCGGCAACAGTGGTGCAACAGTCCCCGCGCGGGGCTGTCGCCCCACCGCTCCCGGCCCCGACCATCGGTGTCGATCGACGCGTTGTGACGCACACCGACCACGGGGGCAGAAATGGACGACCGCTGGAGCGGCATGGGTGCCACGGGCGGCCGGGGAGGCCCGGGACACGCCCCCGGACCGGGCTCCGGACCGCCCGGCTTCGGACCGCCCCACCCCTTCGCCCCGCCGGAGACCACCGGCCGCGCACCGCGCCGGTACCTCGGCGCGTACGTCACCTCCGGCATCCTGCTCCTCGTCTTCGCCTGCGTCCTCGCCGCCTGGATCACCGACACGGCGATCAACACGCGGGCGGACGTGGACCTGTTGCTCGACGCCCTCGTCAAGAACGACCGGGGACGGCCGCTGTTGGTCTTCACCCCACACGAATGGGCCTTCATGGTCGCCCTGTTCGTCGTCGGCATCGCGGCCCTCGCCCGGCGCCGTGCCGCGCGCGGCGCCGCCCTGCTCCTCGCGTTCCTGCTCCTCGGCGCGGGCGCCCGGCAGCTCAACGGCCTCACCAGGAACGACTACCGCGACCTCATGTTCGCCGGTGAGCACGGCACGCCGACCGTGCTCACCTACGTGTTCGCGTTCCTCGCCGCCGCCACCGTGATCGTCCTGATGCTGGTGGCCCGCGAACGTGACCTGCCCCCGGAGCCCGCGCCCGGCGCCCGGCGCGCCGCGGGCGTCCTGCTCATCCTGATCGGCGCGCTCCAGGGCTTCTGGTACGCGCGCGGCCTGCGGGAGTTCAACGAGGCCGTCGGGCCGGGCGGCGGCCGGGGCGCCCTCGCCGAGTGGTGGCACGAAGCGCTGAACATCAACGCCCGGGGCGGATACGGCACTTCGGCCGGTTTCACCTACTACCACAGCGCGCTGATCGCGGCGTTCCTCGTCGTCGGCGCCCTGCTCCTGCTGCGCGCCCCGGCCGCCCGGGGCGCGGCGCTCGCGCTGCTCGGCATCGCCGCGTACCTCCAGCTCCGCGACCTCGCGGGCATCCGGTACGACCGGCTCTCCGACTACTACCAGGACACCACCGTCGGCTGGAACCTCACCAGCTCCTTCGCGGCGGCCGCGGCGATGCTGATCGCGATCGCCCTGACCCGCCACACCCCACGCCCGTACGCCCCACCCCAGTACCCACCGGCGCCGCTGCCCTAGGCAAACGCAGCCCGTCCGGCGATTGAGGACAAGCGCGGCCAACGAGCCGCGCAACCCGGCGAACGACCGCGATCCGGCCCCGGCGCGCCGCGGCGCCTCACCGTGCCAGATGGCGGACCTGGCGCCACAGCCCCGGATCCGCCTGTCCCACGCAGCGGCGGAACGCCTTCGTGTCAACGCTCCGCAGCTCGTCCGTCTCCAGGAAGCTCTGTCGTCCGTCCAGGTCGCCCACGGCCTTCGGGGGCAGCGGAATCACGCCGGGGCGCTCCTCGTGGAACTTGCTGGTGATCTTCGCGACCAGCACCGTACGGCCCCGTACCGAGAGCACCAGACACGGCCGGTCCTTCGCCCCGGGCCCGTCCTCGTACGGCACCATCGCCCACCAGATCTCACCGGGCCGCGGCTCGCGGCCCCCGGTCCTCCCGCCCGTTTCCGCGCCGGTCTTCGCGCCGGTCTTCGCGCCCGTCCTCCGGCCGGCGGGCCCGCGCGGAGGTCTGCGGTCCGTACCGCCCGGCGGCCGGGTGCGCCGGGTGCGCCCCCGCGGAGGACGCGGACTGCGACCGCGCCCGTCCACGACCGTGGCGACCATCGCCAGCACCACCACGACGATCAGAGCCACCCACCAGGTCGTGTTCATGTCCCAGACCGTACCCGCGCGAATCCCGGCCATGTACCGCCCGATTCCGTGCCCGCCGCCCGCGGCAAGGTCCGCCCGAACCGGTGACAGAGCAGGTGAGTTCCCCCACAACGGGCCGGTGTGGAGGAGCGACCAGCCGTTTGGCGCTTTACGCTCGACAGACCGAACGACCCCCGTCGCCCCCCTTCCACGCCACGGAGGTTCACGCTCCATGAAGCTCACCGTCGTCGGCTGCTCGGGCTCCTTCCCCTCCGTGGGATCGGCCTGCTCCAGCTACCTCGTAGAGGCCGACGGCTTCCGGCTGCTCCTCGACATGGGCAACGGTGCCCTCGGCGAGTTGCAGCGTCACTGTGGTCTCTACGACCTCGACGCCATCTTCCTCAGCCATCTCCACGCCGACCACTGCATCGACATGTGCGGCTACTTCGTCGTCCGCTACTACCGCCACGACGGCGGACGCTGCGACACCATCCCCGTCTACGGGCCCGACGGCACCGAGCAGCGCCTCACCACCGCGCACGCCGACACCCCGACGGAGAAGTCCATGAGCGAGGTCTTCGACTTCCACACGCTCAAGCCCGGCTCCTTCGAGATCGGGCCCTTCTCGGTCCGTACGGAGAAGCTCGCCCACCCCGTCGACACCTTCGGCATCCGCGTCGAGCACGACGGCAGATCGCTCACCTACTCCGGCGACACCGGCGTCAGCGAGACCCTGGTGGACCTGGCCCACGACACGGATCTCTTCCTCTGCGAAGCCGCGTTCACCTACGGCAAGGAGGACATCCCGGGGCTCCACCTCAACGGCCGTGAGGCCGGCGAGCACGCCGCCCGCGCGCGGGCACGAAGACTCGTCCTCACCCACATCCCGCCGTGGACCGACGCCGAGCGGAACCTGAACGACGCGCGTGCGGAGTACGGCGGACCCGCCGAACTGGCCACGCCGGGCGCGGTGTACGAGATCTGAGCCACGGGATCCGCTCAACCGGATCCGTACCACCGGATCCCGGCACGGGATCCGATTCACGAGATCCGAGCGCGGACGCGACGGTGCCCCCGGCCTTCCCGGCCGGGGGCACCGTCGGTCGCGCGGAGGGCCTACTTCGCTTCGGCCTTCTGGAGTTCCGCCAGTTCCTCGTCCGTCTCCCGGCCGGGCGTCGGCAGGTTGAACTTGATGATGGCGAAGCGGAAGACCGCGTAGTAGACGGCCGCGAAACAGAGGCCGACCAGCGCCAGACCCCACGGGTTGGTCGCGATCCCCAGGTTGAGGAAGAAGTCGACCGCGCCCGCCGAGAAGCCGAAGCCGTCCTTCATGCCCAGGCCCCAGGTCAGCGCCATGGAGACACCGGTCAGCACGGCGTGGATCGCGTACAGCACCGGCGCGATGAACATGAACGTGAACTCGATCGGCTCGGTCACACCGGTGACGAACGCGGTGAGCGCGAGCGAGAGCATCATGCCGCCGACGACCTTGCGGCGCTCGGGGCGGGCGCAGTGGTAGATCGCGAGACAGGCGGCGGGCAGCGCGAACATCATGATCGGGAAGAAGCCGGTCATGAACTGTCCGGCCGACGGGTCACCGGCGAGGAAGCGCGCGATGTCGCCGCTCTTGCCCTCGTACGAACCGGCCTGGAACCACGGGAACGAGTTCAGCAGGTGGTGCATGCCGATCGGGATCAGCGCGCGGTTCGCGACACCGAAGATACCGGCACCGGCCGCGCCCGAGCCGACCAGCCACTCACCGAAGTTGTGCAGACCGGCGCCGAGGACGGGCCAGATGAGACCGAAGACGATGCCGATGAGGAGACCGGCGAAGGCCGACAGGATCGGGACGAGCCGCCGGCCGCCGAAGAAGCCGGCCCAGTCGGGCAGCTTCGTCCGGTAGAACTTCTGGTAGAGCAGGGCGACCACGATGCCCATGACGACACCGCCGAGGACACCCGCGTTCACGGGGGCGTCCGACATGACTATCTTGCCGTCGACGACGTTCGCGACCTGCGGAAGATTTCCGTCCGTGAAGGTCGCGAGGACCTTCTGGAAGACCAGATATCCGGTGACGGCGGCCAGCGCCGTGGAGCCGTCCGACTTCTTGGCGAAGCCGATGGCGATGCCGACGGCGAAGAGCAGCGGCATGTTGTCGAGGATCGCGCCGCCACCCGCCGCCATGTAACCGGCGATCTTGGTGATGAAGGTGGGGAACGACTCGCGCCCGAGCATGTCGGGGTTGCCGAGACGCACCAGCAGGGCGCCGGCGGGCAGCACGGCGACCGGCAGCATGAGGCTGCGGCCGATGCGCTGCATGACGGACATCACGCCGGAGCCCTTTTTGTTCGCCGCGGGGGCGGCGCTGGCCGTGGACATCAACTTCCTCCAGAGGACAAGGCACCGCCGTTGATCAGGCACAATGGGGAGCGGCGGCGACCCGGGAACACGGCGCGCGGCCATGTGGTCTACACCTATGAGTGGTGTAGACCATTTGTAACATGGTGAGGGTTGAATAAGGAACCTTCGAATTCTTTCGATCCGGATTCGATGGTTCAGGTGTGCGGCCGGTCCGCCACGGGCGCACGAGAAGGCCCCCGGACCAAGAGGTCCGAGGGCCCTTCCGGGGCTCGGCGCGGGCTGCGCCGGCGGGCCGCCGCCCCCACTCACCCCGCTCCCGCTCATCGTTCCGCTCGGCCGCCCCCGCTCATCCGCGAACGCCCTCCCGTCACTTCCGCATGTTCTCCCGCTCGACCTCTTCCTCCAGCTCCTCCGGCTCCCGCCCCGGAGTCGGGATGTCGAACTTCGTGATCGCGAACCGGAACAGCACGTAGTAGACGACCGCGAAGCAGAGCCCGATCGGGATGATCAGCCAAGGCTTCGTGTCCAGATGCCAGTTGACGACGTAGTCGATCAGCCCCGCCGAGAAGCTGAACCCGGCGTGCACACCGAGCGCCCACGTGATCGCCATCGACGCACCCGTCAGCAGCGCGTGCAGCCCGTACAGCAGCGGCGCGGCGAACAGGAACGAGAACTCCAGCGGCTCCGTCACACCCGTCACGAACGACGTCAGCGCCACCGAGACCATCAGGCCCGTCACCTGCTTGCGGCGCTCGGGCCGCGCACAGTGCGCGATCGCCAGCGCGGCCGCCGGCAGCCCGAACATCATGATCGGGAAGAAGCCCGACATGAACTGACCCGCCGTCGGGTCCTGCGCGAAGAACCGCGTCAGGTCGCCCTGGGCCACGGTCCCGTCCTTCGCCGTGAACTCGCCCGCCTGGAACCAGAAGAAGGTGTTCAGGAACTGGTGCATCCCGATCGGGATCAACAGCCGGTTCGCGACACCGAAGATGCCCGCGCCCCACGCGCCCAGATTGATCAGGTGCCTGGCGAACGCGGTCAGCGCGTCACCCACCGGCTGCCACAGCAGCCCGAACAGCACCCCGAGGATCACCCCGAGGAACGCCATCAGGATCGGCACCAGACGGCGGCCGTTGAAGAAGCCGAGCCAGTCCACCAGCCTCGTACGGTGGAAACGCTGCCAGACCACCGCCGTGAGCAGCCCGATCACGATGCCGCCGAGCACCCCCGGATTCTGCGGATTGCCCTCCGGCAGCGCGTCGGTGACGGTGCCGTCGGCAGGGAACGCCACCAGGATGTTGTGATAGACGAGAAAGCCCACGACGGCCGCCAGCGCCGTGGACCCGTCGGCCCGCTTGGCGAAGCCGATCGCGACCCCGATGCAGAACAGCAGCGGCAGCCCGAAGCTCCCGTCCAGGATCGCGTTGCCGCCCTGGAGGAAGACCTTCGTCGTCTTCTCCCAGAACGGCCCGTGCAGATACGCCGCGAAGAGATTGCCCAGGCTGACGAGCAGACCCGCCGCGGGGAGCACGGCCACCGGGAGCTGGAGGCTGCGCCCGACCTTCTGGAGCCCCTGGAAGAGACCGTTCCACCACCGCCGTCGAGGCGCCGCCGGGGGAACGGCCGACGCGTCGGCACCCGTCGAACTCATCGGCGTCCTCCCGTGGCACAGTGGTGTAGACCAGTTGCGATACGCTCCCGTGACCGGGCCACGGACGGCGTATCACTGGTGACCGTCATCTTTCGGTACGGGGCGGTCACCCGCCCGTGAAGATGGGCCAACCGTGAGTTACCGTGAAAAATCGGATCCACGGTGAACCGGGACCCCACCCCTTGGACAGCAGGGAGCAAGACATGGCCAGCAAGGCTGAGAAGATCGTCGCCGGGCTCGGCGGAATCGAGAACATCGAAGAGGTCGAAGGCTGCATCACCCGCCTCCGCACCGAGGTGGTGGACCCGGCCAAGGTCGACGAGGTCGCGCTGAAGGCCGCCGGCGCCCACGGCGTCGTCAAGATGGGCACCGCGATCCAGGTCGTCATCGGCACGGACGCCGACCCGATCGCCGCCGACATCGAAGACATGATGTAACCGCGGTCCGACACCCACCGAGGGGCCCGATCCGGACAACGCCCTACGCGGGGCGGAGAACCGGAACGAGCCCCTCAGTCATGTCCCGATAGGCTCACGGCCATGTCTCGAATCGACGGCCGCACCCCCGAACAGCTCCGCCCCGTCACCATCGAACGCGGATGGAGCAAGCACGCCGAAGGATCCGTACTCATCTCCTTCGGCGACACCAAGGTCTTCTGCACCGCCTCCGTGACGGAGGGCGTCCCGCGCTGGCGCAAAGGCAGCGGCGAAGGCTGGGTCACCGCCGAGTACTCGATGCTGCCCCGCTCCACCAACACCCGCGGCGACCGCGAGGCCGTGCGCGGCAAGATCGGCGGCCGCACCCACGAGATCTCCCGCCTCATCGGCCGCTCACTGCGCGCCGTCATCGACTACAAGGCCCTCGGCGAGAACACCATCGTCCTGGACTGCGACGTCCTCCAGGCCGACGGCGGCACCCGCACCGCCGCCATCACCGGCGCGTACGTCGCCCTCGCCGACGCCGTCGAATGGGCCAGGACCAAGAAGATCGTCAGGGCCGGCCGCAAGCCCCTGACCGGGACCGTCTCCGCGATCAGCGTCGGCATCGTCGGCGGCGCGCCCCTCCTCGACCTCTGTTACGAGGAGGACGTGCGCGCCGACACCGACATGAACGTCGTCTGCACCGGCGACGGCCGCTTCGTCGAGGTCCAGGGCACCGCCGAGGCCGAGCCGTTCGACCGCAAGGAACTCGGCACGCTCCTCGATCTCGCCACCAGCGGCTGCGCGGAGCTCGCCGCCCTCCAGGCCGCTGTCCTGGAAGAGACCCTCGACAGGTAAAGAGGCAACCAAGAACCCGGGCGCGGCGTCGTAACAGTCGCGACTCTCAAGGGCGTACGGACCTGCCCGTACGCCCTTCCGCACCAAGGGAGGGAACCGACCCATGGCCTCGCGCCGACGCACCGCGGTGACCATAGCCGCCGTCCTGCTCACGCTCACGGGGGCGGCCGGCTGCGGCGCACTCGACAAGGCCCTCGACTGCGTCCAGACCGCCGACGCCATAGCCACGAGCGTGAGCAAGCTCGAACAGGCGATCTCCAGCGCGGCGGACGACCCGACGCAGGCCGAAGAGGCCCTGAACGACATCGACACCGAACTCGACAAGCTCAAGGACAAGACCGACAACGCCGACCTCAGCAAGGCGGTCGAGGACCTCGACACCGGCGTCGGCACCGTCCGCGAGGCGATCGAGAGCGGCGACGCCACCCCCGACCTCACCCCCGTGACGGACGCGGCCACCGAGATCGGCAAGGTCTGCACCCCGTAACGGGCCCCCGGCCGTCGGCGGGATAATCGGCGCATGACGCGCCTGATCCTCGCCACCCGCAACGCCGGGAAAATCACCGAACTCACGGCCATCCTCGCCGACGCCGGTCTCACCCACGACCTCGTCGGCGCGGATGCCTACCCCGACATCCCGGACGTCAAGGAGACCGGCGTCACCTTCGCCGAGAACGCCCTGCTGAAAGCGCACGCCCTGGCCCGCGCGACCGGACACCCGGCCGTCGCCGACGACTCCGGCCTCTGCGTCGACGTCCTCGGCGGCGCCCCCGGCATCTTCTCGGCCCGCTGGGCGGGCACCCACGGCGACGACCGCGCCAACCTCGACCTGCTGCTGGCCCAGCTCTCCGACATCGCGCCCCCGCACCGTGCCGCCCACTTCGCGTGCGCGGCGGCCCTGGCCCTCCCCGACGGCACGGAACGGGTGGTCGAGGGCCAACTCCGGGGCATCCTGCGCCACGCGCCTTCGGGCACGGGCGGCTTCGGCTACGACCCGATCCTCCAGCCGGAGAACGACACCCGCACCTGTGCGGAACTGACCCCGGCGGAGAAGAACGCGATCAGCCACCGCGGCAAGGCATTCCGCGCACTGGTGCCAGCGGTGCGGGAGTTGCTGGGCTGAGCGGGCCGGAGACCAGCACTGAACCCCCTCCGAATCGAAGGGGGTTCAGCGCTTACTGTGGGCCCGGTGGGATTTGAACCCACGACACACCGGACCTAAACCGGCGCCCTCTGGCCAGCCTGGGGTACGAGCCCACGCTGAGTTTACTGTGCGGAAGGTCATCGGCGCCAAGCGGTTGAGGCTCCTGGGGTTCCCCGCGAAAAGGTGGCGGTCTGGCTGTGGCACGACGGGCAGAGATACCGAAGGTTCTCCAGTCGGCTGTCCAACCGATCGCCGTTGATGTGGTCGATCTCCAGCACGAGTTGTCTTCCCTGCCACAGGTCGCCGATGCCGCACGAGGTGCAGATATGTGGAATGTCCAGATCGTCGAGAGCGCGCCTCAGTTGCGCGGTGCTCGTTCGCGGGGAGCCTGAGGCGAGCCGGATCAGGATCTCGTCTGCTGACTTCCGGTATCGAGAAGGGACACCACGGAAGTGCCCCTGCCCGGCGAAATGACTGGTGGAGATGGAGTAAGCGGCCAGGCTGCGATTCACACGCTTGCGGCCGGCGCCGTTGACGGGTATGCCGAGGATACGGAGCACCCCGGCGATGCTGTGAGCTTTCCCTACGGCGTCGGCCAGTTCGTCCCTGGGGAGCAGATTCGGGCCACGCCGCCGTCCTTCGGTGAAATGCGATGTGTCGATGCCGAATTGGTCGAGCCTCTTGCGTACATGGCCGTACGGGCTGTCGTCCGGGGGAAAGCCCATGTACTCCAACACTTCCCGGATACTGCGCGAGCGGGCGGCCGCCTCTTGTAGCCGCTCCTTGGAGTAACTGCGTCGTTGTCGAGCGGGAAGCGGTTCGTCGGTGAAGTGCGAGGTGTCGATCCCGTACGACTCCAATCGCTGGCGCAAGTATCTGCGTGGGATGCTGCCCAAGGGAGCGTTCACCCGGCGCATCAGGTCGACGAGGCTGGTTGACTCGGCGGCAGTTCGCACCAGCGTTTCTCGTGGGTATCTGTCGCTCACGCCGTGGTCCTGCGCTTGCGTCCGCGATATGTGTCAGTCACCGCGTGGCAGTTGGGGCACAGTAACCGAAGGTTCGGTGCACGGTTGTCCCACCAGTCGCCGTTGATGTGGTCGACCTCAAGACTCAGCGGCTGACCGTTCCAGACTGTCCCGATGCCACACATCGCGCAGGATTCAGGTGTTCCGATACGGAGCAATTCCCGGCGCAGACGTCTGCCAGGAACGCGGCCGTGCTCCGGTGTCCGGAGAAGGAGTGGACTCTCCTTCGGCCTTTTTGGCTGACGCCGTTTCTGGTTGAAATGCGTCGTGTCTATCCCCAGCGCCACGATGCGCCGGCTGATATGTGAGTGGTTGCCGCCCACCGGGTTGATGCCCAGCTGTTTCAGCACCGCTTTGATGCTTGTCGACTCCGCGACTGCCGTCCGTAACCGATCCTCGGTGTGCCTGACACGCCCCGAGGTGAAATGGGACGTGTCGATGCCCCACTCGGTCATCTTCTCGCGAGCGTAGCGCCGACTGCCCGATGTCGGCGTTCTGCCAAACCAGCGCAGAGCGTCATCCAAATCGGTGGTCGCGCGCGCCGCCTCTTGCAGCGCTTCGCGTGTGTATCTCATCCGTATCGCTCCTCCGCTCCATATCCGACCGCGCGTTCGCGGTCCCATACGGAGTAACGAACCGTTAATCGGAAGGTCACGACCGGAATGTGGATAAGTCGCGGCACGCTCCGCGGTGACCCGCGAAGATCAGGTCTCAGACCCTCCGCTCGGCCGCCATCGCCAGGACCAGCGCCACCGCCTCCTCCTTCGTCTCCACCGACGGCGGCGATCCCTCCAGCGGCTGACGGGCCGTCTCCCGCATGCAGGCCACCGCGACGACGCCGACCAGGGCCGCGAACATCGCGTAGTACGCGGGCATCAGCTTGTCGCCCGTGAGCCCGATCAGGCCGGTGATCACGAACGGGGTCGTACCGCCGAAGAGGGACGCCGAGAGGTTGTAGCCGACCGACAGGGAGCCGTAGCGGACGTTCGTGGGGAAGAGCGCGGGCAGGGCCGCCGACATGGTGCCGAGCAGACAGACCAGGGAGAGCCCCAGCATCGCCATCCCGGCGATGATCGCGAGGTAGCTGCCCTGCTCGATCAGCAGGAACGCCGGAAGGGAGAGGACCAGGAAGCCGAACATTCCGGACATCAGGAGCGGCTTGCGGCCGAAGTGGTCGCTGAGACGGCCCACTTGGTTGATGACCGCCATCAGCGCGACCATGACGCCGAGCAGGATGAGCAGCCCGTGGGTGTCGCTGTAGTCGAGCTGGTCGGAGAGGTACGTCGGCATGTACGACAGCAGCATGTAGTCGGTGACGTTGTACGCGCCGACGAGACAGACGCACAGGATCAGCCTCGGCCAGTGGTCCTGGAAGATCTTGCCGAGGTCCGCGGTCGTGCTGGTCTCGACCGTGTCGGCGGTCTCGGACACGCGGACCGAGCCCTGTTCCATCTTGGCGAACGCGGGGGTCTCGTCCAGTCTCAGCCGCAGATAGAGCCCGATGAGCCCCAGCGGCGCGGCGACGAGGAACGGTACGCGCCAGCCCCAGGCGGCCATGCCGTCGGAGCCGAGCCAGGCGGTGAGCCCGGTGACGAGCCCGGCCGCTCCGACGTACCCGGCGAGGGTGCCGAATTCCAGGAAGCTGCCGAAGAACCCGCGCCGTTTGTCGGGGGCGTACTCGGCGATGAAGGTGGACGCGCCGCCGTACTCGCCGCCGGTGGAGAAGCCCTGGACCAGCCGGAAGAGGATCAGCAGGGCGGGGGACCAGAAGCCGATGGTGTCGTACGACGGGATCAGCCCGATCGTGCCGGTGCCGATCGCCATCATGATCATGGTCATGGCCAGGACCTTCTTGCGGCCGATCCGGTCACCCAAAGGGCCGAAGAACATGCCGCCGAGTGGCCGTACGAGGAAGGCCACCGCGAAGGTCGCGAAGGAGGAGAGCAGTTGGACGGTGTCGTTGCCCGAGGGGAAGAAGACATGGCCGATGGTGACGGCCAGATAGCTGTAGATGCCGAAGTCGAACCACTCCATGGCATTGCCCAGCGAGGCCGCCTTCACCGCCCGCCTGACGGCCGCCTCGTCGGTGACGGTGACGTCCGACCTGCGCAGTCGTGGGTTCTTGCGGCGCCGCAGGGCGCGGAAGAGGTGCGGGTGCCGCCGGGCCGCCGGGGAGTCGGCAACCTGGTCGCGCTCGGGTGCCGCCATGGTCCGGATTCCTTTCCTCGGGGACGTGAGTCCTCGGGAAAGCCTCCGCACCGTGCCGCGAGGGCCGCAAGCCGGAGCCACGGCGTCGCGGGGCTCCGGCTCGTGCTCCGCCGGAGAGAACCTAGATGCCGAGATCCTTGATGATCTTCGCGACATGGCCGGTGGCCCGGACGTTGTACAGCGCGCGCTCGACCTTGCCCTCCTCGTCGACGACGACCGTCGAGCGGATGACGCCCGTCACCGTCTTGCCGTAGAGCTTCTTCTCGCCGAACGCGCCGTACGCGGTGAGGACGGCCTTGTCGGTGTCGCCGACCAGCGTGACCTTCAGATCCTCCTTATCGCGGAACTTCGCGAGCTTCTCCGGCTTGTCGGGCGAGACGCCGATGACGTCGTAGCCCGCGCCGGCCAGCACGTCGAGGTTGTCGGTGAAGTCGCAGGCCTGCTTGGTGCATCCGGGGGTAAGCGCGGCGGGGTAGAAGTAGACGATGACCTTGCGTCCCTTGTGGTCGGCGAGCGATACGTCGTTGCCGTCCGCGTCGGGCAGGGTGAAGGCGGGGGCGGTGTCGCCCGGCTGAAGTCGCTCGCTCATGGTTCTCCTCGGTACGGGGTGGGCAGGGCGCCCGGCTGTATCGGCCCGAGCGTAGTAGGGGCGCCGCGGGGTGCGAGAGCGGCCGAGCTGACAGACTGTCGGTGAAGGCGAAGGACCGAAGGACCAACCAACCGGACACGACGACGGAGGCAGCGCGGTGTCGGATGCCAGGACCCCTGCGCAGATCGAGGCGGACATCGTCCGCAGGCGCGACCAGCTCGCCGAGACGCTCGACGAGATCGGCGTGCGGGTGCACCCGCAGACAATCATGGGCGACGCGAAGGCCCGGATGGTCTCCCGGGTGGACCAGACCGCGGGCAAGGCGTATGTCGCGGTGAATCGCACGGTGACGGGTGTGAAGCACAAGTTCGTCTCGGAGGACGGCGCTCCCCGGCTGGAGCGGCTCGTCCCGATCGCTCTGGTCGTCGTCGGCGTGGTCGGTCTGCTCACCATGTCGGCGCGCCGTCGGCGGCTCTGAGCACGGGGCCCGTCATGGGGCGGGGGTTCGGGCGGGTAGGTTCGTGGGCGTGAGCGACAACTCCCTCGACACCTCCAATGACAAGCTGCCCATCCGGATGCTGCACGACCGGGTGCTGGTCAGGACCGACATCCCGGAGGGCGAGCGGCGTTCGTCCGGCGGCATCGTCATCCCGGCGACCGCCGCGGTCGGACGGCGCCTCGCCTGGGCCGAGGTGGTCGCGGTCGGCCAGAGCGTACGGACGGTGGAGCCCGCGGACCGGGTGCTGTACGACCCCGAGGACCGCGCCGAGGTGGAAGTACGGGGCGTGGCCTACGTACTCATGCGGGAACGCGACCTGCACGCGGTGGCGGCCGACCGTTTCGAGGGGTCGGAGGACTCCACGGGGCTCTACCTCTAGACGGCCTGGACACAGCGGACGGCGAAAGGGCCCGGTGACGATCGTCACCGGGCCCTTTCGCCTTCTCTTTGCTACGTTTGGGGGACCCCGACGAGACGCGCCGTACCGGGTCAATCGAAAGACGACGCACCCCCTGTTCGCGTTTCGCACGGAGGTGCTGTCATGGCCTGGGTCCTGCTCATTGTCGCCGGTCTGCTCGAAGTCGGCTGGTCGATCGGGATGAAGTACACCGAAGGATTCACCCGGCTGTGGCCGAGCGTGTTCACCGGTGCCGGAATCGTCGTCAGCATGCTGCTGCTCTCGCAGGCCGCCAAGACGCTGCCGATCGGTACGGCGTACGGCGTGTGGGTCGGCATCGGCGCGGCCGGCGCGGCGGTGGTCGGCATGGTGGCCCTGGGCGAACCGGCGACCGCCGCGCGGATCTTCTTCGTCTGCCTGCTGCTGGTGGCCGTGGTGGGCCTGAAGGCGACGTCGGGCCACTAGGCAGTGTTCTTGAAGCCGTGCCGGTACGGCCGGTACGAGAACGGCTCTCCGCCTTGCGCGGCACCCCACCGGACGCCCCGGGCTGATCCCCGGGGATCGGCCGGGCAGGGTCTGGTTCCCGGCTCTTGGGCCGAGCTTGTTCCCGTCCGCCCGGAAGGGGCGCACCAGGTCACCGGGCCACCGGGGGCGGCGGTCCGGGCGTCACTGGTGACCGTGCCGCGCGGGGTGTGCCGTTGGCCGTGTCCGCGTCCGGTGGGCCGCCTCCTCCGATGAGGCCGTCGGTCAGGCCGTTCGTCCGGCCTTGGTCCTGGTCCTGGCCCTGCGTCCCGCCGTCGCCCTGGCCCCCGTCCGTACCACCACCGCCGCCGTCCGCGCCGCCGGATGGCCGGCCCTGAGGCCGGCCCGGGTCGGCGCCTTCGCTCCGGCCCTGCGCCGTACCTCCGTCCTGCCCCGAGGGCCCGCCCGATGCGTCGGGCTCACCCGATTCGCCGGGGTACTCCGGCGAATCGGGTGACGACGGCTCCTCGGGCGCGCCGGACTCGTCGTCCGGCGGGGGGATGTCCTCCACCCCGTCCTTCAGGGTCAGTTCGAAGTCCGTGGGCTCCGTGTCCTGGAGGGCCGCCGCCGTGAACTGGCCCCAGATCTGCGCGGGCGGCCCGCCGCCGTTGACGCGGGTCAGCCCGAGCGCGCCGTACAGCGGTTTCTGCTGCGCCGTTCTGGGGTCCGCGCCCATGATCGCGACGACCGTCGCGAGGTCGGGCGTGTAGCCGGCGAACCAGGCCGCCTTGTCGTCCTCCGCCGTGCCCGTCTTGCCGGCCGCCGGCCGGTTCGCGGACTGGGCCGCCGTCCCCGTACCGTCCTCCACCACGCTCCGGAGGATCGCCGTGGTGGTGTCGGCGGCCTCGCGGCTGACGGCCTGTCCGGGCTTCTGGCGCGGCAGTTCGACGGTCCTGCCGTCCTTGGTGATCCTCGTGACCATCGTGTACGTGCCGTGCGCCCCGTGGTTGGCGAGGGTCGCGTACGCCTCCGTCAGGTCGAGCACGCTCGCCGTGGCCGGGCCGAGGGCGATGGACGGCGACGCGGTGAGGTCGGGGGTGTCGTCGGGGATGCCGAGAGCGACCGCGGTGCCGCGGACCCGCGTGGGGCCGACGTCCTGCGCCATCTGCGCGTACACGGAGTTGACGGACTTGTCGGTGGCCTCGCTGACGGTGACGTCTCCGTAGCTGACGTCGTCCTCGTTGGCGGGGTCGTAGCCGGTGGGCCCGTCCGGGCCCTGCACCATGCGCTTGTTGGTGCCGTCGTAGACGGTGCCGGGGGTGATCCGCTCGCCGTCCTGGGTGTGCGAGCCGTTCTCGACGGCGGCGGTGAACACGAACGGTTTGAAGGTGGAGCCGACCTGGTAGTCGCGGCGGGTCGCGTTGTTGACGTACTGCCGTGTGTAGTCGACGCCGCCGTACATGGCGACGACCCCGCCGGTGGCGGGGTCGATGGAGACGCTGCCGACCCGCACGTTGCGGTCGGCCGCGCGCTTGGCGTCGACCTTCGACATGACCTGTTCGTCGACGGCCGCGACGAGGGCGTTCTGCTTCGGCCGCTGGAGCGTCGTGGTGATCCGGTAGCCCCCGCTGGCGAGGGTGCTGTCGTCGATGATCTTGTTCTTGGTGAGGTAGTCCTCGACCGCCTGGACGATGTAGCCGCGCTGTCCGGAGAGCCCGGTGGACGGTTTCGCCTCGCCGGGCATCGGGAAGGTGAGGGCCGCCCGGTCGGCGGGGGAGAGCCACTTCTCGCTGACCATGCCGTCCAGGACGTACTTCCAGCGGCCCTCCGCCTGCGGCCTGTTCTCCGGGTGCACGGCCACGTCGTACGCGCTGGGCGCGTTGAGCAGCGCGGCCAGGAACGCGCCCTGCGCGGTGTCGACGTCCTGGATGTCCTTGCCGTAGTAGGCGTGTGCGGCGGCCTGGATGCCGTACGCGTTGCGCCCGAAGTAACTGGTGTTGAGGTAGCCCTCCAGAATCTGCGCCTTGCTCTCCTCGCGGTTGAGCTTGATCGCGATGAAGAACTCCTTGCCCTTGCGGACGACGGTCTGTTCCTGGGCGAGGTAGTAGTTCTTGACGTACTGCTGGGTGATCGTGGAGCCGCCCTGCGTGCCCTTGCCGGTCATCGTGTTCCAGGCGGCGCGGGCCATGCCCTGGGGGTCGACGGCGGGTTCGTTGTAGAAGTCCCGGTCCTCGGCGGCCAGTACGGCGCGGCGGACGTGCGACGGGATCTGGGAGAGGGGCACGTTCTCGCGGTTGACCTCGCCGTCGCGCGCGAGCTGGCTGCCGTCCTCGTACAGGTACACGTTGGACTGAGCGACGGCCGCGACATTGGCGGGCGGGATCTTGACGAGGGTGTAGCCGCTGATGAAGCCGCCGATGAGGACGACCGCGCAGACCAGGAACGCGCCGAGCAGCATCCGCCGGGTGGGCAGGATCCGTCGCCAGCCGGTGCGCCTTCGGCGGGCCTTGCGCCCCTTGCGGCCGGCCCCCGGGCCGGAGGCCCTGCCGCCGGGGCGCGTGCCGGAGCCGTGGTCCGTCGGGTCGCGCGGGGCCCAGCCCTGCTGCTGCGCGTCGCTCATGTGTACGGAGGCTCCTCGACCGGGTTGCATATCGGGTGTTACGGGTTATTCGGGTGATTCATGTGAGGCACCATGAAACACGGTCGGACCGGCGCGGAGCCGCCGACCGGATAACCGCTCGCGGTGGCTGACCCCCTTGGGCTAGGGTCGTGCGCTTTGGTGCCGTACAGCGGGAACGGCGCGGGGACATCACACGTAACGGGCCTGAGGGGGAGTGCTGACGTGCGTCTGTACGCGGTCGTCGCGGCGGGCGGCTTCCGTCGATACGCGACCTACCGGAGCGCCACGGCCGCCGGAGTGTTCACCAACACCGTCTTCGGCTTCATCGTGGCGTACACCTACACGGCGCTCTGGGAACAGCGCCCGCAGCTCGGCGGCTACGACCTCTCGCAGGCCCTCACCTATGTATGGCTCGGCCAGGCGCTGCTGATGACCTGCGCCATGATGGGCGGCGGCTTCGAGAACGAGCTGATGGAGCGCATCCGCACCGGCGACGTCGCGATCGACCTCTACCGGCCGGCCGATCTTCAACTGTGGTGGCTGGCAGGCGACTTGGGGCGCGCCGCCTTCCATCTGATGGGGCGCGGCATCGTGCCGATGGCGCTCGGCGCGCTCGCCTTCGACCTGGCGCTGCCCGACGATCCCCTGACATGGCTCGCCTTCCTGCTCTCCGTGTTCCTGGGGGTCGTCGTCAGCTTCTCCGTACGCTTCCTGGTCGCCCTGTCGGCCTTCTGGCTGATGGACGGCGCGGGCGTGGGGCAGATCGCCTTCCTGGTGGGGCTGTTCTTCTCAGGGATGCTGCTGCCGCTGACGCTCTTCCCCGGTCTGCTCGGCGAGATCGCGAGAGTGCTGCCGTGGTCGTCGCTGCTCCAGGTGCCCGCGGACGTCTTCCTCGGCCGTCACACCGGGTGGGGGCTGCTCGGGGCGTTCGCCTTCCAGGCCGGCTGGGCGCTGGCGCTGCTGACGCTCGGGCGGCTGGTCCAGTCCGTGGCGACGCGACGGGTGGTGGTGCAGGGTGGCTGACGACGGGGTGGCCGGCGGCGGGGCCGGTACCGGCCAGTGGTCGCGCCCGCTTCTGCGGGAGGGGCTGCGCGCGTACGGCCTGATCGTGGCCATGTGGGTGCGCTCGACGATGACCTACCGCGCGTCCTTCGCCATGACGGCCTTCGGGAACTTCGCGGCGACCGCGTTCGACTTCGTCGCGATCCTGCTGATGTTCTCCCACGTCGACCGGCTGGGCGGCTACTCGCTGCCCGAGGTCGCCTTCCTGTACGGCGCCGCGGGCACGGCCTTCGGCCTCGCCGACCTGTTGATGGGCTCGATGGACCGGCTGGGCCGCCGGGTCAGGGACGGCACCCTGGACACCCTGCTGGTCCGGCCGGTGCCGGTGCTCGCGCAGATCGCCGCCGACCGGTTCGCGCTGCGGAGGCTGGGCCGGATCACCCAGGGCCTGCTGGTACTCGGATACGCGCTGACGGCCCTGGACATCGCCTGGACGCCGCTGAAGGCCGCGATGATCCCGATGATGCTGCTCAGCGGCGCGACGATCTTCGCGGCGGTGTTCGTGGCGGGCGCGGCGTTCCAGTTCTGGGCGCAGGACGCCGCCGAGGTGCAGAACTCCTTCACGTACGGCGGCACCACGCTGCTCCAGTACCCGCCGACGGTCTTCGCGAAGGACCTGGTGCGCGGGGTGACGTTCGTGGTGCCGCTGGCCTTCGTCAACTGGCTGCCCGCGCTTTACGTGATGGACCGTGAGGATCCGCTGGGGCTGCCGGACTGGGTGGCGTTCCTGCCACCGCTGGTGGCGGCGGGGTGCTGCGCGCTGGCGGGACTGGCGTGGCGGGCGGGGCTGCGCGCGTACCGCAGCACGGGCAGTTAGGGCAGTGGACAGGGCGGCACCGCGGACGGGAGAGGGACACATGAAGGACATGGACTCGGACGGCCCCGGCCTCATCGAACTGGACGGCGTCGAGAAGGTCTTCGACGTCCGGCGAAGGGCGGGCCTGCTGCGCCGTGAGAAGCGTCAGGTGCGCGCGGTCGACGGCATCACCTTCCGCGTGGCACGCGGCGAGATGGTCGGCTACATCGGCCCCAACGGCGCCGGAAAGTCGACCACCATCAAGATGCTCACCGGCATCCTGACGCCGAGCGCGGGCCGGCTGCGGGTCGCCGGGATCGACCCGTCGCGGGAGCGTACGAAGCTGGCGCGCCGCATCGGCGTGGTGTTCGGCCAGCGCACGACCCTGTGGTGGGACCTGCCGCTGATCGACTCCTACCGGCTGGTGCACCGTATGTACCGCATCCCCGACCGGCGGTACCGGGAGAATCTGGAGCGCTGCGTCGAACTGCTCGAACTGGGCGAGCTGCTGGAGGTCCCCGTACGGCAGCTCTCGCTCGGCCAGCGGATGCGCGGCGACATCGCGGCGGCGCTGCTGCACGACCCCGAGGTGCTCTACCTCGACGAGCCGACGATCGGCCTGGACGTGATCTCCAAGGCCAGGGTCCGCGAGTTCCTGCGGGACCTGAACGCGGAGCGCCGTACGACGGTGGTGCTGACCACGCACGACCTCACCGACATCGAGCAGCTCTGCGAGCGGGTCATGGTCATCGACCACGGCCGGCTGATGTACGACGGGGCGCTCGCCGGACTGCACGAGGTGGGCGCGAGCGAGCGGACCCTGGTCGTCGACCTCGAACGGGAGCTGCCGCCGGTCGAGCTGCCGGGGGCGCGGGTGGTGAAGGTGGAGGGGCCGCGGCAGTGGCTGGCCTTCCCGGCGGCGCAATCGGCGGCGCCGCTGGTGGCGCGGATCGCGGCGGAGTATCCGCTGATGGATCTGTCGGTGCGGGAGCCGGACATCGAGTCCGTCATCGCGAAGATGCTCTCCAGGAGGAAGGTCCCGGAGCCCGCGGAGCGAACGGCGCTGTGACGGCCGACTCACCTTTGACTAGTCTGAGCGTATGACGAGTGAACTTCCCGAGATGCGCGCCTCCGACGCCGAACGCGAGCGTGTCGCCGAACTGCTGCGCGAGGCCGTGGCCGAGGGGCGCATCGACATGGCGGAGTTCGACACCCGTCTCGACGCGGCGTACAAGGCCCGTACGCACGGCGAGTTGGAGCCGCTCGTACGCGACCTGCCGGCGGTGGGCGCGGCCACGACCGGTCTGGCGCGCACCGGCGACGGTGAGGGGCGCGGACGGTGGGCGGCGAAGGTCGGCCAGGGCCCCGCGACCTCCAAGTGGGCCCTCGCCATCTGGGGCGGATTCAACCGCAAGGGTTCGTGGACGGTCGGCCCGAAGTTCCTCGCGGCGGTCTGCATGGGCGGTGGCGAGATCGATCTGCGTGAGGCCCGGTTCGAACAGCGTGACGTGGTCATCCGCTGCTTCACGCTGATGGGCGGCGTCCATGTCACCGTCCCGCCGGACATGGACGTCACGGTGCGCGGCTTCGGGATCATGGGCGGCTTCGGCGAGAGCGGCGAGGCGACGGATGTGAGTCCCGGCTCGCCGCGCGTGATCATCACGGGGTTCTCGATGATGGGCGGCGTCGGCGTGGAGCGCAAGATGAGGGCGGCGGAGAAGCGCCGTCTCAAGGAGGAGCGCAAGAAGGCGGAGCTGGAGAAGGACAGGCTCCGCAAGGAACTGGACTGAGCGGACTCCGGGCCGGCCCCCGGAGCCGGGCGGACTCGCGAGGCCGCCCGCAGAGCGGGGCGGACCCGCGAGCCGGCTCGCGGACCTGAACGGACTTGCGAGCCGGTCTTCAGAGCTGGGCGCGGAGCCCGCTTCGGTGCCGGGCGGACTCGCGGCCCGGCACTCGGACCTGAGCGACCTCCTACCCCGTGGTCAGAGCTGCGCGGGCTCCTTGCCGACCAGGTCTCCGAGCTTCACGAAGCGCCCCATCGCCCGGTAGCCGGCGTCGCTCGGATGCAGACCGTCGCCGGAGTCGTACTCGGGCCGCAGCCGGTCGGGGGCGTACGGATCGCGCAGCAGCCGGTCGAAGTCGACCGTCCGGTCGAAGACCTCCCCTGACCTGATGGCGTCGTTGACCCGGTCCCGTACCGCTTCCAGTTCGTCGGTGTGGCGCGGGTTGCCGCCGAAGGGCGTGAGCGTCGATCCGACGACCCGCAGCCCCCGGGCGTGCGCCTGCCGGGTGAGGTTCTTCAGACCGGCCGTGATCCGGTCCGCGTCTCTCTCGTGCGGCCGGCGGATGATGTCGTTGATGCCCAGCTCGACGAAGACGGCCTCGGTGCCCGCCCTCTCCAGGACGTCGCGCCCGAAGCGGGAGACGCCGCTCGGGCCCTTGCCGTCGGCGAGGCTCTGCCGCAGCAGGCGGTTGCCGCTGATGCCCGCGTTGAGCACCCCCAGACCGCTGCCGCGCACCCGGTCCGCCAGCGTGTCGGTCCAGCGGCGGTCGGCCTCGTACGACGAGCCGATGCCGTCCGTGATCGAGTCACCGATGACGACGACGGAGCCGCGCGCCTGCCGGTTGAGCACGTCGACGGCGGTGAGGTAGCGCCAGACCGGGGCGCGCTCGATGTACGCGGTGCCGCTGACGTCCCCCGTACGGTCCCCCAGGGCCGTGTACGAGGTGCGCAGGGCGCGCGGGTGGTAGGTGACGGGGCCGCCGGGCGCGGGCGTGTAAACGGTCACCAACAGGTCCGTGTCGGGCGCCACCTGGAGCCGTACGGGATCACTGACGACGCGTCCGCCCGGCGGGACGACGACGGACGTCCTCTTACCGAAGGTGACCGGACGCATCGTGCCGGCGGCGGCCCCGGCGTCCTCCTTGTGCTGGGCGACCGCGACCGAGGCACGGCCGATGAGCAGGGCCTCTCGGCTGAAGAGGTTGGAGAGGGTGATGCGCGCGGCGGTGCCGCCGATGCTGGTGTGCACGACGTTGCGGATGGAGCGGCCGACGTGGCCCCTGGGCACGCCCGGCTCGATCCCGGCCGGCGCGGCGGCCCACGTCCCGACCCACGCGTCGGCGGACGCGGGCGCGACCGATCCCACCGGCGTACGGCCGCCCCCGCCCGCGCCGCTCCCGGACGCCGCGGCCTGGTCACTGCTGCCCTCGTCACGGCCCCCGCCGCCGCCCAGCGCGCCGACCCCGGCGAATATCGTGACGCACACCAGCGCCACGACCGCCAGAAGCCCCGCGAGCAGGGCGAATCCCCGTTGTCTGTTCATGTCCCCCGTGTCTCCCTCACCTACGTACAAAGGACATCATCCGGCATGACGCGGGAACTCGGGATGCGCCCCGGGAGTACCAGAGGTAGGGACAATGCGTACGGGTGGGCAAGGGCCCGCCGACGGGCCGGATCGGGGCCTGATCCGGGCAAGCGACGGCAGGGCCCGGCGGGACAGCGGCACGGCGGCACGTATGTGGATGGGTGGACTGAATGGAACGACGCGATCCGGCTGAACCGGACAGGTCGAGGGACACGGGGGCGGACGCGGACAGGGCGGCGTCCGATCGGCCGGTGACCGAGCGGTCCGCGCCCGGCGGGCCCGTGCCCGGGGCCGGTGCGGACGCGGCGGGCTCCGCTCGTACGGAGGTGGCCTCTTCCGGGCCCGCCCGCGCGGGCAGGTCGGCGACGGCCATCACCTCCCGTCCGGAGTCCGGGCAGGGCTCGGGCTCCTCCGGTACGGGAGCGGGCTCCGGGGCGCGGTCCGGTTCGGGCAACGGCAACGGCGGGGGCAACGGTGGCGACGGCTCGGGCCCCGTGTCCGACCCGGGCTCCGGGCCCGGCGGCTCCGGCCCCGGCAAGCGCTCACCGTTCTCCCCGCTCGGCTCCCTCGGCTTCACCGAGGCCGACGAGGAGAAGCGGCGCGGCGTCCGCCGTATGAAGACCACCGCGACCGGCCTGCTGGTGTTCGTCGCGGTCATCTACATCCTCGCCACCTGGGCCGAGAACTCGGGCATCACCGGCTGGCCCGGCTATGTCGCGGCGGCGGCCGAAGCCGGCATGGTCGGCGCGCTCGCCGACTGGTTCGCCGTCACGGCGCTGTTCCGCCACCCGCTCGGCCTGCCCATTCCGCACACCGCGATCATCCCGAACAAGAAGGACCAACTCGGCGCGTCGCTCGGCTCGTTCGTGGGGGAGAACTTCCTCTCCTCCGACGTCGTACGCACCCGGCTGCGCGGGCTGGGCATCGGCGGCCGTCTCGGCGCCTGGCTCGCCGAACCCGCCCACGCCGACCGCGTCACCGCCGAACTCGCCACGGCCCTGCGCGGCGCGCTGACCGTCCTGCGGGACAGCGACGTCCAGGCCGTCGTCGGCGAGGCGATCACCCGCCGCGCGGACGCCGCCGAGATCGCCCCCGGCATAGGGAAGATGCTGGCGCGCGTCGTCGACGACGGTGCCCACCACCGCGCCGTCGACCTCATCTGCGCCCGCGGGCACGACTGGCTGGTCGAGCACGGCGATTCGGTCATGGACGCGGTCCAGGGCGGCGCGCCGGGCTGGACGCCGCGCTTCGTCGACCGCAGGATCGGCGACCGCGTCTACAAGGAGTTGCTGCGCTTCGTCACGGAGATGCGCGACATGCCGACCCACCCGGCGCGCGGCGCGATCGACCGCTTCCTCCGGGACTTCGCCTCCGACCTCCAGTCGGACACGGAGACCCGGGCCCGCGTCGAACGCCTCAAGTCGGACCTGCTGGCCCGCCCCGAGGTGCAGGACATCATCGCGTCGGCGTGGTCCTCCGTACGCGCGATGATCATCGCCGCGGCCGAGGACGACCGCAGCGAACTGCGCCTGCGCGCCCGCGCCTCCCTCCTCTCGCTCGGCGCCCGCCTGGCGACGGACGGCAGGCTCCAGCGGAAGCTGGAGGGCTGGGTGGAGGACGCCGCGGACTACGTCGTGACGACGTACCGGGGTGAGATCACGTCACTGATCTCCGACACGGTCGCGAGCTGGGACGGCAAGCACACGTCCAAGAAGATCGAGGCCCACATCGGCCGCGACCTCCAGTTCATCCGCATCAACGGCACGGTCGTGGGCGCCCTGGCCGGCCTGCTGATCTACACGATCTCGCACGCGCTCAGCTAGCGACTGTCCCCCGGACAGGTCCTCGGCCGGACAGAGCTGGGTGTGTGAACCGGACCCGGTGTCCGGCCCACACACCCAGCAACCATGGGGGAGTGCTCTCTAGTACGCACAGTTGTACGGAGGCGTTCAGCGAAGGGGTGGACTTCTTGCCGAGAGCACGCCACACGACGATCACGACGGCCGACGGCACACGGCTGGCCTGCACGGAGTACGGACGGGAGCCCTCCGCGCGATCCGCCCAGCCCGCCGTCCCCGTCCTGCTGCTCCACGGCCTCGCGGGCCACACGGCGGAGTGGGACGTACTCGCGGGCCTGCTCGGCCCCGAGTACCGCCTCGTCGGTTACGACGCGCGGGGCCACGGCATGAGCGACCGCCTTCCCGGGGACGTCTCGCGCGCCGCGCACGTACGGGACGCCGTCGCCGTCATCGGACAACTGGCCCTGACCCGCCCCGTCCTGATCGGCCAGTCCCTCGGCGGGCTCACGGCCCTGCTCACGGCCGCCGCCCACCCGGATCTCGTCCGCGCGCTGGTCCTGGTGGAGGCCGGACCGAGGGGCCCCGCCCCCGAACTGCCCGGCAAGATCGGCACCTGGCTGGACTCGTGGCCGGTCCCGTTCGCCTCGGCCGACACGGCGGTGCGCTTCTTCGGCGGCGGCCCGGCGGGCCTCGCCTGGGCCGCGGGCCTTCAGGTCCGCCCCGACGGTCTGTATCCGCGTATCGACCGGGACGTGATGGTGGGCTGCGTGGCGGAGAGCGCCGTCCGCTCGTTCTGGGAGGAATGGGACCAGGTGCGCTGCCCCACGCTGGTGGTCCGGGGCGAGGCGGGCGCCATGCCGGCGTCGGAGGCCGACGAGATGCGCGTACGCCGCCCTGCCGGGACGCGGGTCGAGGCCGTCGCGGGGGCGGGCCATGACGTACACCTGGACAGCCCGGCGGAACTGCACGCGCTGATCGAGGAGTTCCTGCGCTGCGCACAGCCTGCGAACGGGCTTTGAACGCGCCCCACACCACACAAGGCAACAACATTCCGTGATTACCACTACACAGAGTCACGGATGGGCAGGCCTCGCCCATGTCGAAACCCACAACAGCGGACACCGCGGCCATCGACCGCCTCGCCCGCACACAGATGTGCCTGGCGACCTGCGGACAACTGCGCGCCACCGGCCTGGCCGCCAGCACGGCCGCCCGCCGCTGCGCGCCCGGCGGTCGCTGGCAGCGGCTGTTGCCGGGGGTCGTCCTGATACAGACGGGCAAGCCGGACGTCTGGCAACAGCTTCTGGCGGCCGTCCTGTTCGCGGCCAGGGGCGCGTCCGAGATGTCGGGCCGCACCGCCGTCCTGACGGGCGAGGCGGTCCTGGCCATCTACGGCGTACGGGGCGCCCGCGCCGACCGGGCCGACGTCCTGGTCGACGCCGGCCGCCGGCTCCGCGACCGCTCGTACGTCCGCCTCCACCCCACTCGCCGCTGGCCACCGACCCTCCGGGGCCAGGGCATCCCCTGCGTCCGGGCGGTCCGGGCGGCCTCCGACTTCGCCGCGCACGAGCCCTCGCCCGACCGCGTCCGCGCGCTCCTGGTGAGCACCGTCCAGAAAGGCCGCTGTCACCCGGACGACCTCCGCGCCGAACTCCACGCGTCCCACGCCCTGCGCAACCCCGCGGTCCGCGCGGTGCTGGACGACCTCCGCGTCGGCATCCGCTCCATCGCCGAGGGCGAGACCCGCGACACCCTCCTCGGCGCCGGTGTCCCCGACCCCCTCTGGAACCCCACCCTCCACACCCCGGCCGGCGCTTTCCTGGCCCGCCCGGACGCCTACTGGCCCTACGAGGGCGTCGCGCTGGAGGTCGACTCGGCGGAATACCACCTGGGCATCACGGAGTACCGCGCCACTCTCCGCCGCCGCCTCCTCCTGGAATCCCACGGCGTTTCGGTCCTGAGCGTGACCCCGTCCCTGGTCCGCGACCACCCACAGGAACTGATCTCCGCGGTCCTCACCAGACTCCACCTCGCCACCACGGGCCCGACCCGCCCAACGGTCGTAGTCCGCCGCTGAGTTGCCGTCCAGCACCGAGGATTCGCCCCGCACGGCCGCCACAACACCCCCGGTCGAGGCGGTCCGCGACGCCTTCGCCACACTCCGGGCCACGTTGACGACGACATCGGCACCCGCGACAAGATCAACCTCTGGATGCAGGACCACCCGGACGACTACAGCTGCCGCCATTCACGGGTTCTAGGCGGGCTTGATGCTCGCGAGTTGTACGAGGAGCAGGACCAGCCGGTAGGCGACGGCGAAGTCTTCGGCGGTGAAGGTGACCGTCCGGCCGCCCTCGGCACGTGAGACGCCCGGCACGAGTGTCGCCAGGTCGACCATGTAGGGGCCGTAGAGGTCGACCTCGACCTCAAGCGGTCCGGCAAGGGCGAACGGCGGCACCGCCGCCCGTCGTGTGACAGCTTCGGCGGCCCCCTGTCGCAGACGCTCCCGAGCTTCCTCGGGGTGCAGTGCCACGGCGGCGGCCTGGCCGAGGGCTTGTTTGACCGCGACGGTGGCAGCCTCGGGCACCAGCTCACTCAGCTCGGCACACGCGGCGTCATCACCACTGAGCAGTACGACCGGCACACCCAAGTGCCCTGCCATGGCGGCGTTGAGACCGATCTCCCCCAGGGAACTCCCGGCTACCCGAACGTCCAGGACGGCGTCGCTCATGGTGTGAGCCAGCACGGCTGGACCCTCGCCGGCACGGGCGTGGTAACCGACGAGCAACACCGCGTCCGTGTGCTCGTCGAGCCCGCCCAGCATGCCCAGGGGCCGTGGTTTTCCCCGAACCAGCCGAGCCCGCCGGTCGAGTTCCTCCGGCAGCAGGTTGCGGAAAGGCCCGTGAGCGTCGGCAACCCACACCTCGGCCGTGGGCTCGGCGTCCAGCACACCCGCGATCACGGCATTCGCCTCGGCCGTCATCAACGCACGGCCTCGCTCGTAGTCGTAGCGGTCCGGATTCGTCTCGGCGGAATGCACGATCCCCGAGATGCCCTCCATGTCTACAGAGATCAGCACCCTCATAACTCAGGGAGCGTATGCGCTTCGCGCCTCTGCCGACAGTGCACCGGAAACCGCGCGGTCGGCGGGACAGAGCGCCCGCGCTCAGGCACCGTCCACAGGGGACGGCGCTTCGCGCAGACGCACCGCCTGGGCGTCGTACTCATCGAGGATCTGACGAAGCTCCTCCAACGCTTCCGCAGGAATATCGGGTGACGCGGACTCGGCCACCAACCGGGCGGCCGACACCAGCGCGGCGAACTCGTACGCGTGAGCAGTCGCCCGTACGACACCCGGGCGGGCCCACTCAAGACGCATGACCTCAGACCTTCGCTGCCATGTAGTCCTTCATCTGCCCGAGTTCCTCCGCGAATTCGTCGTAGTTCTCACGGGTACCGTTGAGGTACACGCTCCAGCCGACGCTGTTCTTCGCGTAGTGGACAGCTTCCTGAATCTCCTCGTCGGTGGCCCCGAACATCTTCGCGGCCTCCGTGTGGAAGAGCAGGCAGTAGCGGCACTTCGTCTCCGAATGCAACGCTATCCCCATCAGTTCCTTGTATTTGTTCGGGATAAGCGTCTCGCCGAGCTCGATCCTCTTGAAGATCTCCCACTCGGCGTCCAGCATCTCGTCGGGGATCTTCGCCAGGAAATGCGGTACGAGACCGAGCGTCTCCTTGATCTCCGACTCAACCTCACTGCGGCTCCGTCCCGCCATGGCGATCACTCCTCTCAGCCATGGGAATGGATGTCTTCCCTTCAAGGCTAAATCGAGCCGCATACCACGGCGACCGCAGTCCCGCCTACTGGGAGCGCCGAAGGCAACCTGGGTTACACAAGGCGAGACGCACGCAACGCACCGACGAAGTCGGCCCACGCGCCGTGCTGGATCGCGATCCGAGGGCCTGCGGGCACCTTCGAATCACGTACGGCGGTTATTCCGGCAAGCTCAGCGACTTCGACGCACTCTCCGCCGGCGCCGTTGCTGTAGCTGCTCTTTCGCCACTGGGGTGTGGTGGGGGACGACGTCATGGGGAATGTTCCTCCAAGGCTGAACGGATCAATGCGGCTGATCGCTGAGGGCTCAGGGCAAGCGCCCTGAAGTGGTCGAAAGCTTTCGTGTAGATCCGTACGTCTGCTGGGAGTTCGAGGTACACGGAGTCTGTCAGACCCTCTCGATACACCACATCTGGATCCTCCTGCTCAGGAAAGCCAAGGACGGTGAAGGGGCCGGTGGTCGGGTACGCGCCCGCGTCGTACGGCAGGACCTGTACCGTCACGTTCCGTTGCTGCCCGATATCCAGCATACGTTCGAGCTGCCCTGCCATCACCTGTCTGCCGCCAATCACATGCATGAGGGCGCTCTGGTGAATCACAGCCCAGAAGTCGGGAGCCTTGCCGTCCGTCAGCAACTGCTGACGGCGCATCCGCACATCTACCAAGCGTGGAATCTCGTCATGGTCCTGGTCGGGCGTCACCCGGCTCAAGGCGGTGGCGTACTCAGGTGTCTGCAAAAGTCCGGGGATGAACTCACCCTGGTAGGTGTGCAGGTTGCTGGCGGCTTGTTCCAACCCCACGTACACCGAGAACCACGAGGGCACGGCATCACCGTGCGCGTGCCACCACCCCTTGGTCTTCGACTCCTTGGCGAGCCCCCTCAGCAACTCACGCAGTTCGTCCGACGTCCCGTAGAAGCGACACAGCGCGTCCACGTCCGACGGCTGCACCCGCCCCTGGCCCGTCTCCATGCGGTTGACCTTGGAACCGCTCCAGTCCAGTTCCTTGCCGACCTGATTGCAGGTCATCCCGCTCTCATCGCGCAACTTCCTCAGCTCGATCGCCAGGCGACGACGACGTGCGGTGGGTGATCCGGCCACTTCAACTCCTCAGGCGATAACGGGGGTTCCATCCCATCGGAAGCGGGCGCTCACGCCAATCACTCGTTAGAGCTAATCCCTTCGTGCACATTGCATGAAGGGATGCTCCGCTGTCATTCTGTCATGGCGAGTGACGGAAAGTCACGGCTGGCTCAAACGGGCGCGACGACGTGAGTCGCCCGGCGGGAGGAGCAGAGGCATGGCCATCTACCAGGAGAGTGGTTGCGTTCAGCGGCGACCGTGGGAAGTGCCGTTCACCGCCGAGCCGCGCGTGGTCGCCCGAGTGCGCAGGGCGATGCGGCTGCATCTCTCCCTCTGGCGTCTGTCGCACTTGGAGGACGTGGCTCTGATCTGCGTCTCGGAACTGGTGGCGAATGTGATCAACCACGTCGGCCCGGGAACCCCGGTCACCCTCGCGGTCTCAACGGACGGCGCTCACCTCCGCATTGAGCTGAGCGACCCGGACACGCGGGCGATGCCCACGCTTCTCGCTCCCACATCCGGCGCCGAGTCGGGGCGGGGTCTGATGATCCTCGACGCGGTGGCCGACCGTTGGGGCGTCATCTCTCGTGCCGACTCGAAGGTGGTGTGGTGTGAGTTGGCCACGGGACTGGAGGCGCATAACGAACACCCGAAGAATCCGCGCGTCGCACAAGCCGAGATGAGCATCGTCCGCCACGGCTCAGATCAGGACAGCGAGACGGAAGTGGCGACGCCGCTGTCGGCGGCAGTGGCCGAGAAAGCGGCGATCGACCTGATCGCCGACGTCCTCCACTGGCTCCGCGCCCAAGGCTGCGACCCTGACGAAACCCTGGATCGAGCTCAGATGCGCTTCGAAGCACAGCTCGAAGAAGCCGTCAGTGGCAAGACCCAATTTTGAGAGGGTGCCGATTCGGTGTGTCACGGTCCATCCAACGGCACTACGCCCGCCGGGAGCTGAGGATCGGGAGATCTTGAAAAGGGGTGAGTGGGGCTCGCGCGTTGTTCGTGTGACGAGCTCTGATCGGAACCGAGTGCCCCTGTCTATCCTCGACGCATGGGGATGTCAGGACTGCTGCGTGAGATCGCGAGTACGTACGATGCCAGCGCTGGGACGAAGCGGGATGTTGTAGGTCAAATCGTTCTGCGAGGAGTCGCGGAACGCACCGACTTGTCGTTGCCACCTTCACTCTTCGCCAAGGGGTACGGCGGACAGTCAAGTGCCGCCGCGACTCCTTGGATTGGTGTGTTCGATCCAGTGATTAACCGCGAGCCAGGTAAGGGACTGTATCTCGCTTATATCTTCAGTGCCGATCTCAAGACTGTCTCGCTCACGTTGCAGCAGGGCATCACACATCTGGAAGACCGTCTCGGTAGAGGGAAGGCGCGTCAGGATCATCTTCGGCGCCAGGCGGAACGACTTCGCCGGTCGGTAGCTAGGCAGAGGCGAGCCGGCTGGATTGATGAACCTACATTGCGACACCACGCGGATAGGCCCCGAGCCTATGAGGCGGCCAGTGTCATCGCGCGTAGCTATGACCTAGCCGAACTCCCCGACGATGGCGTCCTTAGCGGCGATTTGGCGCACGCCGCTGGGCTTCTCAAGCGGACTGCCGTCGCTCAGGAAGCGTGGTATTTCAGCGACGGGGATGGTGATCTTGAAGTGAACTTCGCGCCAGACGGCCATGGTGCGCAGGGTGAGGATCCTCTAGCCGGGTTCCACCCGAAGGATAGCTCGGACTACGTTGCCAATATCGTTGCCCGGCAGCAAGTCAAGAAACGACATCATGAGAAACTGATCGATTCATTCGGTCGTCACGCGGTTGCTCGCGGGTATACCCCAATTACCCGTTTGATGCACCCCAAGGATCTAGTGCTCCATCGCACGTCAGAGGGGCGAACTCCCAAGGTTGAGTGGCTTGTAGAGGCGAAGGTCGTGCGCGCGAACAACTCAACAGAGGCTGTTCGTCAAGTCGTCGGTCAACTCTTCGAGTACAGCCACTTTCTCTATCGTGAGCGCCAACTCAAAGAGCCCCATCTCATAGGGCTGTTCACTCAAGATATCGGCGCCTACTCGGGCTACCTGGAAAGTAAGGGGATCGCCTCTATCTGGCAATCGGACAGCGGATGGGACGGATCGCCATCCGCAGCCAGATGGGACATGACCGGATGACGCCCGAGTAGCTCCACACCCCGGCACCCTCCACCCCCGAAAGGTGGGTCGCGGTCAGTCGGCGAATGGAGGGTGTCGATCAAGAGGCGCGGTCTCAACCCACCCCGTGGCACTCCCTGTACGCCTCCCCCGACCCGCACCAGCACGCCGCGTTGCGGGCCGGGGGCCAGGAGGTGGCGCGGCCGCGGGCTGCCAGGGTGGTGGCGTACTGGGGGAGGAGGTTCGGGTCCGAGGGGGAAGCGCCCTCGGAGGCGGCGAAGGCCTCGTAGGAGGGGAGCGTGCCCGTCACGATGCCCAGGTTCGGGGTGCCCGTGGCGGCGAGTTCGCGCAGGGCCGACTCCAGTTGGGCGAGGTGCGCCTCGCGAGAGGGGTACTCGGTGCGGAGGTCCGGGTACGCCGTGAGGAGTTCGGTCAGTTCCGCGGCCGGCCAGTGCAGGACCGCGACCGGGAACGGCCGGGAGAGCGCCGAGCGGTACGAGCCCAACTCGGCGCGCAGGCGGGCGATCTCGGCCTGGAGTTCGGCCGGGTTGTCGGAGCCGAGGGCCCAGATGCGTTTGGGGTCGTGGAGTTCGTCGAGGGGGACGGTCGTCTTGTTCACCTGGTCGCCGAGGGCGTCCCAGTCGTCGTGCTCCAGCCCCAGCAGCCGGCGCAGGCGGTGGCGGCCGAGGAGGAGGGAGCCCGCGGAGTACGGGACCTCCTCGCCCGGGGTCAGGAGCAGGTTCAGGGCCGTGGTGTAGGAGTCGTGGGCCGCTTCGAGTTCGTCGTGGGCCTCCAGCGTCTCCGCCACGATCTCCCACGGTGCCGGCTCCAGCGGTTCGGCGATGCGCAGGCCCTCGATGATCGCGCGGGCCTCCGCCTCGTGGCCGTACTCCCACAGGTTCGCGGCCTTGAGCGCCTTCACCAGGTGGGGGTGGTCCGGGGCGCCGGTGAGGAGGTCGTCGTAGAGGCCGGTGGCGCGGTCGCGGGCGCCGGCCAGTTCGAGATGGGCCGCGGCCTGGAGCAGC
The DNA here is from genome assembly GCF_022695985.1 of Streptomyces sp. NP-1717. Taxonomy (GTDB): domain Bacteria; phylum Actinomycetota; class Actinomycetes; order Streptomycetales; family Streptomycetaceae; genus Streptomyces. The sequence continues at coordinate 1,516 of NZ_JAAPBF010000039.1, read as the reverse complement.
AGGGGTTCGCGGTCTTCGGGGTACTGGGCAGCTGTGCGCAGGAGGCGCTCGGCTTCAGAAGTGTGGTCGGCAGGGATGTCGGGGCGCATGGTCCACACCGTACTGCTGTACGTCCCTCGGGGCGGAGGGTGTTCGAGACAGATACGGGGGTGGTCCCCGCCGTTGTGCGAGCGCTCGCTCAGCTCCGCGCCGACGTCCGGTCGCGCAGCGCCAGTACGAGTGCCGCCCCGAGCACCGTCACCCCCGCCGATACCAGGATCGCCAGGTCCGTGCCGTGCTCCGGGGTGTCCGCCGAGGTCGCCACCGCGATCATCAGGGCGACTCCGGCCGCCGAGCCGATGTAGCGGGCCGTGTTGTTCGCGCCCGAGCCCATCGCCGCGCGCTCCTGGGGGACGGACTCGACCGACAGGCGGGGAAGCGCGGCGTTCAGCAGGCCGCTGCCCACGCCCGCGACGAGGAGCCCCGGTACCAGCCGCTCCCACGACCCGGCGCCCACCGCGCCCAGCATCGACAGGGCGCCCGCCGCGTGCAGGGCGAAGCCCAGTACGAGCTGGTGGCGGGCGGCGACGCGGCCCGCGAGGCGGCGGGCCTGGAGGGCGACCAGGAAGGCCGTACCCGACCAGAGCACGAACAGCCAGGCCGCGCCCATCGGGGAGATGCCGAGCGTCCGCTGGAGCAGTGCGGGCAGGTAGCTGAACAGCCCGATCACCGCCAGCCCCGTGAACAGCGCGCCGGACGTCGCCGCCTGGAACGGCCGCCGGCCCACCAGCCGCGGATCGATCAGCGGGGCGTCGCCGCGGCGCTCCACGGCGGCGAAGACACCGGTCAGTACGGCGGCGGCCACCAGCAGCAGGACGACGGGTGTGCGCAGCCACCCGTCGCGCCCCAGCGTCAGGGCGCTGAGCAGCGCGGTCATGGCGAGGGAGAGTACGACCGCGCCCGCCAGGTCGGGGCGCCCGCCCCGTGGCGCGCGGGATTCGCCGAGCGTACGCAAGGCGGGGACCGCGATGACGAGCGCGGCGAGCGCGAGAGCGACGTACGGCGGCCGCCAGCCGTACGTGCCCAGCCCGCCGGCGAGCAGCGGTCCCGCGGCGATTCCCGCGCTGACGAACGCGCCCCAGACGCCGGTAGCCCTGATGCGGCCGGGGCCGGGCGGGAAGGCGTGCACGAGCAGTCCGAGGCTGCTGGCGATGATCGCGGCGCTGGAGGCGCCCTGGGCGATCCGGGCGAGCGTGAAGGTGAGCGTGGAGCCGGCGAGTGCGCCGAGTCCGGTGGTGAGCGCGAGGCCGAGGGTGCCCGCGAGGAAGAGCCGGCGGCGGCCGTAGTCGTCGGCGAGGCTGCCCGCGACGAGCAGCAGGGCGGCGAGGCCGAGCGGGGCGCCGTTGAGGAGCCAGGCCTGCGCCGATATCGCGGTGCCGAAGTCGGCGGTCAGATCCGGGAGCGTGAGCATCGGGACGGTGTAGTTCATCAGCGCGACGGTCGTGGCCGCGCTGGTGACCGCGAGGGTGGCCCCGGC
>NZ_JAAPBF010000389.1 GCF_022695985.1 Streptomyces sp. NP-1717 | reverse complement strand
GCGTTCACCGTTTCCGGGTCGAAAGCGCCCGTCGCCGCGTACCGCGCCGCTATCTCCGCCAGTTCGGACGGCGCGATCACGTCCGCGATGTCGGTGAAGCCGCCCGGCGCACGCGCGTGGGCCAGAGTGATGACGACCTCGGGGCCCTGCCGCCGGTTGGCCCGCTGAAGCTCCGTCATGGCGGGGCGGCGCCCCGTCTCGTAGGCCGTCAGCGCCTCGGCCCGGTCCGGGTGCGTCGCCATCGCGTGTGCCAGCGCACGCGCGTCGACGATCGACTGCGTCGCGCCGTTCGAACCGATCGGGTACATGGCGTGGGCCGCGTCGCCGATCAGGGTCGTACGGCCGTGGGTCCACCGCGCCAGGGGCTCGCGGTCCACCATCGGGTACTCGAAGGCGCGGTCGGCGGCGGCCAGGATCTCGGGGACGCTGACGCCGTCGAACTCCCAGCCGGCGTAGTGGTGCGCGAACTTCGCGACCGGGACCGGCCGGTTCCAGTCGCCGCGCCCGGCGTCGGTGAGCTCCGTCGACGGCATCGCCAGCGCCCAGTTGACGAGGACGTACCGGTCGTCTCCGGCGGGACCGGTGGGGTGTGTCATCGGGTAGACCACGGCTTTCTGCCGGTCGTCGCCCGCGATGAACATGAACGTGCCCGCGCGGTGCGCGGGGACGCGGGAGACGCCGCGCCAGACGAGCATGCCGTTCCACGGAGGTTCGCCCTCGCCGGGGTTCAGCGCGGCCCGTACCGCCGAGCGGATGCCGTCGGCGCCGATGAGCACGTCGGGCTCCAGGGAAGCGGAGGCGCCGCTGCCGCCCCGTGCGTCGCGGTGCGCGAGCAGGACGCGCGCGCGGCCGTCCGGCGAGGTCTCCACGCCGTCGACCCGGACCCCGGCGACCACGGCGTCGCTGCCGAGCCTCTCCCGTACCGCGTCGGCGAGCACGCGTTGCAGGTCGCCGCGGTGGATGGACAGTTGGGGCCACCGGTAGCCGGCCGCAAGGCCGCGCGGCTCGCGGGAGATCAGCCCGCCGGCGCGGTGGTAGTAGCGCAGTTCACGGGTGCGTACGGAGCACTCGTCGAGTCGCCCGAGGAGGCCGAGCGCGTCGAGTTCGCGTACCGCGTTGGGCATGATGTTCAGCCCGGCGCCGAGCGGCTGGATCTCCCGGGCCGCCTCCACGACGGTGATCCGGTCGAAGCCGGCGGCGTGCAGGGAGAGGGCAGTGGTGAGGCCGGCGATGCCACCGCCCGCGATCATGATGTGGGTCATGGGGTGAATCTCTTTTCGCGGAGCGATGCGGTGACGGACGCGGACGCGGAGGGGGGCGTGGGCGCGGGTCGCGGCGTGGCGGCGGACGTGGACGCGGCAGCGGTCGCCGACGCTGCCTTCGCCGCGGCCTTCGCCGCGGCCTTCGCCCCCGGTCTCGGAGCCGGTCTCGGGGCGGGCTTGCGCGCGGACGTGGGCGGTGTCATCGGCGCGTGCATGCGCACGTTCGCGTGCCGCACCAGCGTCTCGTTGTCCCGCGTCAGGTCCAGCACCGAGCGCAGCAGCGCGATCGGCGCGCCCCCGCTGCCCGCCTCGTACAGCCGCAGTTCGTCGCTGTACGCCTTGCGCGCGATGCCGATGTGCCGGGCGCGGAACGTCTTCAGTATCCGCAGCACCCGCGCCAGCGACACCGCCGAGGCGGCGAGCACCGGCGGCAGCCGCGGCGTCGACTCCCAGCTGATCGCGGCGGACAGCTTGCTCACGGCGGACGTCGAGCCGCGGTGCGCCGCGTGGAAGACCCGCCACGACGGCAGGCTGTAGCGGACCGAGTCGTCGAGGAACGCGTCGTACTCCGGACTGCTCCGGTCGCTCTGCCACAGCGTCAGATCGACCAGCCAGAGCGGCACCTGGGCCGCCGCCGGGCCCAGGTAGTCGCGGCCGGCGATGTCGATCTCCTCGAAGTACGGGCGGAGGTCCCGGGCGAAGAAGTCCGGCGTGACCTGCGCGACCGTGAAGTCGATGGAGTCGACCATGGCCTGGACGTGCCGGCCCGTACGGTCGAGCGCGTCGGCGAACCGGGTGTCGTACGGCTCCAGCCCCGCCAGCTCCGAGCAGGTGTCGAGCGAGGCGACGAGCGCGGGGAAGACCATTCGTACGGCGTCCTGGAGGTGCCCCTCCATCTTCTCGCCGGTGTACATGCGCTGGCGGTCGCCGAGTGGGTTCCACGTCGTGTAGTGGTGCACGGTGTCGCGCGGCACCATGCCGGTGCGGCGGCCCAGTTCCTGGAGTACGGGCAGGGCCTCGGGGACGGCGGCGAGCGGCTCCGCACCGTGCCGTTTCAGCGAGCCGAGAAGCAGACCGAGGTCGCGTACGGCGGCGAGCGCCTCGACCACGCCCAGCGAGGCGGTGCGGTCGGGGTCGGGGACGAGCGCGCGCAGGGCGAGGGTGAGCGCGGGAACGTCGGCGTCGCGGTTCATCGCGGGTACGGCGGCGAGTATCGCGTCGGCGCCCAGCGGATCGGCCGCGCGTATGCCGGTTATTCGGTAGCGCGGTTCGCAGCGCGCCTCGATCGCGGGCGCGACAAGGTCGTACAGCGTCATGGAAGTGCATCCCCCTACGAATTCGCCGTGGGTCGGGTGGGTGGTGGGACACGGGACGGGCGGCGTCCCGCCGTCGCGGCCACTGTCGCGCTCCTTCACGCGTCCCGACCGGCCGGCGGCCCCTTGCCCGTTCGCGGCGATCCCCCCTGGTCCTCACCGGACCTTGGACCGTCGACCGGGCCCTGCCCCGCCTGCGCACTCGCTCATCCTCCTGGTCTACCCCCGGGCGCCGCCGACCTGGTCCTGGTGCGGGGGCGCGGACACGGGCGCGGGGAGCCGCAGGCGGCGGGAGAGCAGCGCGGCGCAGGCGGCGAGGACGGCGCCGGCGAGGAGGGCGGCCTTGAAGCCCGCGGTCTCGTCGGCGGCGCCGGCCGCGCCGAGCGCGTCGGTACGGGCGGTGGCGACCGCGACGAGTACGGCGAGTCCGAGCACGGAGCCGAACTGCTGGCTGGTGTTGACGAGTCCGGAGGCGAGTCCGGTCTCGCCCGGCGCCGCGTCGGCGGTCGCGGCGACGTTGGTGGTCACCATGACGAGCGGCAGAGCGACACCCAGCAGGAGGCTGGGCGCGAGGACGGTGGAGAAGAAGGTGCCCTCGGCCGCGAGCGCGAGCGACAGCCAGAGCATGCCGGCGAACAGGAGGGTGAAGCCGAGCGTCATCGTGGCGCGCAGGCCGAGCCGCCCGATGGCGCGGCCGGCCTGCGGGGCGGTGGCGACGACGACGAGGGAGAGCGGCAGCAGGCCGAGCCCGCCGTGGAGGGGGCTCTGGCCGAGGACGCTCTGGAGGTAGAGGCTCACCAGGAAGAACATCGGGAAGAGCGCCATCTGGGC
>NZ_JAAPBF010000388.1 GCF_022695985.1 Streptomyces sp. NP-1717 | reverse complement strand
CCGGACGTCTCCACCCAGCAGGCCCTGAGCGACCGCGGCTACCGCCCGGTGATCGTGCACTCCCGCGAGGAGGTCGACGCGCAGATCGCGGCGTTCCCCGCGGCGCTCTTCGTGGACCCGCTGACCGGCCCGATCACCAGGACCGCGCTCCAGTCGCTGCGCCAGGCCGCCGTCGCCGCCGAGGTCCCGGTGCTCGTGACGGCCGGCCTCGGGCAGGCGACTCGCGAGGCGGCGTACGGGGCCGACCCCGCCGTGCTGCTCAAGGCCCTGGCGCCGCGCGACAGCGAACAGCACCCGTCGCGCGTGCTGTTGATCGAGGAGAGCGAGGAGATCGCGCTCGCGCTGACGGCGACGCTGGAGCGCCGCGGCATGCAGGTGGCGCGCGCGGGAACGGACAGCGAGGCGGTCACGCTCGCGGGCCAGATGCGGCCGAACCTGGTGGTCATGGACCTCATGCAGGTACGGCGCCGGCGCGCGGGCATCATCGACTGGCTGCGTGCGAACGGCCAGTTGAACCGTACGCCGCTGGTCGTCTACACCTCCACCGGCATCGACCGCGCCGAACTGCCGCAGCTCTCCGCCGGGGAGACCGTGCTCTTCCTCGCCGAGCGGTCCACGAGTGAGGACGTGCAGTCGCGGATCGTGGAACTGCTCGCGAAGATCGGCACCAACTGACCCTCAAGAAGGTCTGTTCGAGGGTCAGTTGGTGCGAAGGCGAAGACAGGCCCTAGAGGCGGGTGACGTCCAGTTCCCCGTCCGCGTAGCGCTTGCGGATCACCTTCTTGTCGAACTTGCCGACGCTCGTCTTCGGCACGGCGTCCACGACCGACCACCGCTCGGGGAGCTGCCACTTGGCGATCTTCCCGGCGAGGTAGGTCTTCAGCGACTCGTAGTCGGCGCTCGCGCCGTCCTTCAACACGACCGTCGCGAGGGGTCGTTCGCCCCACCTGTCGTCGGGCACGGCGACGACCGCGGCCTCGGCGACGTCGGGATGGCCCATGAGCGCGTTCTCCAGTTCCACACTGGAGATCCACTCGCCGCCGGACTTGATGACGTCCTTCGCCCGGTCGGTGAGGGTGAGATAGCCGTCGGGGCTGATGACTCCGACGTCGCCCGTCTTGAGCCAGCCGTCCTCACTGAACTTGTCCTCGGGCTTGAGCCGTTCGGCGTCGGCGCCGCCGTAGTACGCGGCGGCGATCCAGGCCCCGCGCACCTCCAGCTCACCGGCCGACTCGTTGTCCCACGGCAGGGTGTCGCCGCCGGGGCCGGTCAGCCGGGCCTCGACGCCGACGGGGAAGCGGCCCTGCGTGACGCGGTAGGGCCACTCCTCCTCTGCGGTGAGACCCGCGGGCGGGTTGGACGTCGTACCGAGCGGCGAGGTCTCCGTCATTCCCCAGGCATGGCAGAGCCGTACGCCGAGCTTGTCGTACGCCTCCATCAGCGCGGGCGGACAGGCCGAACCGCCGATCGTGACACGGACCATGGAGCTCAGATCGCGCGGTGTGGCGGTGACCTCGGCGAGGAGACCCTGCCAGATCGTCGGCACGGCGGCGGCGTGCGAGGGCTTCTCGCGCTCGATCATGTCGGCCAGCGGCGCCGGCTGGAGAAAGCGGTCGGGCATCAGCATGCTGATGCCGGTCATGAAGGTGGCGTGCGGCAGGCCCCAGGCGTTCACATGGAACTGCGGTACGACGACGAGGGTCGTGTCCTTGTCCGTCAGCCCCATCGACTCGGCCATGTTGACCTGCATGGAATGCAGATAGATCGAACGGTGCGAGTAGACGACGCCCTTGGGGTCGCCGGTGGTGCCGGAGGTGTAGCACATGGCGGCGGCGGTGCGTTCGTCCAGCTCGGGCCAGTCGTACGTGGTGGGGCGCCCGGCGATCAGGTCCTCGTACTCGTGCACCCGGACGCGGCCGTCGGTCGCGGCGGCGGCTTCGGCCAGCGGCCCGCGGTCGCCGGGGCCGGAGACGACGACGTGCTCGACGGTCGGCAGATGAGGCAGGAGCGGCACGAGGAGCGGCAGCAGCGAACCGTTGGCGAGGACGACGCGATCGGCGGCGTGGTTGACGATCCAGACCAACTGCTCCGGCGGAAGGCGGAGGTTGAGCGTGTGGAGGACGGCTCCCATGGAGGGAATCGCGAAGTACGCCTCGACATGTTCGGAGTTGTTCCACATGAGAGTGGCGATCCGCTCGTCACCCGTGACACCGAGTTCGTCGCGCAGGGCGCCGGCGAGCTGTGCCGCACGCGCGCCGACCTCCGCGAAACTGCGGCGCTGCGGCTCACTCTCCCCGGTCCAGGTGGTGACCTGCGATTTCGCGTGGATGGTCATCCCGTGGTGCAGGATGCGGGTCACTGTCAGCGGTACGTCCTGCATGGTGCTCAGCACGGCGTCCTCCCGGTGGGCGCTGGCGCTACGCGACAGAAGCGCGGCGTGTCGACAAGCTGTGCGGCGATTCTGCGCACATACCGCGTGGTATGTCACTACCCGGGAGTAGAAAACAAGGCCCCGACTCGAAGGCCCGACTCGGGCCACTCAGCGGACGGGCACCAGCTCCGGGTCCTCGCGGAGCTTCCCGAGCGCCCGCGACACCGCGCTCTTCACCGTGCCGACGGAGACCCCCAGCACCTCGGCCGTCTGCACCTCGCTCAGGTCCTCGTAGTAACGGAGCACCACCATCGCGCGCTGCCGGTCCGGCAGCTTCATCACCGCGCGCCACATCGCGTCGTGGAGCACCCGCTCCTCGGCGGGGTCGGGCGCCGGAAGCCCGGTCGGCTCGGGAAGCTCCTCGCAGGCGAACTCGTCGACCTTGCGCTTGCGCCACTGCGAGGTACGGGTGTTGACGAGTGCGCGGCGGACGTATCCGTCGAGGGCGCGGTGGTCCTCGATCCGGTCCCAGGCGACGTACGTCTTGGTGAGCGCCGTCTGGAGAAGGTCCTCGGCATCGCTCGGATTCGCGGTGAGCGAGCGCGCGGTACGCAGCAGCACGGGCCCCCGCGCCCGTACGTACGACGAGAAGGACTTGTACGGCGTGTGCGTGTGCGACTGGGACGGCGGCTGGTGCGCGGAGTGCGCGGGTGGGTGCGAGTTCGGGTGGTACGGCGAATACGAGGCGGCCTTGGAGGCGCTCGCGCAGACAGGCGTGGTCATGGCTTCCACGCTAGGAGCGGGCCCCTCCCAGGGGATCGGCCCCAGGTCCCGAAGCTGCGTCCGCCTCAGGGAGTAGGGGGAGTGCCGGCTCCACCTCCTGAAGGTGGAGGAGCGGTGGACGCTCGTCAGGGTCGGGACGCGTGGCGGAGGGCCGCCGCCGATCTTCGCGTCCTCTCCGTGGGACGGCCGTGAACCCTTGCGGGGACGGGCCCCGCAGGTGGGAGCGGTGCGGGCCGCGCACGCGAGGGCGGTGGTTTCGGAGCCGTACACCTTGAAGGGGA
>NZ_JAAPBF010000387.1 GCF_022695985.1 Streptomyces sp. NP-1717 | reverse complement strand
GTCGTGATCGCCGCGGCCGTCGCGGGCCTGCTCGTCATCGGCGGCGGCACCTGGTTCGTCGTCAGCGGTGACGACGAGGGCGGCAAGAACAACGTCAGCAAGAAGGACGACGACTCCAAGCCCGACGACAAGGGCTCGGACGACGAGCCCGACAACGGTGACGGCACCGGCGGCGGGCGCGAGGCGCAGGACGACCTCAACGCCGGGCGCAAGGACGGCGAGTCGAAGATCCTTTGGCTCCAGAAGAACGACGTCGACCTGCCGAAGAACGGCGCTGACGTGTACGGCCCGTGGTTCGCCGGCGACATCGTCGCCAAGGCCATGTACAAGAAGATCGTCGGCTACAGCGCCGCGGACGGCAAGGAGAAGTGGAGCCTCACCCTGCCCGCGGAGGCGTGTGCCGCGCCCACGATGCCCACGGCCGACGGCAAGATCGTCATCGGGATCAAGAACGGTGTCACGGAGAAGGCCGACTGCGCCGTCCTCCAGCAGGTCGACCTCAAGACCGGCAAGGGCGGCTGGAAGCAGGAGATCAAGCCCAAGGGCAACTTCGACTTCCTCACCGACATCACCCTCGCCATCAACGGCGACACCGTCACCGCGGCCCGCACCAGTCACGCCAACGCCTTCCGGATGAGCGACGGCAAGCCGCTCTTCGACGAGGTGGCGGGCAACTGCCAGCCCGACGCGATCTCCAGCGGCCCCAGGATGATCGCCGCCGAGTCGTGCGGCGGTGAGCTGGACAAGCGGCAGAACCAGGTGCAGGAGCTCGACCCGGTCACCGGCAAGGCCAAGTGGACGTACAAGCTCAAGACCAACTGGGAACTCGACAAGGTCTATTCGAGCGACCCGATCGTCCTGTCGCTGACCGAGCCGGACAAGAAGTCCTGGGCCATCGTCGCGCTCAACGACAACGGCACCGTGCGCTCCCAGATCGACGGCGGCAAGGACAAGTTCCAGCCCAAGTGCGGCGGAGGCTTCATCGTCTTCGGCAACAACCTGGACGGCTGCGTCGGTGTCGCCGCCGACGCCAGCACCTTCTACATGGCGACGCAGCCCAGTGAGACCGGCTCGTCCGGCACCAACGAGGTCATCGCCTTCAGCCTCGACACCGGCAAGGCCAAGTGGCGTGCCAAGGCCCCGGCCGAGCGCGTCATGACGCCGCTGCGGATGGAGGGCGCGAACGTGCTCCTCTACTTCGAGCCGTCGTACAACAAGGGCGGCGCCGTCGCGACCCTGGCGCCCACCGGTGGCGCCCCCAAGGTGCTGCTCAACAACCCGCAGTCCACCGCCCAGATCGAGAGCTCGTTCTACGACTCCGAACTGGACTACGTGGGCGGACGGTTCTACGTGACCAGCAGCCGCGTCAGCGCCAGTGACGACAAGGCCGAGATGGAGACGAAGACCATGATGGCCTTCGGGAAGTGACACACTCCGTGTCTCTCCGACTCCGCTCCGTACGCACACTCATCCCTTTCTCCGAGGTACGCACGCCATGAGCCAGCCACCCCAGCCAACCAACGAGCCCCCGCAGGGCGGGTTCGGCAAGCCGCAGGAGCCGCCGGCCGGGGGCTTCGGCGCACCGACCGAGCCGCCTCCCGGCGGATTCGGCGCACCGACGCCGCCGCCCGAGCAGCCCGGCTACGGCTACCCGCAGCAGCCGCCGACACAGCCCGGTCAACCTCAGTACGGCTACCCGCAGCAGCCCGGCCAGCCCGGCCAGCCGCAGTACGGCTATCCGCAGCAGCCGCCGACGCAGCCCATGGGCCAGCCCCAGTACGGCTATCCGCAGCAGCCGGGCCAGCCGTACAACCAGCCGGGTCCGGGCGGTCCCGGCGGTCCCGGCGCCCCGGGCGGCAAGAAGATCAACACGCAGGCGCAGATCATCATCGCTGCGGTCGTCGCCGTCGTCCTCATCGTCGGCGGTGGCGTGTACTTCGCCTCCAGCGGCGACGACGACAAGGACAACCGGGCCAAGAAGTCCGACACCAAGGGCGGTGACAAGGGCGGCGAGAACGGGAAGTCCCTCGGCGGCGGCTCGGAGAAGCCCCCGGGGAACAACAAGTCGAAGGTCGCCTTCCAGCTCCCGCAGCCCAAGGTCGCCGACATCACCGACGTGTCCGGCTCCTGGCTCACCGACAAGGCGTACGTCAAGACCGGCGTGAACCAGATCGTCGGCTACGAGGCGGAGACGGGCAAGCAGCTCTGGACCATCCCGCTGCCCGGCCAGCTCTGCGCGGCCTCGCGCCACGCGACCGACGACAACAAGACGGCCGTCGTCTTCGCCGCGAGCAAGCCGACCGCCAAGGAGAAGTACGTCCAGTGCACCGAGGTCGGCGCGATCGACCTCGACGGGGGCAAGCTGCTGTGGACCGAGTCGGTCACGGGCGGCAACTCCGGTGACGACAAGGCCGCCTTCCGGGAGGTCACCCTCAGCGGCAAGACCGTCGCCGTCGGCGGCACCGACGGCGGCGCCGCCTTCGACCTCGCCACCGGCGACAACCTGTGGAAGCCCGACGTCAACGCCGAGGGCTGCTACGACATGGGTTACGGCGGCGGCCCCGCGCTCGTCGCGGCCCGCAAGTGCGGTTCGTACGACGACCCGACGGTGACGATCGAGACGGTGAAGCCGACCGACGGGTCGCCGATCTCCAAGTTCAAGATGCCCGCGGGCGTCGAGTACGTCTCCATCGTCTCCACCAAGCCGCTCGTCGTCGCGGCCGACGTCGGCGACACCGCCGGTGACGGCAGTGGCATCTCGGACTTCTTCTCCATCGACGAGAAGACCGGCAAGCTGCGCGCCAAGATCCCCGTGGACGCGGACAAGTACGCGGGCCGGTGCGGTTCCACCGAGGTGGAGCAGTGCTCCAAGCTCGCCGTCGGCAACGACAGGATCTACGTGCCCACCGAGGAGCACGAGGGCACCGGCGACGAGTACGGCCAGACCAACGAGATCGTCTCCTTCGACCTCGCGACCGGCAAGGCCACGACCGACCGTGCCGACGCGGGCGAGCGCTACGCGATGTACCCGCTGCGCATGGACGGGTCGAACATCATCGCGTACAAGTGGCCCCCGTACGACAAGGGCGGACAGATCGTCTCCATCGACGGCGGCACCTTCAAGGAGACGGTTCTCATGGAGAACCCCGCCGAGGAGTCCGTCCGTGAGGCCGAGACCAGCTTCTCGCTGGACGGCGCCGAGATCCGGTTCGGCGGCGGCCGGATGTACACCTCGGAGACGCTGATCAGCGAGCCGAGCGACTACAGCAAGGACCGCAAGGAGTACCTCGTGGTGGCGTTCACCACGAACTAGTGGGGTGACCGGAAGAGCTCACCGGGTCCGCCCGGTGGAGGAGCCGTCCCCGATCGCCGGGCGGGCTGCACACGCGGCCCGCCCGGCGATCATGTTCCGCCCCTGAATCGCGGCGAATTCGACAAGTAGGCGTCTTCTTACCCGT